>JAJZTK010000003.1 GCA_021849045.1 Deltaproteobacteria bacterium | reverse complement strand
GGGTCCGGCTGTGTGCCAAACCCTTCTGTGACTGCGTGGAGCCATCTGCCGGAATCGAACCGGCGACCTATTGATTACGAATCAATTGCTCTACCAACTGAGCTAAGATGGCACTACAATGTTTTGGCGTGCGTGTGTCGTTGCAGCGTCTCTGTATTTACCCTATGACGCTGCCGGTGTCAAGCGTTACGCCGGAGACGGGGGCATCTCCGAAACCTTTCCAAAAGGAGCAGGGTCGTGTAGAGTCTGCCACCGGGACGTCCGGCTCCGCTGCTGCCTGAACTATAGGGGAATATAGGTATAATGCCGGACAGGGCACATTCTTCCCGGATGGGAAACAAGGAGGATGGTGATGAGCGACAATGACGATCCGCAAAAATGGTGGGGCAAAGGACTTCTGTTCGAGAACTGCAGTTGCCAGTTGATCTGCCCCGCACACCTCTCCTTCAAGCAGAACTGCACCCACGAGCACTGCACAGGCTATTGGGCTATCCGGTTCGAGGACGGTGCCTACGGTGATCTGCCTCTGCAGGGGCTGATGGCTCTGGTGCTCTTTGACACTCCGCAACGGATGTACGACGGTGGCTGGACCGAGAGGCTTTATCTGGATGAGCGGGCCGATGCCTCGCAACGGGTAGCGCTGGAGACGATCCTCAAGGGGAGCGTCGGCGGACCCTGGGCAATCCTGGCGAAGTTCGTGGGTACGTGGCTGGATACGCAAACGGTGCCGTTCACGTTCGTGGACGAGGGGCGCAAGAAGAGTCTCTCCGTTGAGGGGCTGCTTGAGACGAGGATCGAAACGTTGCGGGGGCCTGACCCGGACAGTGACCCGGTCCTGGACAACCTCTACAACACGATCCATGGCAGGATCCACGTCCTGGCGAAAGGATACTCCCGCTGCACCGATCATGGCATCGGCTTTGCCACTGATGCTACCCATGCCCTGTACTCCCATTTTTCCTGGAACGGGCCATGAACGGCGACGAAAGAAAACTCACTGGCTTGGCGCTGGGCGAACGTCTGGCGGTGGTCGGGGGGCTGGTCGTCGTCTCCGCGCTGTCGTGGGGCTATACCATCCGGATGGCACAAGGCATGGGGGCGGCCGGGCATTCCGCGGCAGCGGTCATGGGGCATGGCGCTCACCACCCGGCCGGACACGGGGCGATGCATTCCGCCGTCATGCCGCATCTGGCAAGCTGGGGAGTGACGGAAGCCTGGATGACCTTTGTCATGTGGGGGGTCATGATGGCGGCGATGATGCTGCCGACCGTCATTCCCATGGTGCTGGCGTTTGCAACGGTGAATCGGCAGAACGGCCGCAGCGGAGTGCTCGTGCCGGTAGGGGCCTTTACCGCGGGCTACCTCGGCGCGTGGGCGCTCTACTGTGTGGCGGCCACAGCCCTGCAATGGGGGCTCTTGCGGGCGGCGCTGCTGTCACCCGTCAGCCTGGCTTCCGGGCCGGTCCTCGGTGGGTTCCTGCTGATTGGGGCGGGCATCTTCCAATGGACCCCCTGGAAAGATGCCTGTATACAGAAATGCCGCAATCCCCTCGGGTTCCTGCTCACCCACTGGCGGCCGGGCCGCCTGGGGGCGCTCAGGCTCGGCAGCCGTTACGGACTGTATTGCGTGGGGTGCTGCTGGCTCTTGATGCTGATATGTTTCGGTTTGGGTGTGATGAACCTGGTCTGGATGGCACTGCTGACCATCTTCATGCTGGTGGAAAAGATCACCCCTGCCGGCCGCGCAGTCAGCCGTGTTGCCGGGGTGATTCTGGCTATCTGGGGCGGCTTGATGCTGCTCATTCGGTGGCCATGGTGAGGGGGGGTGGTGCTCTGACCGATTGCCGGGCGATTACGTCGGGGAACGCTCTGCCTTTCTGAGCTGGATTTCGTGGATCTCCATTGTCAACAGGTCGATTGTCAGCTGACGGTTTCTCAGGAGTTCTCCCTGGCCCAACAGCAGCTTGCAGACCTCGGCCACCTCCAGGCTTGCCACGACCGCCGGGGTGAACGACGGGTTGCCGTACTGCTGTTCGATCCCCTTGCCGCTGTTCCAGGAGCGATAGATCTGGCGCAGCGTGTCGTCCCCCGGGAGCTGGGTGGCCAGATGGCCGAACCAGCCGCCGATCGCGCCATGCACCAGGGGAATCTCCATGGCGGAACAGGTATCGGCCAGTTCCAGGCGGACCGCGATACTGTCCAGGGCATCGACCACCACCCTGGCGCCGGCCAATAGTTCCCTGCCGTTGTCGGCCGCGAACGCCTTTTCCACGGGGGTCAGCTGGACAGCCGGGTTGATCTCTCCAACACGCCGGGCCGCGGCCGTTACCTTGGCTTCACCAAGTGCGGACGGGCTGGAGAGGAGTTGCCGGTTCAGGTTGTGCTCCTCGAACCGGTCCGGATCGATGGCCACGATCTGGCCTACTCCCAGCCTGGCTAACTCCTCGATGACGTAGCCGCCCAGGCCGCCGCAGCCGATCACCGCTACCCGGCTGCGAAACAGCTCCAACTGGCCGGCGGTGGAGACCGTCTGCCGGTTGCGCTGGTAGCGGGCCGGCAGCAGCCCCGACTCCAGGATGATGGCTTCAATGTGCACCAGGGGCAGGCCGAACCGCTCGGCCGCCTCCTTTTGTACGGACCAGGAGACCAGGTCGCCGCTGGCGTGCTCTTTCAGAAAGGTGTTGATATCGGCCATCTCATCATCCTCTGTCCGGCGGGGAAACGATAAAAGTGCCGGTGATTGTCGGGAGTCGTTACGGGTCGAGCCGGCGGATCGGCGAGCCGGCAGTCACGGTACCCCCCTTGATGACCCTGGCAAAGATCCCTTCCCGTGGCATGACGCAGTCGCCGGCCTGATAATAGATGGCGCACCTGGTGTGGCACTCCTTGCCGATCTGGGTCACTTCGAGGATCGCTTCTTCCCCAACTGCCAGGCGGGTACCGATCGGCAGCGAGGGAAGGTTGATCCCTTCGGTGGTGAGGTTTTCGGCAAAATCACCGGTGGTGACGTCGAGCCCCTTCTCCCGCATGGTGTTTATGCTCTCCTGGGCGAGCAGGCTGACCTGGCGGTGCCAGTCGCCCGCGTGACCGTCACCTTCCAGTCCATGCTCTACCAGCAACGTGCCCACGGCAATCGGTTTCTTTCTCTCACCCTTATTCTCGCTGATACAAACGGCGACTACTCTTGCTGACATAGGTAACATCTCCTGACTGTGCGTGATGAATCAGCCGCCGATGGCGGCCATGGTAAAGGCACTGTGATCGCTCTCGTCCAGGGAAAGGCGATGGCTGCCCGGTTTGCCGCCGACGATGGCCCGCAACGCCTCGGTTAACCGGGTCGGATCGCTGTCGGCCAGATACGGCTTCAGGTCGGTTTCGCTGTCGCTGAAGAGGCAGCTTCTGGCCATTCCGGCCGAGGTGACCCTGATCCGGTTGCATTCGCCGCAGAAATGACTGGAGAGCGGGGTAATTATGCCGACGGTTCCTTTTGCCCCATCGATACTGAATTCACGGGCCGGCCCGGAGAGTTCTCCCTGTGCGAGTTGACTCAGCGGGTAGCGGGCGCTCACCCGGCTGATGATCTCCTCCCCAGGGACGACCAGCTTCTGCCACCCCGGTTCCTTTATGGTCGGCATGTATTCGATGAAGCGGACCTTGACCGGGCGTTCAAGGGTCAGGGCTGCAAAATCGAGCAGTTCGTCGTCGTTGATCCCCCGCATCACGACGGCATTGAGTTTGATCGGGAATCCCGCCGCCTCGGCGGCCTTGATGCCGGTCAGCACGCGGGCAAGGTCTCCGCGACGGGTGATGCGCGAGAATACCTCGGGCCGGAAGGAGTCGAGGCTGATGTTCAGGCGCTGCACCCCGGCATCGCGGAGCGGAACGGCCATCTCGTCCAGCAGCACACCATTGGTGGTGAGGACCAGCTGCTTGAGACCGGGAATTGCTGCCAGGCGGGAAAGAAACGGGATTATATCCTTTCTGACCAGCGGTTCACCGCCGGTAATCCGGATCTTTTCGATGCCGATTTCCACGCTGGCCTTGGCGATGGTGAACAGCTCCTCGTAATTCAGCACTTCGGCGTGAGGGCGTTTGTGGATACCTTCATGGGGCATGCAGTAACTGCAGCGTAGGTTGCAGCGATCGGTAACGGAGAGTCGCAGATAGTTGATCTTCCGTCCAAATGAATCAATGAGTCGCATGGATAGCCACTCCTTTCATGCTTTCGGATCGTACCTTTTTTGAGTTCCAGGTGATTAATGGTATTAGAGTACCAGTTTAGAGAAATAAAGTCATCTGATCTTTTTGCGGTGCAATGGGGATTGTCGCTTTGTGCAAGTCGTCATCGCGCCGTATTCTGAAATTATTCATACCTGTGTTATATTGTTACCGGTGACTGTTAAAATAACATTCCGAGGAGGGCGATGCAATGCAGAACCGTTCCACACTGTTCATCAACGGCACCTGGGAAACTCCCGGGTCTACGCAGCAGATCGAGGTGGTAAATCCTGCCAGTGAAACCGTGATCGGCCGGGTTCCCGCTGCCGGGAGCCGGGAGGTGGATCGGGCCGTGAACGCCGCCCGCGCCGCTTTCACCGGCTGGGCGCGAACGCCGGTCGCAGATCGGGCAGCCGCTCTCGGGAAGATACTTCAGGGGCTTATTGCGCGCCAGGATGAGATCGCCCGGACCATAACCGATGAAGTGGGGATGCCGCTCAAGCTTTCCCGCCGCATTCAGGCGGGGTTGCCGGCCGCTGTCCTGGAAAGCTACGTGAAGCTCTTGGCCGAGTACCGCTTCGAGGAGCGGATCGGCAATTCCCTGGTGGTGCGGGAGCCCGTTGGCGTGGCAGCCTGCATCACGCCGTGGAACTATCCGCTCCATCAGGTGGTCGCCAAGGTCGCCCCGGCACTGGCGGCAGGGTGCAGTGTGGTCCTGAAGCCGAGCGAGGTGGCACCGCTTTCGGCGTTCATCCTGGCCGACATCATCCGGGAGGCCGGCCTGCCGGCCGGGGTCTTCAACCTGGTGAGCGGCACCGGCGAAGCCGTTGGCGAACCGCTGGCCTGCCATCCCGAGGTGGATCTGGTCTCCTTCACCGGTTCCGTCCGGGCCGGTCGCCGCGTTGCCGCCCTGGCAGCTGACACGGTCAAGCGGGTGGCGCTGGAACTGGGGGGTAAATCGGCGGCCATCGTGCTCGACGATGCCGACCTGGCTACCGCGATCAAAGGCACGGTGGGGGCCTGTTTTCTCAACTCCGGGCAGACCTGCACGGCCCACACGCGGCTCCTGGTGCCGGAGTCTCTCTACGAGCAGGCAGCGGCCCTGGCAACAGAGGCCGCAGCCGCCTACACTCCCGGCGATCCCCTGCATGAGCAGACCAGGCTCGGTCCGCTGGTTTCAGCGGCCCAGCGGGAGCGGGTGCTGGGATACATCCGGAGCGGGATAGCGGAGGGGGCGGAACTTCTCCTGGGGGGCGAGGAACCGCCGGAGGGACTGACAAAGGGATATTTTGTCCAACCGACCGTCTTCGGCCGGGTCTTGCCGGAGATGACCATTGCCCGTGAGGAGATCTTCGGCCCGGTCCTGTCCATCATGACCTATCGGGACGAGGCTGACGCGGTCCGGATCGCCAATGCCACCGTCTACGGCCTGGCGGGTGCCGTCTGGTCCGGCAGCGCTGCCAAGGCAGAAGGGGTGGCACGGCAGCTCCGGGCCGGGCAGGTGGACATCAATGGCGGTTCCTTCAACCCGCTCGCCCCGTTCGGCGGCTATAAGCAGTCCGGAAACGGTCGGGAACTGGGGCGGTACGGGCTGGAAGAGTTTCTGGAGGTCAAGGCGATGCAGTTCAGGTAGCCAACCCTGTTGGCACGTCGCACAGGAGTCAGGTCCTACGGCGGAGGGCCTGGCTCTTTTTTTTGCCCAGACCATGGTAAATGCGGTCGGCAGTTATTATAGTATCCGTCATGGAGACAGTGACCGGTGACCCCGGAGCAGGCGAGGACGGATGGCGGGTCATACCCGCTGACCTGGGCGAGAATGGGGCGACCATCCTTTCCGAAAGGCAGCTGCAGCTCTGGACACTGGTTCTTCAGGCCCGTAATGTCCCTTACCAGTCCGCCACCTGCGGAACCGGCTGGCAGTTGCTGGTGCCGCTTGCAGCATACCAGCTTGCCCTTGGCGAACTACGCCGGTACGAAGAGCTAAACCGCAACTGGCCACCTCCTGCCCCGGTAACGCCCGTCCAGGACAACAACACCCTGGTGACCCTGTCGGTCCTGCTGCTCCTGGCAACCTTCCACAACATCACTCAACTGGATGCCGCCCAGTTCGGGTATCGGTACATCGACTGGTACGCCATCGGCAGCGCCGATGCCGCCAGGATGCTGGACGGTCAGTGGTGGCGGGCCGTCACCGCCCTCACCCTGCATGCCAACTGGCTGCATCTGTTCAGCAATCTGTCCATCGGCGGGTTCTTCATCGTCTGTCTCTGTCGCGAGCTCGGTTCGGGAGTTGCCTGGTGCCTGCTCCTGGTTGCGGGAATCCTCGGCAACGCGACCAATGCCCTGGTACAGCAGCCGGATCATGTCTCGGTCGGGTCCTCCACCGCCGTGTTCGCCGCCGTCGGGAGTCTGGCAGCCATCAGCGTTGTCCGCTACCGGCAGTTTCCGTCGAAACGGTGGACGCTGCCGGCGGCTGCCGCCCTGGCGCTCCTCGGTCTGCTCGGGACGGAAGGGCCGCAGACCGATCTGGGCGCCCACTTTTTCGGGTTTCTGTTCGGGATAGGTTTCGGTCCGGGGGGGGGATTTCTGATCGGCAGGTATGGCCGGCCCGGCCCTTTGCTCAACGCGCTGCTGGCCCTGGCCGGCGCTGGCGTCGTTGTAGCGGCCTGGTGGCTGGCGATCGCCTCTGGCGGGTGACGAAGGGGTAATCCGCCCTGCCGGAGCCTCAGCTGTTCGCCCGCTGGCGCTCCATGGCGTCGTCCATCACCTTGTAGGCGCAGAACTCGCCGCACATGGTGCAGGCGCCATGGTCGGCAACGCCCGATTCGGCGCGCAGCTGGCGGGCCTTGTCCGGGTCGAGTGCCAAGCCGAACTGGCCTTCCCAGTCCAACTTCTTGCGGCATTTGGCCATGGCGATATCCTTGGCCATGGCACCCTTTACCCCCTTGGCAATATCGGCGGCATGGGCCGCGATGCGGGACGCGATGACCCCGTCGCGCACATCCTGCACGCTCGGGAGCTTCAGGTGCTCGCTGGGGGTCACGTAGCAGAGGAAGTCGGCGCCGGCAGCCGCTGCAATGGCCCCGCCGATGGCGCAGGTGATATGGTCGTAGCCGGGGGCGATGTCGGTGACCAGAGGTCCCAGCACATAGAACGGGGCGCCGTGGCAGAGCCGCTTCTGGAGGAGGATGTTGGCCTGGATCTGGTGCAGGGGGACATGCCCCGGCCCCTCGATCATCACCTGCACGTCCGCTGCCACGGCCCGCTGGGTCAGTTCGCCGAGCAGGATCAGCTCGTGGATCTGTGCCCGGTCCGTGGCATCGGCCAGACACCCCGGCCGGAAACCGTCCCCGAGCGACAGGGTCATGTCGTACTCCTTGACGATCTCCAGCAGCCGGTCAAAGTGCTCGAACAGCGGATTTTCCTTGTTGTTGTACGCCATCCACTCCACGGTGAAGGCGCCGCCGCGGGAGACCACATCCATCAGCCGTCCCTCGTTCTTCATCCTCTCCACCGTGCTGCGGGTCACACCGCAGTGGACGGTGATGAAATCGACCCCGTCCTCGGCATGCTTGATGATGCCGGCAAAGATATCGTCCACGGTCATATCGACGATGGCCTTTTTCTTGGTCCGAACCGCGTCCAGGGCTGCCTGGTAGAGCGGGACGCTGCCGATGCAGGCGTTGGTCTCGGCGATGATGGCGCGGCGGATCTCGTCCACCGGGCCGCCGGTGGAGAGGTCCATGATGGCGTCGGCGCCGTGCTTCACGGCAACGCGGGCCTTTTCCAGCTCCTTGGCGATATCAAGGTCATCGGCCGAGGTGCCGATGTTGGCGTTCACCTTGGTGCGCAGACCGGTCCCCACTGCCAGGGGGACGCCGTTGGCATGCTTCACGTTGTGGCAGATGATGATGCTGCCGCCGGCGATGCCGTCGCGGATGAACTCCGGGGTAACCCCCTCGGCAAGAGCGGCCTGCGTCATCTTGTCGGTGATGATCCCCTTGCGGGCGTATTCCAATTGCGTGGTTGCCATGTTGATACTCCTTGTCTTGAATCAGTGAAACGCGAGACGTGAAGTCTAAAAGCCTT
Organism: Deltaproteobacteria bacterium; assembly: GCA_021849045.1. Taxonomy (GTDB): domain Bacteria; phylum Desulfobacterota; class Desulfuromonadia; order Geobacterales; family DSM-12255; genus Geomobilibacter. The sequence goes on along the minus strand of JAJZTK010000003.1, from coordinate 62,415 downwards.
TATATCTTACATCCAGCGTCTAGCATCTCCCGAGGTTTGCTTCCCGTGCTGCCGCGAAATGGTTCACCGGTCCATGACCGCTTCCCAGCGGGCGTGCCAGGCGGATGGCCGCGGTGATGAACTCCTTGGCCCTGGCGATTGCCATGGGGAGCGGCTCTCCCTGGGCCAGGAAGGTGGCGATGGCCGAGGCCAGGGTGCAGCCGGTGCCGTGGGTGTTGGTCGAGGCCAGGCGCGGGGACGTGAAGCGTTTGAACTCTTGTCCGTCGAAGAAGAGGTCCGTCGCCTCGGTGCCGGCCAGGTGGCCCCCCTTGATCAGGACATTTGCGACCCCCATGCCGCCAATCGCCCGGCCGGCCGCCTCCATTTCCGTCTCATCCCTGATGGCCAGCCCGGTCAGCGCCTCTGCCTCGGGGATGTTGGGGGTGAGGAGGTAGGTGAGGGGGAGCAGTTCCCGCTTCAGGGCCGTCACGGCGTCAGTGTCGATCAGACTTGCCCCCCCTTTGGCAATCATCACCGGGTCGACCACCACAAGCCGTTTGTGGAAGGCGGCCAGTTGTCCGGCAACCGTGGCGATGATCTCGGCGGAGAGGAGCATGCCGGTCTTGACCACGTCCACCGGGATGTCGCTGAGGACCGTTGTCAACTGCCCGGCCACAAAGGCGGGCGGTGCGCCGTGGATGGCCGTGACCCCACGGGTGTTCTGGGCGGTAAGGGCGGTGATGACCGATGCGCCGTAGGAGCCGAGCAGGGTGATGGTCTTCAGGTCGGCCTGGATGCCGGCCCCGCCGCCGGAATCGCTCCCGGCCACGGTCAGCACGCTCCCCTTGGGGAACGGCTGCCGGCGGTTGAAGAGAAGCGCCAGTTCGGCGGCAGCCAGGGCCGGGTCCGGGCTTCCCAGGACGGCCGAGATCACCGCCACACTGTCGGCCCCTCCATCGATGACTGGCGCGGCATTGTCACGGGTGATACCGCCGATGGCCACCACCGGGATGGTGACGCACCCCTTCACAACGGCCACGGCCGCCGGTCCGGCCAGATGCTCGATATCCTTGCTGCCCGAGGGGTACATGGCTCCCAGGCCGATATAGTCGGCGCCGGCCGCTTCGGCTGCCAGCGCCTCGTCCCGATTGTGGGTGGAGACCCCGATGATCCTGCCGGCACCCAGCCGTGCACGGGCGGCCCGCGGGTCGCCGTCGTCCTGGCCGAGGTGCACGCCGTCCGCATCCAACCGGCAGGCCAGTTCCAGGTCGTCGTTGACGATGAACGGAATCCCCTGCTCGCGGCAGAGGCGGGCCAGGGCGCTGCCGAGGACGAGCCGTTCCTCCGGGGTGTGGCTCTTGGAGCGGAACTGCACGACCCGCGCACCGCCGCGAACTGCGGCTTCGACCCGTGCGACCAGGTTGTCACCGTGGTCGGTGATAAGGTAAAGTCCCCGTATGGCGTCTGCTGGTGTATTCATTTGATAGCACAAAAAAAGCCGCGATTGCGGGTCGCGGCTTCCAGAAATAGACGAACGGTAGAGGTTTTCTGGCCGCTTCCCTACGCCGGGATTAACCGGATCAGGTTCAAAGGGTTTCCACCGTGGGGTGCGCCACTTTTCCGCAATCTCTGCGTAAGTCGTCGGGTTTGCTTGTGCGGCGTACCCGCAGGTACGCCTCCGCGCAATCCCTCGACAGCCTTGACCTTGCGAAAAATTGACGCCCCTGGGATTAGTAGATCTCAGTTCTTGCGAACTCCCCCAGCTGGCATCGATTGTGGGGGTACCCTACTGGAATCGCAGAGTAAAGTCAACGGCTTTTCGGGAATTTGCCTTTACAGCGGAAGGCGGTGGTGGTAGAAAAAATCGTCCGTGTACGAACGCCATCCGCTCACTTCTTGGATATAGCAATGATCAACGATTTTCTCAGTGACAGCCGGCCCACCTACGCCGAAATCGATCTGGCGGCCTTGCGCGGCAACTTTGCCCAAGTCCGGCAGGCGGTGCCAGCAGGATGCGGTATCCTGGCCGTGGTAAAGGCCGACGCCTATGGTCACGGCTTCATGGATATCGCCCAGGAACTTGAGCGCCTGGGGGTGACCGCCTTTGGCGTCGCCTTCCTGGCCGAGGGGATTCAGCTGCGCAAAAGCGGCATCGACCGGCCGATCCTGGTGCTTGGGGGGATCTATCCGGGCCAGGAAAAGAAGTGCGTCGGCTTCAACCTCTCCACCACCCTCTTTTCCCTGGAACAGGCCGAGACCCTGGACGGGATTGCCCGCCGGCTCTACCGGAAGGCGCGGGTGCATGTCAAGGTGGATACGGGGATGGGGCGGCTCGGCATATCGCCGGGCGAGACGGCCCCGTTCTTTGCCGCCCTGCGGCATCTGCCCAACCTGGAGCTGGAAGGGATCGTATCCCACTTCGCCTCTGCCGATGAACTGGACGCGGACGGCGACCGCTACACCGAGCAGCAGGCCGGACTGTTCCTTCAAGCCCTGGATGCGGCCCGCGCGGCCGGGTTTTCACCCCCCTTCGTCCATATCGCCAACAGCGCCGGCCTGTTCAGCAGGTCTCTTCCCGACTGCACCCTGGTCAGGCCCGGGATTGCCCTCTACGGTTCCGTGCCGTCGTCCGACTTTGCCGGCCGACTCGACCTGAAGCCGGTCATGAGCCTGAAGAGTCGGATCGCCCTGCTCAAATGGGTGGACGAGGGAACCTGCATCAGCTACGCCCGAAGGTATCGGGCACCGGGCCGGACCCTGATCGCCAGCGTACCGGTGGGGTACGCGGACGGCTACCCCCGTGCCCTCACCAACCGGGGCGAGGCGTTGGTCCGGGGGCAGCGGGCGCGGGTGGCCGGCACGGTCTGCATGGACTGGATCATGCTGGACGTGACGGAGATCCCCGGCGTTGCCGTGGGGGACGAGGTGGTCCTCATGGGGGAGGACGGCGCCGGTAACGTCGTCAGGGCAGAGGAGCTGGGTGCCTGGGCCGGTACCATCCCCTACGAGATTTTCTGCGGCATCAGTAAAAGGGTGCCGAGAATCTATAAGCCGTAAGACACAAGACACAGAGGTTTCAAATGACCAGCGCAAAAATAAAACTCACAGCCATGGTGAAAGCGGCCGGTTGAGCGGCAAAACTGGGCCCGGCGGGCCTGGAAGACGCTCTGCAGGGAATCGGCCCGTTCGGCGACCCCGATCTGCTGGTCGGCCCGGAAACGGCCGATGACGCCGGGGTCTACCGGTTGACGGAGAACTGCGCCCTGGTGGAGACCGTGGATGTCATCACGCCGCTCGTGGACGACCCGCACACCTTTGGCCGGATCGCCGCGGCCAATGCGGTTTCCGATGTCTATGCCATGGGCGGCAGGCCGGTGACGGCCATGAACCTGGTCTTTTTCCCGGCCTGCTCCCTGCCCGGTACGGTCCTGCGGGAGATCCTGGCCGGCGGGGCCGAAATGCTCCGGGAGGCCGGGGTCTGCCTGGTGGGGGGGCATACGGTGGAGGACGACGAGCTCAAGTACGGCCTGTCCGTGACCGGGTTGATCGACCCGGGCAGGATCGTCCGCAACTCCACCCCGCTGCCGGGTGACCGGCTGATACTCACCAAACCGCTTGGGACCGGCATCGTCACCACGGCGATCAAGGCGGAGATGGCTGACGTCGGGACCGTGGCGGAAGCGGTCAGCTGGATGACCACCCTGAATCGCCGGGCCGCGGAGCTGATGGTGGACTGTGCGGCCCATGCTGCCACCGACGTGACCGGCTTCGGGCTCATTGGTCATGCCCGGGAAATGGCGACCGGCGGCGGGGTGACCATCCGGCTGGAGGTCGACCAGGTGCCGCTGATGGCCGGACTACCGGCCCTGGTGGCCGACGGCATGGTGCCGGCCGGCTGCTATCGCAACCGGGATCACTACGCCAGGTTCGTTGCCGGCGACGGTCGGGCCGACCGTCTGCTCCCCCTCTACGACCCCCAGACCTCGGGGGGGCTGCTGATCGCCCTGGACCAGGCCGATGCCGACCGTTTCCTGGCCGTTGCCCGTGACGAGGGTCTCTTCGCCGCTGTGGTGGGGGAGGTCCTGCCCAGGCGGGAGGCCGCCATTGAGCTTGCCTGACGCATCCCGCTCTCTGGCCGTTGCCGTTGACCTGGGCACCACCACCATCGCCGCCTCCCTCCTCGATACGGTTTCCGGTGCGCTCCTGGCCAGGGAGGGGAGTCTCAACCCCCAGCGCCCCTATGGCGCCGATGTGGTCAGCCGTCTGGAGTACGCCTGCCGAGGGGAGGCCGAGCGGAGGACCCTCTCCCGCCTGGTCAACGCCGAACTGGAACGGCTGGTCACGGCCCTGCTCTCCCGGACCGGGATGCCGGCAACGGCCCTGTCGCAGGTGGCGATTGCCGCCAACCCTGCCATGTCCCATCTCCTTCTGGATCTGCCGGTGGAGAGCCTCGCCTTTCCCCCCTACCGCCCACGAATGACCTCCAGCCATCGGGTTTCTGCACGCTCGCTCGGCTGGAGCCTGGACGCCCAACTGTACGTCTTTCCGTCGCCGGGCGGTTTTGTCGGCGGCGACCTGGTGGCCTTCCTCCACGGCCTCGGTGTTCGCCCCTCATCCCTTACCCCTTGCCCCTCACTGTTCATAGACCTGGGCACCAACGGCGAAATAGCCCTGCTCGCGGGCGGGCGGCTCTACGCCACCTCCGCTGCGGCCGGGCCGGCCTTTGAGGGAGGCAACCTGGCCTGCGGCATGGCGGCCCTTGCCGGGGCGATCCGTTCGGTCCGCATGACCGGTTCCCGCCTGGAGTGGGAGACGATCGGCGAGGTGGTTCCCCGTGGACTCTGTGGCTCCGGTGTGCTGGACACCATGATGCTGCTCCTGGCCGAGGGGGTGGTGGATCTGACGGGGCGGCTCCTGTTGCCGGCCGAGGTGCGGACCAATCTGGCGAACCGTATCGTGGAGCTGGGGGGGGAGCCCGCTTTTATCGTCTATCGGGACGCCGCATCGCTGGTCTACCTCTCCCAGGGAGACATCCGTCAGCTGCAGCTCGCCAAGGCCGCCATACGGGCCGGCATCGATGTTTTGCTGGCCCGGGCGGGGATAGAGGCCTCCGACCTCGCGGAGGTGGTTCTGACCGGCTCGTTCGGTGTTTCCCTCAACCCGGTTGGGCTAAAAAGCGTTGGAATTTTCACGGAAAACATGGTACAAGTGGCCCGGTTCGTGACGGAGGGTGCCCTTGCCGGTGTTGAGGAAACCCTCCGTTCTGCGTCGTATGCAGTTGTCGAACAGCTTGCCGCTTCATTGACAATCATCCCCCTTTCCGGGACCCCGGTATTTGAACGGCGCTTTCTCGCCGAGATGGACTTTCCCCGGCTCGAACCAGTTTGAATAAACGCCAGACGTTGTAACCAAAACTATTTCGTGGACCTGATTTCATCAGTTCACATTTCGCAAGAATCTATCTACCAGATAAAAGGAGCATGAGAACGATGGCAAAGATCTCCCGAGCCCTGATCAGCGTGTCGGACAAGACGGGCATCATCGAGTTTTCCAAGGAGCTGGTCCGCTACGGCGTTGAGATCCTCTCCACCGGCGGTACCGCCAAGCTCCTGCGTGAGGCGGGGCTGACCGTCAAGGACGTCTCCGAGTTCACCGGGTTCCCCGAGATGCTGGACGGCCGGGTCAAGACCCTCCACCCCAAGGTCCACGGCGGTCTCCTGGGAATGCGGAGCAATCCGGAGCATGTGGCCACCATGCAGGCCCACGGCATCGAGCCGATCGATATGGTGGTGGTCAACCTCTACCCGTTCGAGGCGACCGTGGCCAAGCCCGACTGCTCCATGGAGGATGCCATCGAGAACATCGACATCGGCGGACCGACCATGCTCCGCTCGGCAGCCAAGAACAACGCCGATGTGACCGTGGTGGTAGACCCGGCCGACTACCGGCGGGTCCTGACCGAGATGGCGGACAACAGCGGCACGGTCAGCAAGGCTACCAATTTTCAGTTGGCAGTGAAGGTCTACCAGCATACCGCGGCCTATGACGGTGCCATCTCCAACTGGCTGGGGAGCCGCTTGGGCGAAGGGGTCGATCCCTATCCCGCCACCCTGACCCTGCAGTACCAAAAGGCGCAAGGGATGCGCTACGGTGAAAACCCCCACCAGTCGGCCGCCTTCTACGTTGAGCGGCAGGCCGGCGAGGCGTCGGTGGCCACGGCCCGCCAGCTGCAGGGAAAGGAGCTCTCCTACAACAACATCGCCGACACCGATGCGGCCCTGGAGTGCGTGAAACAGTTCGGCGAAGGTTCGGCCTGTGTCATCGTCAAGCATGCCAACCCTTGTGGCGTGGCCCTTGGTGCCTCCGTGCTGGAGGCCTACGAACGGGCCTATGCAACCGACACCGAATCCGCCTTTGGCGGCATCATCGCCTTCAACTGCGACCTGGACGAGGCAACGGCCAAGGCGATCGTCGACCGGCAGTTCGTCGAGGTCATCATTGCGCCTAAGGTGCTGCCGGGGGCCATCGAGGTGGTGGCGGCCAAGAAGAACGTCCGGCTCCTGGAGTGTGGCATGTGGTCGGCCAGGCCGGCATCGCGTATCGACCTCAAGCGGGTCTGCGGCGGACTTTTGGTGCAGGAAGCCGACCTCTCCCTCACCGGCGAGCTGAAGGTAGTGACCAGGAGGGCGCCGACCGAGAAGGAGCTGCAGGACCTCCTGTTTACCTGGCGGGTGGCCAAGTTCGTCAAGTCCAACGCCATCGTCTACGGCAAGGAGAGGACCACCGTCGGCGTCGGTGCCGGCCAGATGAGCCGGGTCAACTCGGCCCGTATCGCCGCCATCAAGGCGGAGCACGCCGGCCTGGAGGTCAAGGGGGCGGTCATGGCCTCCGATGCCTTTTTCCCGTTCCGCGACGGCATCGACAATGCGGCTGGCGCCGGCATCACCGCCGTCATCCAGCCGGGCGGCAGCATGCGGGACAGCGAGGTGATCGCCGCCGCCGACGAGCACGGGATGGCCATGGTGTTCACCGGCATGCGGCATTTCAGGCATTGATGATTAAGAAAACAGGAGACAGGGGATACCGATGAAAGTACTCGTAATAGGCAGCGGCGGGCGTGAGCACGCCCTGGTCTGGAAGATCGCCCAGTCTCCGTTGGTGGACAAGGTTTTTTGCGCCCCCGGCAACCCGGGGATCGGGCGGATTGCCGAGAATGTCCCCATTGCGGTGGATGACCTGCCGGGGCTGCTCTCCTTTGCCAGGCAGGAGGGGATCGGTCTGACCGTGGTTGGCCCCGAACTCCCCCTTTCCCTGGGGCTGGTCGACCTCTTTGAGGAGTACGGTCTGAAGGTTTTCGGAGCCCGGCGTAACGCGGCCCGGATCGAGGCCAGCAAGGCCTTTGCCAAGGAAATCATGCACAAATACAATGTCCCGACCGCTGCGTATGAGGTCTTTACCGAGGTCGAGCCGGCCATTGCCTTCATCGACAGGCTGGGAGCACCCATCGTGGTCAAGGCCGACGGCCTGGCTGCCGGCAAGGGGGTGGTGGTGGCCCAGACCAGGGACGAGGCCGTTGCCGCTGTGCGGGAAATGCTTTCCGGCAATGCCTTTGGCGATGCGGGCTCGCGGGTGGTGATCGAAGAGTTCCTGCGGGGCGAGGAGGCCTCGTTCCTCGCCTTCACCGACGGCAGGAACATCATCCCTCTGGCCAGCGCCCAGGACCACAAGGCGGTGTTCGATGGGGACCGTGGTCCCAACACCGGCGGCATGGGGGCCTACTCACCGGCGCCGGTGGTAACGCCGGCCATTCACGAGAAGGCCATGGCCGAGGTGATGCGGCGCACCATCGACGGCATGGCGGCCGAGGGACGGCCGTACCGGGGGGTCCTCTATGCCGGCCTCATGATCGACGGCGGCTCGGTCAAGACCCTTGAATTCAATGCCCGCTTCGGCGACCCCGAGTGCCAGCCGCTCCTGATGCGGATGAAATCGGACATTGTTCCGGTCCTGCTGGCGATTGCCGATGGCGATCTCTCCGGTGTCTCCATCGAGTGGCACGACAAGGCGGCGGTTTGCGTGGTCATGGCCGCGCCGGGATATCCCGGCGACTACCGGAAAGGGGACACGATCAAGGGGCTCGATGCGGCTGCGGAGATTTCCGACCTCTTTGTCTTCCATGCGGGAACAGCGGAGCGTGATGGGAACTTCGTCACCAATGGCGGCCGGGTGCTGGGGGTGACTGCCCTGGGCGACACGGTACAGGGGGCAATCGATCGGGCCTACCAGGGGGTGGCGGCCATCAGCTGGGACGGGGTCCACTTTCGCAGGGATATCGGTAAAAAGGCCCTGGGGCGTCCGTGACCATCGCCAGCCGCAAGGCCGCTCCCAAGACGTTAGACGTAACGGACTTTCACGTTTTACATCCGGCGTCTTACGTCTTACAGAATATATTCACGAGGTAATCTGGATGAACAATGCACAAGTACTTATTCTGATGGGGAGCGACTCGGATCTGCCGGTCATGGAGGAGGCGGCCAAGGTGCTGACCGAATTCGGTGTCGGCTACGCCATGCATGTTTCCTCGGCCCACCGTTCGCCCCGCAAGACGGCTGCCCTGGCTGCAGGGGCGGCTGGGCAGGGGGTCAAGGTGATCATTGCCGGTGCCGGCATGGCCGCCCACCTGGCCGGCGTGGTGGCGGCGGAAACTGTCCTGCCGATCATCGGTGTGCCGATCGGCGGCGGGGCGCTGAACGGCGTCGATGCCCTCTATGCCATGGTGCAGATGCCGGGCGGCATTCCGGTGGCGACCATGACCATCGGCAAGGCCGGCGCCAAGAACGCCGGAATTCTTGCCGTGCAGATGCTCTCCATTGCGGATCCCGCCCTGCTGCAGAAGCTGGACGCATACCGGCAGCGGATGGCTGCCGAGGTGGAGGCCAGGGACAGCGAACTGCAGGTTCGGCTGCAGAATGCCCATGACGAATCTTAATGCCTTGATTTAGTGAGATTTTAAGGTTTTTTTCTTGACAAAGCATCCCCCCATGTATAAATTTTGCACGCTTTAATCATTCAATCCATCTGCAAGGAGGTAACACAATTATGAAGAAAATGGTAACCGCACTCGCCCTGACCCTCGCCTTCGCCGTCAACGCCATGGCTGCCGACGTCATCAGCCTTCCGGCCAAGAATGGCAATATTTCCTTCCCGCATAAAAAGCACCAGGAACTGCTCAAGGACTGCAAGAAGTGCCACGAGAAGGGCCCAGGCAAGATCGAAGGGTTCGGCAAGGACTTTGCCCACAAGACCTGCAAAGGCTGCCATGAAGAAGGCAAGAAGGGGCCGACCAAGTGCGGCGAGTGCCACAAGAAGTAGTCGTCTGATCATAACGGTTGTACTAAAAGGGGGTAACGAAAGTTATCCCTTTTTTTGTGCCACAAAAATCTGATTTCTTTTTCTTATCGATTTCTTATATAATCGCTGCTTGTGTCGAGGCAGAAGCCTCATTAATTTTATGGTAAGGAGACGGCATTGACCACCGGCAAGAAGGGCTTCCTTCAATCTCTCTGGGACTTTTTCTGTTCCCTGAAACTGGCGATCTCCCTGCTCATCTCGCTGGCGATCACCTCCATCATCGGTACGATAATTCCGCAGGGAAACATCCCTCCCGAGTACCTGCAGACCATCAGCGAAACCAAGCTGAGGGTCTATCAAACCCTCGGCTTCTTCGACATGTACCACTCCTGGTGGTATATCCTGCTCCTCTACCTGTTCACCGTCAACCTGATCGCCTGCTCCATCAAGCGGCTGCCCCGGGTCTGGAAGATCATTTCCGAGCCGACGCTGATCATGGACGATAACTTTGAGCGCTCATTGGCCAACACCCATGAGTTCAAGATGCCGGGTGATGCAAAGGGGATCGCCGAAAAGCTGAAGGCTGCCTTGCGGGGCCAGGCCTCGCAACCGGTGGTGACCGAACGGGATGGGGCGGTCTATCTCTTTGCCCAGAAAAATCCCTACTGTCGCCTTGGTGTCTATGTTACCCACCTGAGCATCATCTTTATCTTCGTCGGGGCGCTCATCGGTTCCTTCTTCGGCTACAAGGCCTTTGTCCAGATCCCGGAAGGGGTTGCCGCCGATACCGTGTACACCCGCACCGAAAAACCGATCCCGCTCGGCTTTGCGGTCCGTTGCGAGAAGTTTACCGTCTCGTACTACAACACCGGCGCACCCAGGGAGTTCAAGAGTGTGCTGACCATCCTGGAAAACGGGAAGCCGGTTCCGGGCTATGTCAATATCCCGGTTATCGTGAACGACCCGCTCTCCTACAAAGGGATCACCTTCTACCAGTCCAGCTACGGCCAGGCCGAGGAGGGGGCGCTCCACCATCTGTCCGTGCAGCCGCGGAGCGGCGGGCCTGCGGTGAAGATCATGGGGCGGACCGGGGAGCGGATACCCCTGCCGGGGGGAGGGCACCTGGTCGTTGTCGAGGCAACCCAGAATGTCACCCAATTCATGCCCCAGTATGCCGGACCGGCAGCCAAGGTTGAAGTTACCCTGCCGGGCAAGCAGCCGGAAACGTTTATCGTGTTCCGCGACCATCCCGAGGTCGAGCAGCAGCGGGGCGGAAGTCAGCTCATCGCCTATGAAGGGGGTGACGTTAAACTCTACACCGGTCTGCAGGTGGCCAAGGATCCGGGTGTTTGGGTCGTCTGGCTCGGCTGTGCGCTCATGGTTATTGGCATCAGCATGGCCTTTTTCATGTCGCACGATCGCTACTGGGTGAGGATTGACGGCGGTCGCGTGGTCCTCGGGGGGAGCGCCAGCAAGAATCCGGCAGCCTTCCAGGGGAAATTCGAATCCCTTGTCGAGAAAATCAAGCAGCTGTAACGCACACTTCAGACCCTCAACATCGGGAGGAAATACGGATGTCCAGTTCCCTGCTTTTCAACATTACGACCATTTGTTACATGGTCTCCATGCTGGTTTTTTTCGCCTTTCTCGCCACGAAGAACAAGGGGGTGGGGTTGGCGGGAAGCCTTGTCGCCTACGCCGGCTGGCTAATCCAGACCGCTGCCATCCTGCTGCGCTGGAAAGAGTCCTATGATCTGGGGCACGGTCATGCCCCGCTCTCCAACCTGTACGAATCGGTAGTATTCTTTTCCTGGACCATTATCCTGATCTACGGTGTCATCGAGGCGAAGTACAAATACCGGGTGGTGGGCGCGTTTGTCGTGCCGTTTGCACTGCTCGGCATGGCCTGGGCCCAACTCGGTCTCAACAGCGGCATTGAGCCGCTGGTGCCGGCGTTGCAGAGCAACTGGCTCCTCTATCATGTCATCACCTGCTTCCTCGGCTATGCCGCCTTTGCCGTGGCCTGCGGCATCTCCATGATGTACCTGATCAAGGCCGGGCAGGAGACCGAGGCCGCGAACCCTTCGGCCGGTGGTATTATCGCCATGTTTCCCTCGACACGGATACTTGACGATCTGAACTACCGTTCGATCATGATCGGCTTCCCGCTGCTCACCCTGGGGATAGTCACCGGAGCAGCCTGGGCCAATTACGCCTGGGGTACGTACTGGAGCTGGGACCCCAAGGAAACCTGGTCCCTGATCGTCTGGTTCATCTACGCAGCGTTTCTTCATGCCCGAATCACCCGCGGTTGGGTTGGCAAGCGCGCCGCCTGGCTCTCGATCATCGGCTTTGCCGCCACGATCTTCTGTTACCTGGGCGTCAACCTGTTCCTCTCCGGTCTGCATAGCTATGGCGGTGGCCGATAACCGGGCGCGGCGGAGCGAAACGGATCGTGAGAGTGGTGCATTTGCGGTGTCGCACAATAAACGGCAGATTAATGACGCAGAGACGCAGAAACGCAAAGAAGATCAGATGCTGGGCGGGGTAACCGATTGGATGCACCGCCCAGCTCTCAGGAAATGCAGTTTGTCCTTGTGTCTTGGCGTCTCTGTGTTACAGCTGCTTTTAGTGGTTGCACTGGTTCTTGTACTGGCGCCATCAGCCGGGGCCGCTGACGAGCTTGTCTGCAGGAGTTGTCACCCTGACAAGGTCTCCGGAGTTTCGGTGCATCCGTCTGTGCCGGCTGGTGAATGCCGGGGTTGTCATGCGCTGGTGCCGGGCAGGCGGCACCCTCAGATGAGTGATTCGATGCGGCTGACCGAAGGCGGAACAAAACTTTGTACAACCTGCCACAGTACCTTCCTTGTCGGCAAGAGCGTGCATAATCCCGTTGCTGCCGGCGCATGCGGAACCTGCCATGAGGTTCACCGCTCCCGCTTCAAAAAGCTACTCAAATCGCCGGTAACGGACTTGTGCGTCACCTGTCATGAAACCGCGGTTACCGGCAGGGTCGTCCACGCCCCTGTTGCCGCGGGTGACTGTCTGGCCTGTCACGAACCTCACCACTCTTCCAACCGTCGCCTGCTGAAGGAACGGGGCGCTTCTCTCTGCTTCAACTGCCACAGGAAGTCCATCGCCGAGGGCGAATCAGTCCACCAGCCGGTTGCCGAAGGTGACTGCATGGGGTGTCACACACCGCACGCTTCTGCCGAAAAGGGGTTGCTGGCCCGTCATTACGCGGAGGAATTTTATCTCCCGTACAAAGACGACCAGTATGCACTTTGCTATGGCTGTCATACTCCCTTGCTGGCCCAGGAGGAGCGCACCCTCAGCCGGACCGCTTTTCGCAATGGCGACCTGAACCTCCATGCAGCGCATGTAAACCTGCCCGACCATGGTCGCTCGTGCAAAGTCTGTCATGATCCCCATGCCTCCTCCCAGCCATCTCTCCTCAAGCGGCGGATTGCCGGGTATGGCAGATGGGAAATTCCCCTTTCCTATACCAGGGGGGTGGCCGGCGGGACCTGTATTGTTGGCTGCCACAAGACCAGAGCGTACGACCGTCTTTCGCCGGTTATGAACGAATAGCTATCGAATCTGGGGTAACAGAAGGAATCCATGGGGCGGATAGTTCGCATACTGACATGTGCCGTATTGTTGATGCTGCAGGCCGGAGTAGCCCGCTCGGCGGTCTCCCTCATCTATCCCAGGGACAAAGGGTGGGTGGACCGGGCCGATCACCTGATCATCAAGTTCAATACCCTGGATGCTACCCATGTCAAAGTGACGGTGAACGGCATTACCAGCGAGCCTCTGAACGTAGGCAGCTCGGAGTACCAGAGGCTTTTCCGGGATTTCCTGATCCTTCAGCCGCTGTGGGACAAAGGAAAGAATACGCTGCGGATTGACCTGTTGGCCGGCGACCGCCTGCTCGAAACCGCTACTGCAGAGATTTTCTATACGCCAAAAGACGTTCCCTTGCCGATTCCGACCGAATATGCGCACAGCATTCTCCACCTGTCCGAGCAGGACACCCTCTGTACGCCGTGCCACAACATGCGGCCGACAGCTGCCCAGGCAACTGCCGGCCCGGATCGGAACAATCCCTGCTTCACCTGCCATCGCCGCATGATGGACCAGAAACAGGTTCACGGCCCTGTAGGCTCCTTTTCCTGCGTGTATTGCCACTCGCTGCAGGGACAACCCCGTTACGCAGCCACCAAGCGGGATGCGCTCCTGTGCGGAGAATGCCACATGGATATGGCGGCTAAACTCAAAAAATGGAAATATCTGCACGGCCCGGTTGCAGCCGGCTACTGCGAGGTCTGCCACGATCCCCATGGAAGCCCGAACCCGGCCCAGCTTCGGCAACCGATCAACCAGCTCTGTCTCTCCTGTCACGAAGAGATCGGCAGAACGCCCCACGTCAACACCATGTCGCTGGGGGGGGCTAGCGGACACCCGTTGGGTGAGCGCCAGGACCTCAATCCGAACCGGAAGGGGAAGACGCTTTCCTGTGCGTCGTGCCATAACCCCCATGGAGCTGATGTCCGCTACTATTTCCAGAGCAATACCGACGACCGGATGATGCTGTGTCAGTTCTGCCACCGCAAATAACCGACCAATGTACGATGAAGCCGTTAGCATCGAAGCGCGAGATACGAAAAGGAGTGAATGCCATGAGAAACATACTTTTCAGGTTGATGCTGTATGGTGCGGTCGCACTCGTACTGGCCGGCATGCTGGGTGGGTGCGCAACCACCACCCAGGAGGTGCAGAAACGAAGGTACTTCTTCCCCCGTCTCCCGGAGCGGCCCCGCTTTGAATGGCTGAACGCCTATATGGATGACAGCGCCTTTCAGAAAAAAGGCGGCCTGAGCAGTTTCCTTGCCAATGTTGTCGGCGAGGAGGTCGGCATTGCCCTTGATAGTCCGCTCGACATCAAGGCTGCCCCGGATGGGCGGGTATTCGTCACCGACACATCCCTTCCGGGAGTAGTGATTTTCGACCTTAAAAAACAGAATGTCCGTTTGCTGGGTGAAGAGAAAGGGCAACGACTTTTTGTACGGCCTACCAACATCGCCTTGGACGACAGCGGCAATCTCTACGTGCTGGATGTGGACCGGAAAATGATAGCCGTTTTTGACAGCGCCGAACGGCCGGTCCGCGAAATCGCTTACGCCAACACCATGAAGAGCGGCGGCGCGCTTGCATGGGACCGGCAGCGCAAGAGACTTCTCTGTGTCGATACCAGGGGGGATACGGTGTACTTCCTGACCTCAGAGGGGAAGCTGATCGACAGTTTCGGCAAGGCCGGCGATCAGGACGGTCAGTTCAACCGCCCCTCCTCGATTACCGTCAACGGCAAAGGGGAGATCGTTATTGCCGATGCGTTCAACGCCCGTATTCAGGTCTTTGACGGCGACGGCAAGTTTCTGCGCAAGTTCGGGGTGCGCGGCGATAACCCGGGTGAGTTTCAACAGATCAAATCCGTTGCTGTCGACTCCGAGGACCATGTCTATGTGACTGACGGCAAAGGGAACAAAGTGGAGGTCTTCAGCACAACCGGCGACTATCTGCTCACCGTCGGTGCCCGCGGGTCCGTGCTGGAAACGGGACGCAGCGTGCCATACGGCTTTCTCATCCCACAGGGAATCACGGTTGACGCCAATGACGTCATCTATGTGGTGGATTCCATGAATAAGCGGTTCCAGGTCATCCAGTACCTGTCCGACGACTTCATCAGGAAAAATCCGATACCCGGCATCGAATTGAAGTAGCCAGGTCCGTCATTAAACGGCCGGGGAGACGCTATTTTGCACGATATGATTTGTGTTGGTTAATATTTTGACTGGTGATTTGGCGGTAGAAGGTGAGCATACTGCGTACATTTACGCACTGGCTCAGTTGCTCCATCGCGGAGGCCGTAGTGATTATAGGTAGATAACCTGGTTGTGGTTGGCTGGCATTAATTGTGCTATGACAATAGCGATATAGCGGGTTGTTTAAGGCGGTGACGATTGGCATATGGATTGCTAAATCTGAACCAGCATTAATAAGGTGGGCCACCAAGGCCAAAAACAAAAAAGGAGAGAAGAAGATGAAGAAAGCACTCGCACTCATCGCAGCCGCAGCACTCGTCGCCATGGCCAGCACCGCAGCCCTGGCCATCGACCCGAACACCGCCCCGGGCAAGTCGATTGTCTACTCCAAGCACAACCTGTCCAAGACCGGTACCGGCAACCTGCATAGCACAACCGGTACCCAGATCTGTATCTACTGCCACACCCCGCACAACTCCTCCACTGCCGGCGGCCCGATCTGGAACCGCAAACAATCCCAATTCACCATTACCTATCAGCTGTACTCCGGTCTCGGCATGCAGAACATTTCCAACAAATCCGGCTTCACCAGCGACAGTATCTCCCTCTTCTGTATGAGCTGTCATGACGGTAGTTCCATGGGCGGCACCATGCTGGTCAACACCCCGACCGCCCTTAACGCAACGGAATTAAATGCTATTACCTCCTTTACGACCGGTCTCCCCGGTACTGCCAAGGCCAACCTGCTCAAAGGCGGCACCGATGGTTCCGTGCTGAAGACCACCCACCCGGTTAACTTTGATTTCAAAAAAGGCGGTGGCGACCTTGCCACTGTTACCGTAAACCAGATCAACGGTCTCCAGGGCACCAACTTCCCGCTCTACAAGTCGGCCCGTTCCGCGGCTCAGAGCTTTGAGTGCTCCAGCTGCCACTCGGTTCACGACGACTTCAACAACCCGTTCCTGCGTGACACCAACGGCGGCTCCAAGCTCTGCCTGGGCTGCCACAACAAGTAAGCCGGGCAGTTGCTAGACAATAAAAAGGAGGGTGGGCAACCACCCTCCTTTTTATTGTTAGAGTTCTTGCTTCCGCCGGAAAATCGTGTTACACCCTCTCCGCCTTGTCGTGGCTGGTTGCCCGGTACGGTTTTATCCGGCAGCCTGATTGATGGCGCATTGCACCTGAACATGCGACGCCGGGGTCGGGCTTTTGCCGGAATGGTCCGTGAAAAGAACGGATTGCGGCTAAGAAGGGACTCATTATCTCGTTTTAGTGAGCGGGAATCCCTTGCCAGCAATGGGGAAAAGATGAAGTCGCTGCGGATGGTATCGTTGGGTATGGTCGTTGCACGGTTGATGGCAGTAACGTGGCAAGTAGCCGGAACTATTCTTCTGCGAGCCTTGACGGTGTGGAGAGAATGGCAATGAAGATGCTCAAACGTGCGACACTGGTATTGATTGGCGGGCTCACCGTGCCGATGGCCTTGGCAATGCCTGTCAGTGCCCGCGTTGGCGACGGTCCTGTGACACGTCAGGGGCTTTCCGGCAGTGCAGGGCTCGGCTATGTCAGCTACGATGCCGCGGAGAACGGCCGCAAGGTGCTGGAGGCCAGTACCTTTGTCCAGAAGTATTCCCTGCTGTACCGCATGAACGGCAAGGCGCGCATCGAGAGTCACGGCAGCTACAATCTTGCCGTCGGCTACGAATGGGCGTCCATCGATGCCTCGGTCAGCCATCCCGGCGGTGGAACAGACCAGACCGTGCGTAGCGGCCGGCTCCTCTTTGACGGCGAGTTTACCCTTAACTCTCCCACCTCCCCGTTCGAACTCACAGCATACAGCCGCGATATGAATAGCAACAGTTTCACAAACGACACCTTACCGGAGCTGAGCGACGGCAGGCGGATTATTGCGCCGAATCTTCCGACGGACATCAATCAAAGCGGAACCAATATCGAGAGCGGGGTGCGCCTTGTTATCGCCAACAAGCAGGGGCGCACCAAGGGCACGTTCGGAGACCTCCTGACCGGAGTTCCTGCTATCTACATCAATTATTGGGACCTGATAAGCCGTAATACGCAAGGGGGGGCCAGACTCGATTCGCGCTCCAACCGCTTCAGCGTTTCCGCCGGCGGCATTGGCGATACCTGGCTGCATTACCAGAGCAACCGTTTCACCGATAACTACCGCCCTGATAACAGTTATGACAGAACCAAGATCCTGTTCGGGACAATAAACCAGTATCAGCGTCGCAAGTGGATACAGTTCACCAACTGGATCAAGTTGTCAGCAGACGCACGTTTCGAGCAGGTAAAATACGGCGCTTCCGACAAGAACGAGGAAGAGTTCGACCTGAACATTTTCGGCATGGCCACGCGGCGGTTGTGGGAGGCCAAGTTCTTTTCGAACTATAACCGCAAGATTGTCGGAGGAGGGGTGCCCGAAGAGATAGTGCGGCTGCCGTTTTACGTCAATGGTGTTCTGGGGGCGGACACCGACTGGAGCTTTTCCGTGTCGGCCACCGAGCATCACTCCGGCGGAGGGGTATCGCAGGAGTCCCGGTCGAGTGAGGACCGACTGTCCGCACGGCTCAATACGTTCAAGCGCAGTTCTTTCACGTTGACATCTATCCTTTCTCTGATCAATACATCGGATTCCGCAGGAGGGGGTGAGGTCGGCGGAGACCTGACCCTGGAGACCGTCAGTACCTCCCGTTTTGCCAGAACGCTGAACCTGGCGGGCAGCTATGCGCTCCGCACCCGATACAACCGGGGGAACGGAGAGTACAGTTATAACCAGGACCTGCTTATGAACGCCTATTATCAACCGTCATCCCAGTGGAAACTCTCCCTTCGGGAGACTATCACCCAGGGGAAGAACGACGCTGCCGCCACCACCAACAACTTCACGAGCTCCACGGTTGCCCAGAACCAGAACCCCCTTAGTACCGTCACCAACCTGACTACCCCGTCCTCGAATTTCCTGCGCCTGTCCACAACGGCTGCCGTTGCCTGGACGCCGGTTGCCCGCTTTACCGCCGACCTGTCAGGCACGAACTATCTCCAGTTCGAGTCCAATGGCAATGACAGCATGTCCAACTCTGTCTCCGCAGGCGTCAGTTACACGCAGCCAACCTATACTGCCAGATTGGGCGGAACCGTGGCCATGCAGGATAACGGGGACAAGGATATCCAACTCAACTCGCAAGTTGTCTACAAGCCCAACCGCTCCTTGGAGGCCTCCTTTCGCGGGCAACAGAATCAGCGGGAGAGCGCCGGGACCACCTACAAGTTTGTTGATGCCGCGCAGCGGCTGACCTACTATATCTGGGGGAGCCGCGGCGTAAGCAGGAAAGTGGCCGACCTCTACGAGGAGGTAGCCTATCTGCAGGATAACGGCACGATACCGAGGAAGGCGCTGACCCTGGCCGGCACCTACTACCTGTATGCCCGGATCTCGTTGAACGGGCGTGCCACCTACACCCTTCAGAACGGAGATCTGACCCAGGCATACGGGCTCGGTCTAGCCGCAAACATGAAGCTGCTCGACGCAACGGTCGACTACACCTATGCAAAACGTTCGTCCGACAAGCGGGTGGAAAACCGGCTCGCGGCAGCGCTCAAAAAAACTTTCTGATGGCTGGGCACAACAGAGAAGCCGAGGCGGTCGGGTAATCCCGGCCGTTTTTCTGTTTCAGCCGGACTGCTGCCCTGAAAACGGCACACTCGTAACGCAGGAGCGAAATGCTGCAAAGAAATAATGTAACCATCGGCTCCTATCGCGTCCCTAACCCCCTCCTACCAACATAAGCAGGGGAATGCCGCTGCAAATGCACATCAATCACACCATCTCCATCATCATTCCGGTCAAACCAGGCGGTACGGTCAGGGCACTCGTACCTCTGCGCGCCGCCACGTATCCGGCCGACCGCTACGAGGTCATTATCGCGGAAGGGAGGCGTCCCAGCTGTCAGCGTAATCGGGCGGCAGCCGCTGCCCGGGGCGACATCCTCTACTTTCTCGATGACGATTCGCTCATTGAGCCGGACAACCTGGAGAGGCTTGCACGTCATTTCACCGATCCTGCCGCGGCCGCAGTCGGCGGTCCTTCGCTTACGCCGGATGGAGACTCCCCGCTGCAGCAGGCATTCGGTCTGACGCTTTCATCGCCGCTCGGCGGCGGGAGCGTTCGCAATCGCTATCGCCGGACCGGTATGGTGCGGCGTACCGATGACTCCGAGCTGATCCTCTGCAACCTTGCCTTCAGGAAGGACGTCTTCATCGACTCCGGCGGCCTGGACGAGCGGCTCTACCCCAATGAAGAGAACGAGCTGATGGACCGGCTCAAGGCCGGGGGGTATGCTCTGCTCCATGATCCCGATCTGGTCGTGCTGCGGAGCCAGCGAGCCACGGCCGGTGCCTATCTCCGTCAGCTGTACACCTATGGCCGGGGCCGGGGGGAACAGACCCGCATTACCCGGCGGGGCAAAATTGCCAGTTTCCTTCCAGTATTCTTTCTGGTATACATTATAACGCTTTTATTTAGTATGCCGTCGTGGCCCGTCTGGTGCCCGCTTGTCGGTTATCTGGTGCTGGTTTCCTGTCAGGCGGTCGTGGCCGGATGCGCGGCTCGCCTCGTCGGCAGCGGATTGCATCTGCTCTGGACCCTGCCGGCACTTCATCTTTGCTATGGGGCGGGGATGATTGCCGGCCTCTGCTGTCCCCGGTATGAGCGGGACGACAACGGAGAACGGGCGGTGCAACTCAGGGTTGTCAAGGCGTTGGGACAATCGTGGTTGTGAAACGGGCACGTTATATGACGTAGTTCTGCGGTCATTCGGAGAGATTTTGCTTCAATGCAGTTGCCGGGCCGGCCAAAATGTCGAGGGAAATTAGCAGTCTCTCCGGAGCGGTGATCAGTCAATTGGCTTGGCGTAATTTTTGCTGAAAAACTAAAAAGATTAGAGCGTATTTTCGCTATGCCTGAGGAGGACGCTATGTATTTCAGGTTACTGGTCGCCATGTTTAGTCTGCTGATGTATGCGGGCATTGCCTCTGCCGCCCCGTTTGCATACATCGCAAACAGTGGGGGCAATTCCGTAACGGTGATCGATACTGGTGCCGTGCCACCCGTCGCGACAGCCACAATTCCGCTGCCGGCCCCGAGCTATCCCTATGCCGTAGCCGTGAGCCCGAATGGTGTCCATGCCTATGTCACCTGCCAGGATTCCCTGAAGATCGCCGTCATCGACACTGCCACCAACACGGTTGTGAAGACGCTGACCACTTCTCTCAAGCCTGGTGGATTGGCGGTTAATGCCGCGGAAACACGGCTCTACGTGGCTGACAACAACAATAATACCCTGACCGTGATCGATGTCAGCAAGCTGTTCGATACCGGTGCCGCCGCCGAAGTGGCCAAGGTCACGCTGGACAGCAAGGTGGCCGTATCGGTGCCCGAAGGGGTAGTGATCAACGCCGCCGGCAACACGGTCTACGTGGCGAATGCCGGTACCGGCAAGATTACGGTCGTCAATGCCAACGACGTCACCGACGTCTACACCAAGGCCGGCGAGATTGCGCTCGATCCGGGCGACTACCCCATGGGGCTGGCGCTCAGTCCGGACGGTGCCAAGCTCTATGCGGCCGACTTTAACTCCGGGACCGTAGCGGTGATCGACACGGTCGCAAAGGCGCTCAAGGTCAAGCTTGCGGTCTCATCGGCCCCGGTCAGCGTGGCTGTCAACCCGGTGGTAGCCAACAAGTTTGCCTATGCCCCGAGCAGCGTCCTTGACAAGGTGACATTCATTAATACCGGGGCTACCCCTAACGACACGGTTCTGACCACCCCGGCCCCCGTGGTTGGTTCTCAGCCCTGGGGATCTGCGGTGACGCCAGACGGCAGCAAGCTCTACATCGTCAACTACCAGGCCGGTACCGTATCGGTGCTCGATGCGGTAACCGGCAGCGTTCTCAACTCGGTGCCGGTTGGCGTCAAGCCGACCAGTATGGGTAACTTCATGAGCCCGGCCTATCCGTATGTGGTGACCGCCAGTATCGACGCCACCGGCACCGGTACCGGAACCGTAGCCCCCGGCGTCGGCGCCATTCCGGTGACCGCCTATGGTCGTTCCTTCTACTTCACTCCGGCAGTCGGTTCCGTTGTCGATAGCGTCACCCTGAACGGTGTTGCCAAGGGGGCGGGGACCAGCATCGACGTCTTCAACATCACCGCTAATCAGACCCTGGTGGTCAAGTTCGCTACAGCCGCCAGCAAGAATGTTCAGCCCCTCACCGTCGAGCTGATGAACCTTGGCGGACGGGTCTACACGGCCCCTGCCGGTATCGACATCACCAGCGGCATCATGACGGCCGAGTATCCCACCGCCAGCCAGGTGACTATTAACGCCGACTTCACCCAGTATCCCGGTCGTTCCATCGCCTCCTGGGGCGGGGCCTGCGCCGGTGTCTCTCCGTTTGTGAACAGCTGTACCGTTACACTGAATGCGGCCACGAGCGTCCAGATCACCTTCCAGAACAAGCCACCGCAGGACAAGGTCTTCATCGCCGAAACCGGTGCCTATATCGGGACCATCGGCGCCGCCCTTCAGGCCGCGGCGAACGGCCAGACCATCAAGGTGGTGAAGAATTACGACACGCTCTATCTGGTCGACAACATTGTGGCCAACTACAGCACGGCCCAGGTGACCCTGAGCGGCGGGTGGGACGACATGGGCTTCGCGAACAGGACCGCCGGCAACTACACGCGACTTGGTTCGCTGACCATTCAGAGCAACGCTATCGTTGCCGACATGATTGTTATTCAGTAACCGATTGAACGAAATTTATAGTTACTCGACATAATCACACTAACAGACTCAAAAGGTAAGGAGGCACACAATGCGAAAGATGATTAGAGGGATAGCGGCAGTTCTGGCAGTATCGGCTCTGATGGCGGGGCAGGCTTTTGCAGTGGAGAAACTGGCGGTTAAAAATGCATTGGGGACCGCGTCTGTGTTTTCTGTAGATGAGAATGGTGGTGTTATCGTTAACGGTGGCCTCTTTTGGGATGCAATTAATAAACGACTTGGCCTTTTTACAAGTACTCCTGCTGCGTCTCTTCATGTTGTAGAGACTTCGGGAACAAATGCCACACGTGGTTTCTTGTCTGCACAACACAATGATGGCGCGCAAGCAGCTTACCTGCTTTTTAGGAAATCAAGGGGGACTGATATCGGTCCAACAATTGTTGCATCTGGTGATTATGCAGGTTTTGCAGATGCTCAAGCATATGATGGCTTTAATTATTTAAATGCGGCAGGGTTTGGGTTTATCGTTGATAAAATACCCACTACAGGCACAAATACAGGGCTGGTAACAGATGCAACATATCCGGGGAAAACACCAATGTCATTTGTTGTTTTGACTGGTTATAAACAAGGCCAAGCACCTGTAGGAAATGCACGAGCTGAGCGCCTAAGGGTTAATTCTGATGGTAATGTTGGCATTGGAACTTCAACTCCTACATCCAAGCTTCAGGTAGTTGGTCTCCCTGTTTATGCCGACAATGCTACAGCAATTGCTGGTGGCTTGACTGCAGGTGCCTTTTACAGAACAAGCACCGGTGTATTGATGGTGGTTTTCTAATCACTCGGTCTAATCAGAAGTTTCAAAGGCGGCCATCTTCGGGTGAGCCGCCTTTTTAATCCCATAGTGATGTCGGCAGCTTGAAGCCGGCTCCACTCGTCTCACAAACGTCCGGCCACCTCATACCAGTTTATTAGGTTTACTTTAACCCTTCGCGATGTCCTGTTAAACATCATTAACCATGAGGTCTCGTTAGGCAAGTAACTATGGAAACTCATAAAGAGTTTAAAATGTATGTCTGAAGAAATCGCAATAAGAGTCGAAAACCTCTCCAAGGTTTACAAGCTCTACAATTCCCCCATAGACCGGTTGAAGGAGTCGCTTCATCCGTTTCGCCGCCAGTATCATCACGACTTTTATGCCCTTAGCGATATCAGTTTCGAGATAAAAAAGGGTGAATCGGTCGGTATTATCGGGAAGAATGGTTCTGGTAAATCAACGCTTCTGAAGATCCTCACCAGAGTGCTTACTCCCACAAGTGGCAGCGTTACTATAAACGGCAAAGTGTCAGCACTTTTGGAACTTGGCGCTGGCTTCAATCCGGAGCTTTCCGGGATTGAGAACATCTTCTTCAACGGCATGCTGATGGGGTACTCGCGAGAGGAGATGGAAGAACGTCTGGATGGAATCCTTTCCTTTGCCGACATTGGAGAATTCGTCCATCAACCGGTAAAAACCTATTCCAGTGGTATGTTTGTTAGATTAGCGTTTGCAGTAGCAATCAGTGTAGAGCCGGAGATTCTAATTGTAGATGAAGCGTTAAGCGTGGGGGATATTTTCTTTCAGCAGAAATGTTATTCTAAAATAGATGAATTTAAATTAAAAAAGATGACGATCCTTTTTGTTTCCCATGGGATGTCTGATGTTATGCAATTATGTGAAAAAGCAATATTACTTAAATCGGGTAGAATTTCTGCAATGGGTAACTCCCAAAACGTGGCCCGTCAATACATGCTTGAGGTCCAGAATCCAAATGAAGTAGTACAAGAAGCTATACCGAATAGTGATGACAGAAACCTTGTAAATAGGGGGACTAGCTATTGGCCAAGTAGAGATGCATTTGTCAAAATGGATGATGTTGAACAGATAACTACAGGAATCGCAATGTGCTTAAATGTGGCACTTTTAAATAGTGAAAGGAAGAAATGTCTTGTTTTTGAACAAGGTGAAAAAGCATATTTTTATTATGAGTTCGAGCTATTTGATAATATTTCTGTTCCAATTGGGGGCTTGGGAATTACCAATGCAAAAAATATTCTAGTGCATGCTAAAACGACTTTGGAGTACGATTCTCATGTACCCATGTATGTGTCAAAGGGTTCAAGGCTGAGGTTTTCACATGAAATACAACTAGACATTGCGCCTGGTGATTATACTTATTATGTGGGGTTATCTACAATGAGCAAGAATAGTTATGAAAGCCGCAGTTCGGTTACATATGGTCAGTTGATTCAAAAAATATCAAGACTTTGCCACACTTATCCTTTAGGCCCATTTACTGTTGTCGTCAAGAAACTATGGGGAAAGGTTCAACATAGACATCATGGTATCTGTGATTTGCCTGGTAGCATAAATGTATGTGTAAATAGCGAATCAAAAGGGAATATGCGTCTCCTTGTGGTCGAATACCCGAAGTGTGGTGGATCATGGTACGTTAGTGTTCTTGGTGACATTCTAGCAGTTCCAAAGCGAGATATTTATGTTGATGAAAACTATAGATCATTCGATGTAAGGAAGCATCCTTGGTATTTGGGTTATAATGATTTGGGCTTGACTCAATCATGTGTAATAAAAAGTCACGAGGGGCCTGATACTCAATTACATAATTTTCCAGCAAAGTATGTACATCTTGTTAGGGACGGAAGAGATGTTATCGTTTCGAAGTATTTTTTTGAAAAAGATTTTTGCGTAAACAACGGTATCTTGGAACGATTTGACGACAATTTCGATGATTATGTAGAAAAAATATCGTACGAGTGGAATAATTATGTAACTAATTGGATGAACAGAAACATAATTATTTGCAAATATGAAGATCTGCTGACTGATCCGGTCGGAACAACAAGTAACTTATTAAAAACATTAGACTTAGATGCGGATACTGATTTAATAGTTAAGGCATTTGAATTAAATACTATGGATAAAATGAAGAAATCAATAGAAAATACGTACAAGCACAACACGTTTGTTAGAAAAGGAATAGCTGGTGATTGGATTAACCATTTCTCTGATAAGAATAAATCAGCATTTAAAAAAAATGCAGGGGAATTGCTTATTAAGCTTGGATACGAAAACACTATGAACTGGTAACTTCTAACAATATGATAAATATAAATGCTAATATCAAAGTGTTGAACGGTGATACAATCGAATTATTCAAATATATTTCAGGTATCCCTCACTTTCATCTTATTAGAACTGTAGAGTCAATATTATTTTCAATATTCTTAGAAGGTTGTGAAAAGCCTATTTTGGATCTAGGGTGTGGAGATGGAGTGTTTAGTAGGTCGTTATCATTAAATCATTTGTATGGAATAGATATTGATCCTAATGCGATAAATAGAATAAGAAATGATGGCTATTACACTGAGCTAAAATTAGCTAAAGCTTCATTGCTTCCATTCCCACCAAATTACTTTGGTACTGTGTTATCAAATTGTGCAGTTGAACATATGGATGAAATTAAACAGGTACTGAGTGAAGTTTGTAGGGTGCTTAAACCAGGCGGTAAATTCGTATTCACAGTTCCGCAACCTTTGTTTTTTGATTTTGTGAAAAGTGATGAGTTGCTGAAAAAAATATCACTTGCAACCGATGTAGCAATTGCAGAATATAACAAAATACATCATCATGTTAATATCTTAAAGCTAGAGGAGTGGGAGATTTTGCTTCATAAAGCAGGGCTAAAAGTTCAAAGCTACCTACCATATTTACCTGATGAATTTGGTAGATTCGTAGCGCGAATGGATTTGCTTCATACAAGCGATAGCCCAATTTCAAAGAAGTATATAATTAAACTAGAGCGGAACTATTTTTCTATATTTGGACTACCCTTCAGATTACGTATACGTCGTTATTTGAAAATGCCCATACCAGTAAAGGCCGGCACTCACATAATTATCAAGGCATCAAGAAAATGATAACAAATATAATCCCTGTCTCGCAGCCAGCTCTTGTCGGCAACGAGAAGACATATGTCATAGATTGCCTTGATTCAAATTGGATTTCCTCCAATGGTAAATATATTCATCTATTTGAGCAGAAGTTTGCAGAATATCTTGGAGTTAAGCACGCACTTTCCTGCTGCAACGGCACAACCGCTTTGCACCTTGCCCTTCTTGCTTCAGGGGTTGGCCATGGAGACGAGGTTATTGTCCCGACATTGACCTATGTGGCCACGGCAAATACAGTAGCTTATACTGGTGCACAACCTGTATTAGCAGATTGTGAGCCAGACACGTGGAACATTGATACTGCAAAAATCGAGGCATTGATTACCACTAGAACCAAAGCAATCATACCTGTGCCGCTCTATGGCCATCCCTGCGATATGGATCCAATTCTGGATCTTGCCCGCAGGCATAAACTCTTTGTGATCGAAGATGCTGCAGAAGCTCTAGGGGCAAGCTACAAAGGCAGACTATGCGGCAGCATCGCTGATATCTCAACCTTCAGTTTTTATGGGAATAAAACCATAACCACCGGCGAAGGTGGAATGGTTGTTACAAATGACGATGAACTTGCCGCGCGGATAAAGATTTTCAAAGGCCAGGGAATGGATCAAAATCGCCGTTACTGGTTTCCACAGATTGGTTATAACTACCGCATGACCAATATTCAAGCTGCAATCGGGCTGGCACAAATGGAGAATGTTGATTTGTTTCTGGCTAAGCGCCGGACAATTGCCGATATGTACAAACTCCATCTTGCTGATATTCCTGGTATAACTTTACCGATAATAAAGGAGTACGCTGAACATTCCTGGTGGATGTATTCGATATTGATTGAGAATGAATATGGCCAACGCCGCGATGCCGTTATGAAAAAACTGGATGATTATGGAGTGGAGACTCGACCATTTTTTTACCCGATGCATATTATGCCTGTTTACTCTGGTGGTGGAAGCAATCTTGATGTCGCAGTTTCAGTTGCAAAAAAGGGCATCAACCTGCCGACATACTATGAGCTTTGCGAAGAGTATATTGTTTACATTGCCAACATACTGAGAGATATATGCAAACTCTAGAGATTGTAAATATCGCCTGTAAGCATAGAGATATGTTAGTTGTTTTTTTCTCACAGATTAATTGCTCTAGATATATTGATGACTTTTCCCCCCATCCATTTGATGAAAACAATGCAGATATAATATGTAACTATACGGGGAAAGATTTTTATATGGCGATAGTTCTTAATAACGAAAGAATTATTGGTTATTTTATGTTGCGTGGGTGGGATGAAGGGTACGATATTCCCGCAATAGGTTTGTGCCTGCTGAACGAATTTCAGGGGTTCGGACTTGGTCGTATGATTATGAATTATCTGGAATCACTGGCTTTGCTTAATGGAGCATCACAGGTAATGCTCAAGGTTACGAAGCGCAATCATGTTGCACGAAAGCTTTATGAGAGTCAAGGCTTCCGGTTCAATGATCATAATGAACAGCACCTTATTGGACATAAACTGTTCATAAAAAGAAAAGTTATATGATTATCGGTCTTGATTTAACTTGGATGAATATTATCAATGGTTCTGGCGGAGTTTTCCACTATGCCATCCGTTTGGTAAATGGATTGGTCAAACATACTAGTGCAATAATTATTGCGATTATTAGCCCTCATGGCATTGGTATTTTTGAACATCTGCAGGTTAATAAAAATTTTCGACTGATTGTTCTTGATTCTCCCAAACAATTTAATGCGTTGTTGAAAGCAGAGGGTGTCGAGGTAGTTCACACTCCCCTCCAATGGCATATCAACTTCACTTTATCTGTACCAATGGTGAATAATCTTCATGATCTTCAACAATTTCACTACCCAGAATTTTTTAGTACCGAGGAATTGGATTTTAGAGAAAAATTCTATCGTAAGTCTGCAGAATTCAGCGAAAGAGTCATTGTAAGCTATCAGCATGTTAAAGATGATATAGTAAAATATTATGGTATTTCACCAGATAAGATTGACGTATGCCCGTTTGGCATGATTGAGGTTCCTACAGTTGACATAAGTAGTTTTGAGAGACTGAAAATTAAGTATCGCCTACCCGATCGCTATCTCTTGTATTCTGCAGGTACATGGCGGCACAAAAATCATATAGGGCTGATAAAAGCGCTCAAGCTGCTTCGAGAAAAGCATCGCATCGAAATTGAATTAATATGTACTGGGTACCAGTATCCTGACTTTTTCCCTGAAATAGAGCGATTTATCCAAGAGCTTAAAATGACAGAGTGTGTCCATTTTCTCGGATATTTGCCAGAAGAGGAAATGCCTTTGTTGCTCACCAATGCTACGCTTGCTGTTATCCCAACTCTTTACGAGGCTGGGAGTTTTCCTCTTTACGAGGCTATGGCCCGTCAAGTTCCGGTAATCTGCTCAAATGTTACTTCACTTCCCGAAACTATCGGAGATGCTCGTTTTATTTTCGATCCCACTGATATTGAACAGATGGCATCAAAGATAGCAGAGATGTTGAATAACCCTGAATTGCTGAAGATAAATCAAGTTAATTCACGTCAATATATAAGTCTTCATGGATGGGATGTAGCATCAAAGGAATTTCTTACTACCTATCAAAGAGCTATCAACGATTTTAGAAATAAGCGAGACGGCACATTTTTTCAACATTGTATTGATTCCTATGATGAAAGCATTGACGAGCTAAGGCAAAAGCTAGAGAGTGAAGTCGCGGAAAAGTCCCAGATAAATGCTGAACTTGAGGCAATAAAGCGATCTTTAATTTGGCGCTTCACAGCAGTGTTCAGAAGCGTATTGAATTTTATAAGATAATGATTCTTCCTCGTATTTTCATAATCACCCCTTCCTTCAATCAAGCAGAATTCTTGGAAGAGTGCATCGACTCCATCCTCTCCCAGAACTACCCCAACCTCGAATTCGTTAACAAGGACGGCATTTTGAATTATCCTAGCCGGGCATTCTGATGACAAAAACTTTAAGCTACATATTGTCAGAGATCCGGTCCGGTGAATCGGAGTTCATCGAGTTCAAAAGCAGCTTCGACAAGGAGACGATCGAAGCCCTGGCTGCCTTTGCAAATACCAAGGGGGGCAGGGTCTTTGTCGGCGTGTCCGACGCCGGAGAAATCCGGGGAATTCAGATCGGCAAGGAGACGGTACAGAACTGGATCAATCAGGTAAAGCTCAATACGTCCACTTCAATCGTTCCCGATGTCGAGGTGCATGAGATAGAAGGTAAGACCGTTGTCGTGCTGGACGTACCTGAATATCCCATCAAACCCGTTGCCTGCAAGGGGCGCTATTTCAAGCGGGTGCGGAACGCCAATCATCAGCTTTCAACGACCGAAGTCGTCAATCTTCATCTGCAGAGCTGCAACTCCTCCTGGGACTCGTATCCGGATGACCAGCATACCGAGAGGGATATCTCCCTTGAAAAGGTTCAGCACTTTATCAACACGGCCAACAAGGTCAGGGCGATTCCGATTACCGACGATCCGCTTACCGTTCTGCAAAAATATGAACTGCTCCGGGAAGGGAAAATTTCCCGCGCGGCCTTTCTGCTCTTCATGACCGGGGAATCGAGCCTGAGCACCATAGAACTGGGCCGTTTCCAGACCGAGACCATTATCAAGGATGGTGCACGTCTCAAAACGGACCTTTTCACAGAAGTCGACGCCATTATGGCCTTCATCCGAAAACATATCAACCGGGCCTACATCATCACCGGTAAGCCCCAGCGGGACGAACGGTGGGATTATCCCCTGGATGCCGTGCGCGAAATAGTTCTCAATACCATCATTCATCGTGACTACGCCAGTTCGTCGGACTCCATCGTGAAGATCTTTGACGAGCGGATCGAGATCTACAATCCCGGCAAACTGCCGACAGGATTGACCGTGGAAAAGCTCCTTGCCGGGGAATACCGTTCGACCATTCGCAATCGGCGGATTGCCGACATGTTCAAGGAGGTTGGGCTGGTCGAGAAATACGGCTCCGGCATCAGGAGGATCGTGGAGGGATTTGCCGCATACGGTCTGCCGACACCCAGGTTCCAGGAAATCAGTGATGGATTCATGGTCACGGTGTACCGGGCTGATACCTCTACCCAGAAAACTACCCAGAAAACTACCCAGAAAACTACCCAGAAAATACTGGATTTGCTTAGGGAAAATCCACATCGCAGCCAGCGGGAGTTGGCGGAACTGCTTTCCATATCTGATGATGGCGTTAAATACCATCTCTTGAAGCTCAAGAAGACCGGTTTCATCAGGAGAGTAGGTGCGGATAAGGGTGGTTATTGGGAGATCCTGGTGTGAACATCTGTCCTAAAATTTCCATCGTCACCCCCTCCTACAACCAGGGAGAGTATCTGGAAGAGTGCATCGACTCCATTCTTTCCCAGCACTACCCCAACCTTGAATACATCATCATGGACGGCGGCAGTACCGATAACTCCGTCGAGGTCATCAAAAGGTACGAAAAATACCTCACCTACTGGCAGAGCAAGCCCGACAGCGGCCAGTACGCGGCCATCAATGAAGGGTTCAACAAGACCTCCGGCGAGATCATGGCATGGCTGAATTCGGATGACAAATACCATGCGAACGCCTTGTTCATGGCGGCGTATGTTTTTGCCGGTCATTCTGAAATAGAGTGGCTCACCGGCAGGCATACCTGTTGGGACAAGGACGGACAGCTGATCGGTCTCAGTGCCTCACTAATGACTTACAGCCGCGAGCAGTTTCTGAAAATGAGAAACGATGTGCCTTGGATGCAGCAGGAGAGTACCTTCTGGCGCCGCTTGCTTTGGGAGCGTGCAGGTGGGTATGTCCGTTCGGATTTGGGATATGCCGGAGACTTTGAACTGTGGGTCAGGTTTTCGAGATATGCCCGGATATATACTGTAAATGCCTTACTGGGCGGGTACAGAAGCCATGGGAACCAGAAAGCGGTAAATTCAATGGATAGATACCTGGAAGAGGTTGAAGCCGTTGTCCGCGAAGAAGCATCTGTGGTAACAAACGAAGGGGCTGGTACGATCAGCAATGCTGCATCTCCTGTTGAAATTGATTATGCAGCCATGAGAGATTTCTACAATGAATTGTTGCCTCCCGGTCAGCGGCCGAATTTTTCATCTCATCAGACCTATTCCTTCCTTCAGAGAGAAAAAGATTCATTGGAAATAGTGACTTCAAGGTTAAGAACTGAGCTTGAAGAATTGTCTGACAGACTGATGTTAGCAGAAAAATTGACACAAACACTCTCCTGGCGCATGACTGCCCCGATGAGAAAGGTGTTGGATCTGTTCAAAAAGCTGTGAAGAGTGAGTGTCTATATGCCAACCCGATTAGTTGTTGCCACCAGCATCGTTCCCCGTAATATCGAACACCAGCAGTCAGCCATTGCCAGTTGGCAGGCTCTGGGGTTTGACGTCATTTCTATCAATTCTTCTTCAGAAATCAAAGCAGTTCAACAGTATTTCCCTTCTGTTACCTTTGTATCAGCAGATAGAACAGCGGAGCAGCTTACCGGCAAACCGTTTGTTTATTTTGACGACGTGTGCAGGGCTTTGGCTGAATCAGGTGCTGACATTTGCGGAATAATAAACTCCGATATCCTGCTGTGTACTGACGGAAATTTAAAAGAGTTCATAACCAAGGAGTCAAAGGGGTCTTTTCTCTTTGGCTCCCGGATTGATGTCACGTCACCAGAAGAGAGCGACGGCGAGATATTTTTCGTAGGTTTTGATTT
This sequence comes from Deltaproteobacteria bacterium, assembly GCA_021849045.1. Lineage (GTDB taxonomy): Bacteria > Desulfobacterota > Desulfuromonadia > Geobacterales > DSM-12255 > Geomobilibacter. The sequence continues at coordinate 30,672 of JAJZTK010000003.1, read as the reverse complement.
TTTCTTTTTCGACCGGTCTATTCTTGCCTGTTATCCACCGTCGGAATTCTGTCTTGGTGCACCATGGTGGGATTATTGGGCGCCGATGGTCCCATTGATCCGGGGCATTCCGTGCAAGGAAATAATCTCGCCGCTGGCCTACCATGTCTGGCACGAAACCAAATGGGCACCTGATCATTTTCGTCAATTCGGGGAGAATCTGGTAAATGAACTACAAAAATTATCAGAGTCATTCGACCTCGATCCAGAACTGGCAACAGGTTTGTTGGAAGTGTTGAGATCAAATGAAATCACCATCTTTAGTTTTGTCGTCCTACAGTACATACTTGGCAATGCCAGTCAGGTTGTTTTTGATTGTCAGGGAGCAAATGGCAGTCGGGTAACTATCGGCATGCGTCAGTTTGAATCGATGCGGCGGTATATGATTGACAGAAGAAGAGAATGTTGCGCTGCTGCTGGAGAAATCGAAACGTTGAAATGTTCGGTTGAAGATCTAAAAGGTGAAGTTGAAAGTGATCGCAACGCCACCATCACCGCCCTGCAAAAGCGGCTGGAACGTCTCGATCAGCTCGAATCCTCCCTCTCCTGGCGCCTGACCGCGCCGTTGCGTAGAATCGGTGACTGGTTACTGGTGACTCGGAATCAAAGACCGGGAAAAGAGGGGCGGGGCGAATGAGGCCGCGAGAGGGGAGACGCTGGACGTGAGACGTGTGGACCGTGAATATGAGGAGGCTAAGGCCGGTATCGCTCGAGTTCGAGTGCGCCGTGGAACACTCAGCCGTAAATGTCCTGCAACCAGGTTTCTGCTTCCGCAGTCCAGATTATCTCTGCCATGTCCTTATCCTGCGAGCCATCTCTTCATGGGTAATGACGTTCCCACCGCGCGCGTCCGCCAGTCCACGCTCTACCATGCGGTCAAAGGCAAGTTCCTTTAGGATTTCATCGTACGTCGCGTCTTCAGGTTGTTCCTGGATTATTTCGGCGAGCCGGCTTTTTACAGATGCCATGTCTACCTCCTGCTGTGGGTGAAAAAAACAGAGCCCCTTTGCTGCGGAAACAGTTTCATAGGGGATATGCGGTTGCAAGGGGGGTGACTCGTGACTCGGGATTTGTGACTCAAACGACTTACCCGCAGTCGGAACGATAGTCGAATCCAGCAGTAAATCGTGCAACGTGAGTTGCTCCCACGCGTTGTTTGACACACGGTCGGGTAATACATATACTGTCAGGTAATACTTTTCTGCGTTGTTGTACAGGAGACCCTGATGCTTTCAACCGTTACCACCAAAGGGCAAGTCACTATTCCGGTAGACATCCGCTCACAGTTCCATATTCGCCCCAATGATCGGGTTGACTTTATTGTCGATGGTGACCGGATCGTACTCATGCCGGTCAGGAGCCTGAAAGACCTGCGTGGGGTAGTAAAGAGTGCTGGCGCCGGAGATCCCGCCTCCGAACGGGCAACTGCCAAAGCAGCTGTTGCCAGCCGGGTAGAGGATGAAATGGCATGAACATCTGCTTTGTCGACACCAACCTGTTCATTCGCTATTTGACCAATGATGATCCGGTGAAAGCCGACAGAGTTGAAAAGTTGCTCGATGAGGCTGCCAATGGCAGGATCAGATTGGTGACCGCAGAGATGGTTATTGCCGAAGTTGTTTGGGTTCTGGAGTCCGGATATTCACTCAGGAACGCGGATATCGCTCCATTGGTACGCGGCATTCTCGCGACACCAGGTCTGGAGGTATTCAACAGCGCACTTGTTGCCCGTGCGGTTGAGCTCTACTCCTCTGCAAATATCGACTTTATCGATGGGTACATCGCCGCCGTCATGGAGCACAAAGGGATCACGGAACTCTTCTCTTTTGATCGGAAACATGTTTCGCGGCTCAAAAACATCGCCAGAAAGGAACCATAACCGGTTCAACCATGGAGATGACTGCCATGCATTGGCAATCGACCAGCTGCCGATGTTGCACGAGGACCCTTTTGAACGGTTTCAGGCCTTCCAACTTCGACCACCTGCACGATTCGGCGTCAATTCAAGCGGTATGTATTTCACCAATTGCACGACGAAGGGAGCCGTGTTGAACGAACGACTTACGTTGACCCTCCTCGACGAACTGGAGGCCGAGGCGATCCAGATCATCCGCGAGGTGGCTGCCGAGGCCGAGCGGCCGGTGATGATGTACTCCATCGGCAAGGACTCGTCGGTCATGCTCCACCTGGCCCGTAAGGCCTTTCACCCCGCCCCGATCCCCTTTCCGCTCCTCCATGTTGACACCTCCCTCAAGTTCCCGGAAATGATCGCCTTTCGCGACCGGATGGCGCGGGAGATCGGCTTCGATCTCCGGGTCCACACAAACCTCCAGGCATTGGCGGAAGGGACCAACCCGTGGGAGATGGGGACGGTCCGCTGCTGCGGGCTCCTGAAGACCCAGGCCCTGCTTGATGCCCTGCGGGATGGTGGATACGACATGGTCATGGGGGGGGCCAGACGGGAAGAGGAGCGTTCACGGGCCAAGGAACGGGTCTTTTCGTTTCGCGACAGCCACGGCCAGTGGGACCCGCGGCGCCAGCGGCCCGAGTTCTGGCAGCTTTACAATACCCGCCTGCAGACCGGGGAGAGCATGCGGGTCTTTCCCCTCTCCAACTGGACCGAGCTGGATGTCTGGCGCTATATCGCCCGTGAACGGATCGAGGTGGTCCCCCTCTATTTCGCCGCCGAGAGGGAGGTGGTGGAGCGGTCCGGGCAGTTGATCCCGATAGGGGAAGGTACCCGGCTCAACCCCGGTGAACGGAAGGAGACGCGGCTCTGCCGGTTCCGCACCCTGGGCTGCTACCCCTGCACCGGGGCCGTGGCTTCGACGGCCGCCACCGTCGAGGAGATCATCGGGGAGCTGGAAGAGGTGCGCCTGTCCGAGCGGACGACCCGGGTCATCGACCACGACCGGGACGGCTCCATGGAGAGGAAAAAGCGGGAGGGGTACTTCTGATGGCTGCGCAGACTCATGACCAGGGTATCCTCCGCTTTCTCACCGCCGGCAGCGTGGACGACGGCAAGTCGACCCTGATCGGGCGGCTGTTGTACGACGCCGGTGCCCTGTACGACGACCACGTGGCCTCCCTCCGGCGGCCCGGCGCCGACCTGGACGCTGAGCTCGATTTCTCGCTCCTGACCGACGGCCTGCGGGCCGAGCGCGAGCAGGGAATCACCATTGACGTGGCCTACCGCTATTTTGCCACCGCCCGCCGCCGCTTCATCATCGCCGATGCGCCGGGCCACGAGCAGTACACGCGGAACATGGCCACAGCCGCTTCCCAGGCCGATCTGGCCGTGCTGCTCATCGACGCGAAGCTCGGCGTCTCCACCCAGTCCAAACGCCATGCCTTCATCGGTGCCCTCATGGGGATACCCCGTTTCGTGGTGGCGATCAACAAGATGGACCTGGTTGGCTATGGCGAGGAGCGTTTCCGGGAGATCGAGGAAGAATACCGGGAGTTCGCCGTCCGGCTGGGGCTGGCCAATCTTCAGTTCATCCCGGTCTGTGCCGTGAGCGGCGAGAACCTGGTGCACAAGGGGGGGAACATGCCCTGGTATGCCGGTCCCCCGCTTCTCTCACATCTGGAGGAGGTGTACGTAGCCGGTGACCGGAACCTGATCGACTTCCGCCTGCCGGTCCAGCGGGTGATCCATCTCTCCGGCAGTTTCCGCGGAGTCGGCGGCCGGGTCGCCTCGGGGGTGCTCCGCGCCGGCGACGAGGTGATGGTCCTTCCCTCCGGCTTCCGCACCCGTATCGCAACGGTCGGCGTCGGCATGAACTCCGCCTCCCGTGCGGTAGCGGGAGAGTCGGTGACCGTGACCCTGGAGGATGATCTGGATGTGGGCCGGGGGGATATCCTGGTCCATCCCGGCAATGTGCCGCCGGAGCGGCGGGAGTTGGAGGCGATGCTGGTCTGGACCGGCGACGAGCCGCTGCAGCCGGGTGAGGTCTACTGGATCAAACAGGCCACTACCTGGGTGAAGGGGCGCTGCGAAGCGATCCATTACCGGGTCGACCCCAACAGCCTACGGAGAGAGGAAATGGACTGCCTGTCTCTTAACGATATCGGCCGGGCGCGTTTCTCCCTCAATCGACCGCTCTTTGCCGACGAGTACCGGAAGAACCGGGCGCTTGGCGCCTTCATCGTAGTGTCCGTCTCCACCGGGGATACCCTGGGGGCCGCCACCATCGTCGACCGGACCGATTACGATGCGGAACTGAAGACGGAGCGGTCCGTTCCTCCCCTCCGCACCGTGGTCTGGCACGAAGGGCAGGTGACGCCGGCGCTCAGGGAGTCAGTGCTCAGGCAGCGCCCGATCACCCTCTGGCTCACGGGACTCAGCGGTGCCGGGAAGTCGACCCTGGCCTTTGCCCTGGAGCGGCAGCTGATCGAGGCGGGCCACCCCTGCTTCGTGCTGGACGGCGACAATGTGCGGCACGGGCTCAACCGCAACCTCGGCTTTTCGCCGCGCGACCGGGCGGAAAACATTCGGCGGGTTGCGGAGGTGGCGCGGCTGATGAACGAGGCGGGCCTCATCGTGATCACCTCGTTCATCTCCCCGTTCCGGGAGGATAGGGAGATGGCGCGACAGATCATCGGCCCGGAGCGGTTCGTGGAGACCTTTCTCAGCACGAGCATTGCCGAGTGCGAGCGCCGGGACCCCAAGGGGCTCTACCGTAAGGCCCGTACCGGTGAACTGCCCGGCTTTACCGGCATATCCGCGCCCTACGAGCCGCCGGAACAGCCGGAACTGACGATCGATACGGAGACGCACTCGGTGGAGCAGGGTGTTGCCCTGCTGCTGCAACGGCTGGAGGGGGTTCTTCATGGGTGATCTGCTGCTGCGTACGCTCGTGAGGGTCGGGCGTCCCGCTGCGCTCCGAGTGCCACTCGTACCGCCGCTGTACGGCTCATTCCGCGCCGGCCCATCAACTCGCCCTGACGGGCTCAGACACGATGGGCCGGCTCTGCTTCATTTCGCCTACAGCGACTGGCGCTCGGGCACAGTCGCTCCACGAGACGCCCGACCCTCACGGGTTCGGTGGATGCTCGCATCATGGCTGAAGGCTGTGCCGCTGATTCTGGTGTTTTTCATCGTCACTTGCATGGCATCTGCCGCCGAACCGGTGCGGATTGGCCATTTCCCGAACATCACCCATGCCCAGGCCCTGGTCGGGCGGGCCAACGGCACGTTCGATCAACGGTTGGGGAGCCCAGTGGAGTGGAAGGTCTTCAACGCCGGGCCGACCGCCATGGAGGCCCTGATTGCCGGTCAGCTGGACATCGCCTATGTGGGGCCGAACCCGGCGGTCAACCTGTTTCTCCGTTCCAAAGGCAGGGCGCTGCGGGTCATTGCCGGCGCAGCCAGCGGCGGCGCGGCCCTGGTGGTACCGGCTACCTCTTCCGTGAGCCGGCCGCAGGATTTCAGGGGAAAACGGATCGCCTCGCCCGAACTCGGCAACACCCAGGACGTGGCGTTGCGGCGCTGGCTGAAGAATAGCGGACTGGTGCCGGGAAAAGACGTCCAGGTGGCGCCGATCAAAAATGCCGACATCCTCATGCTCTTCCGGCAGGGGAAACTTGCCGGCGCCTGGGTCCCGGAACCCTGGGTGACGAGGCTCATCAGGGAGGGAGGGGGGCGGATCTTTCTCGACGAACGCTCCCTCTGGCCCGACAACAGGTTTCCGACGGCCGTGGTCGTGGTGCGCAAGGCGTTTTACGAGCGGAACCGGGAACAGGTCCGGCGTTTTCTCGATGCCCACCTGGAGGTGACGGCCTGGATCAACGGGCATCCCGCAGAGGCCGGAAAGAAGCTGAACGAGCAGCTTGCCCGGCTGGCAGGCAGGCCGCTCCCGCCTCAGACCCTGACCGAGGCGCTCGGTCGTGTGCAGATTACCCATGACCCGCTGGCCGGACCGCTTGCCACTTCCGCCCGCTGGGCACTCGAACTTGGCTACCTCCCCCGTGGGACCAACCTTAGCGTGGGGCTCCGGGGGGTGGTGGATGTGACCCTCCTCAACGAACTCCTGAAAGCGCGGTCGCTTCCCGCGGTCCGCGGGAATTAACCTTCATGGCTCTGGTCGAACTGAAACGGGTAGCCAAGACCTATCAAGGCCAGTCCGGCCCGGTCCACGGGCTGACCGACGTGGATCTCACCATCAACCGCGGTGAGTTTCTCTGCGTCGTCGGCCCGTCGGGGTGCGGCAAGACGACCCTGTTGAATGTCATTGCCGGGTTCGAGGCCCCGACCGGCGGCGAGGTGCTGGTGAACGACGTGCGGGTCAGTGGCCCGTCCCCATCCCGGTTCGTGATCTTTCAGGAGCCGGCGCTCTATCCCTGGCTCAACGTCTTCCAGAACGTGGTCTTCGGACTCAGAATGGCGGGCGTCGAACCGGCTGTCCAGCATGCGAAAGGGATGGAACTGCTGGAGACGGTGCATCTGGCCCGGTTCGCCAATGCCTGGGTGACCGAGCTCTCCGGCGGGATGAAGCAGCGGGTGGCCCTGGCCCGGGCTTTGGCCATGGATCCCGATGTCCTGCTCATGGACGAGCCATTTGCCGCCCTGGACGCCCAGACCAGGGACATGCTCCACGAGGCGGTGGAGGAGGTCTGGCAGGCGACCGGCAAGACCATCGTGTTCGTCACCCACAACGTGCGGGAGGCTGTGCGGCTCGGTACGCGGGTGATCCTGATGGCGGCACAGGGTGGCGGCATCCTGCGGGAGTACCCGATCGACCTCCCCCGTAACCGCTACCTGGAGGACCTGGAGGTGGTGACGATCGCATCAAAGATCCGCGACGATCTGCGCCGCGAAGTGCTCCGGGGGGCGGAGGACGGAGGCGGCGATGGCCGGTGATCAACGGCGGGACAGGTTTCGGAGGGGTGCTGTCCGTACCGCTTTTCTGCTCCTCCTGATCTGCATCTGGCAGGGGCTGTCCTCGGCCGGCATCTGGAATGAGATCATCTTTCCGGCACCAAGGGAAGTTGTGCTGGCCCTTGCCAGCGGCTTCGGCGACGGGACCCTCCCGGCTGCCGTGCTGGCCAGCCTGGTGCGGCTCGGTATCGGCTATGGCATTTCGCTCGCGATCGGCATCCCACTTGGCCTGCTCCTCGGCAGGATCCGGCTGCTGGATGACACGGTGGGGAGCCTGGCCATCGGGCTGCAGGCGTTACCGAGCATCTGCTGGCTGCCTCTGGCAGTGCTCTGGTTCGGCCTTTCCGAGGCGGCCATGCAGTTTGTCATCATCATGGGGTCGCTCATGGCCGTTACGCTAACCGTGCGTGACGGGGTCAGGACGATCCCGACCCTCTACCTGCGTGCGGCCCCGATCCTCGGGGCAACCGGCTGGCGCTTCTACCGTTATGTGCTGTTTCCCGCATCGTTTCCTTCCGTCGTGACCGGCGCCAAGCTCGGCTGGACCTTTGCCTGGCGGTCTCTCATGGCTGCCGAACTCCTCTATGTGACCAGTGGCATCGGTTCCACCCTGATGACCGGGCGTGAACTGCACGACATGGCCCTGGTGGTTGCGGCAATGCTGATCATTGTCGGCATCGGCCTGATAACCGACCGTCTGCTCTTCCGGATGGGAGAAGAGTTCGTGCACCGGCGCTGGGGGGTGGGGTGAATTGAGGGGAATCTGCCTTGACTCCCGCTAGAGGCGCGGGCTATATTCAACACAATGCCATTCATCCGTATATTTTCTGCCTTTATCACTGAACTCCTCTCCCGTCGCCAGATGATTCTGGAGTTGGCCAAGCGCGACTTCAAGACCAAGTATCTCGGCTCCTACCTGGGGATACTCTGGGCCTTCGTTCATCCCACGGTGTACATCGTCATCCTCTGGTTCGTCTTCCAGGTGGGGTTCAAGTCCCAGCCAGCGGGCAATACCCCCTTCGTGCTCTGGATGCTCTGCGGCATCATTCCCTGGTTCTTCTTCAGCGAATGCCTGGCAAGTGCCACCACCGCCGTCCTGGACAACGCCTTTCTGCTGAAGAAGATGAACTTCAGTGTCGGTATGCTCCCCATCGTCAAGATCCTCTCCGCACTCGTCCTCCATCTCTTTTTTGTCGTCGTCATTGTCGTGATGTTTCTGCTCTACTCTTTACCCCTCACCCTTCATGTTCTGCAGATCCTGTACTACCTGTTCGCGGCGATTGTCCTCCTGCTCGGGCTCTCCTGGCTCACCTCCTCGGTTGTGCTTTTCTTCCGCGACATGGGACAGATCGTCTCCATGGCCCTCCAGTTCGCCTTCTGGGTCACCCCCATCTTCTGGTCCGCCAAGATGCTTCCGATGAAGTACCTCAACCTGGTGAAGCTGAACCCGGTCTATTACCTGGTGGAAGGGTACCGGGAAAGCTTCATCTATCACACCTGGTTCTGGCAGAGTCACCCCATGCTGACCCTCTACTACTGGGCCGTCACCGGCTGCATCTTCGTGGTAGGCGCGGTGGTGTTCCGGAGGTTACGGCCGCACTTCGCGGACGTCTTGTAGGGGCGGTAGAGTTGGTGAGTGGGGGGCAAGGGGGTTGACGAACGTAATTCCTTACATTAGTCTGATAATGTAAGGAATTTGTGTTTCTGGAGGCTGTGATGAATTCTACGATTACTGCAAAGTATCAGACGACGATCCCGAAGGGGGTACGTGAAGTGCTGGGGTTGGCTGTCCATGATGCGCTGGAGTGGGTCGTTGAGCGGGATAAGGTGGTTGTTTATCCTGTCCACAAGGGTTTCCTGCAATACCGCGGAGCTGTTGCGGTTGGTGGCGGAGATGTTGAAGCCGATATCGAACAGGCACGGGATGCCCGAATGGAGAAATATCGGTGAAGCGTTATCTTGTTGATACCAACGCGCTGATCTCATTTGTGACGGACCGGAATACTACACAGCAGGAGTTTGTTGCACCACTGTTTGAAGCGGCCGCTGCCATGAAATGCCGGATCATCTGCCCTCTGCACGTGTTGAGCGAGTTCGTGTTTGTTCTGGAACGGGTCTACAAGGTACCGAAAAGCACTATCAGGGCCATCGCCCAGGAATTCATGCATCTGCCGGGAGTGGAAATTTGCCGGGACGTTGACTGTACGGTGCTTTTTCAACTCTGGCCGGACCAGGTTGCCGACTTCGGCGATGCGGTTGTGGCGGTTGTAGGCAAGGCAATGCGAGGTGTCCAGGTGGTGACGTTTGACGAGAGGTTTGCAAAAGAGCTCCGGACACTCGGGGTGGCGGTTTTTGAGTGATGCCCGTTTTACGCAGGCGCCAACGCAAAGTCTGTCTTGTTCATCAATTGGAAGTACAAAACAGCTGGCCTGCTGGGTGAGTGAACGGACCGGGGGCAGAGCCACGCCATCAACAAGGGATTCGAAAGGGCGACCGTGCGCCCGGTATTTTCAGAAAGTAACCGTATACTTCCGGCACATCGCACCACGTATTGATTGCAAAGTTCCGACTGGTGTAAGCTGTTATTTAGCACTTCCTGTTAGGAGAAGATACTCGTCCCGAGGAGGTTATTATGCGAGCGGCAAAGCAATTTATTGATGTTTCAGTACTTACTGCAGAAGCACAACGCGAGTTGCTGGACTTTTTTGATTTTCTCAAGGCAAAGTCTCGTCGGGCAAGAAGGAGGCGGGGTGAAGTGTTGCCCCAGGCATTTTACGAGCCGTTGAAAGTCGACAGTTATGTCAAGGTCGCTCGCGAGGATATCTATGCAGAGATCTGAAGTATTTGTCGATAGCAATGTGTGGATCTATGCGTTCCTGGAATCCCAAAGCGATATTGACAAAAGACGGATCGCTCTAAAGTTCCTGGAAGATACGTCACGGAAGTCAAGTATAGTTGTTTCAGTCCAGGTACTGAACGAATTTCATTGGTTACTCTTAAGGAAATATCAGGTTGCTGAAGCAGATATACGGTCGAAGGTGTTTGATGGAATCATGAAGCTTGCCGATGTTGTGCCTCTGCAGCGGTCCACGTATGAAAAGGCAAATATTCTGCGTGATGCTTACAATTTTTCCTTTTGGGACAGTTTGATTGTTGCTGCGGCGCGAGAGCGTGGATGTTCTCACTTGTATTCGGAGGATATGCAGGCTGGACTGGTAATTGAAAAAAGCTTACGGATAAGCAGTCCATTTGATGTTTCCCCTTTGCGGAGCGGAAAATGACCGCCCTCCCCAAGATCTCCATCGTCACCCCCTCCTACAACCAGGGGAAGTATCTGGAAAAGACCATTCTGTCGGTCATCGAGCAGGGGTACCCGAACCTGGAGTACATCATCATCGACGGTGGCAGTACGGACGAGTCGGTGGAGATCATCAGGAAGTACGAGCAGCATCTGGCCTACTGGGTGAGCGAGCCGGACCGGGGGCAGAGCCATGGCATCAACAAGGGGTTCGAACGGGCGACCGGGGAGATCTTCGGGTGGTTGAATTCGGATGACTGGTACCATCCTGGAGCGCTCAAGACTGTAGGCGAAACTTTTGCAGCCAATCCCGATGCCGGGGCGGTGGTCGGGGCCGGGGATATGGTGTATGAAGAGACGGGGAATATTGTTTTGATTGAAGCGTTTCCCGTGACGATAGAGAGCCTTTGCCGGTCTGTTCTCGGTCAGTATTTCATGCAGCCTTCCTGTTTTTTCACAAAAATGGCATGGGCGCAGGCAGGGCCGCTTGATGAGTCCTTGCACCTTGCTATGGACACGGATCTCTGGCTTTCGATTGCAACTAAATACAGATTTGCAACTATTTCCCAGAATCTATCGACCACACTCGTACACCCTTGTGCCAAGACAACGGCCCGTGCTGCCGAATCATATGCGGATGGATTATTGGTTATTGACCGGCGCGGTGGTCATGGTGAAGCACGTGAACAGTTGGTAACCTTGATAAGAGAGCTACTCGAATCCAGGGCAGCAATTGCTCAGTTACATGCCGATCTGCATGTAACACACGAACGACTCGTTTCGTCAGAAAGTGAAATAGCCAGACTAAATACTGAACTTATTGAATTGAATAATGAAAAAATAAAGCTAAAGGAGCTGTTTCAGCAGGTGTTCAGTGACAATCAAAGAATATTGTCATCAGCTAGTTGGAAGATAACTTTTCCTCTGAGGAAAATCCTAGATTTTTTGGCTTCAAAAAGATGAATAATATCCCAAAAATTACAATTGTAACTCCTTCTTTCAACCAAGGCAGATTCCTGGAACGCACTATTACGTCGGTTCTCAATCAGAATTATCCAAACTTGGAATACCTTATAATCGATGGCGGCAGCGAAGACAACTCAGTAGAGATTATCAAGAGGTACGAAAAGCACCTTACCTACTGGGTAAACGAACCGGACCGTGGACAAAGCCACGCCATCAATAAGGGGTTTGCGCGGGCTACAGGGGAAATTTTCGGCTGGCTCAACTCCGATGACTATTATGAGTCCGGCTCTTTAATGGCAGTTGTTGAGGCCTTTCAGGCCAATCCCAATGCCGGAGCGGTTATCGGTGCAGGGGGGATGCTTTATGAAGAAACGGGAGAGGTTACAGTGTATCAACCTTTTCCCGTGACCCTCGAAACTCTATGCCAGACACTCGTGGACAGGTTCATCATGCAGCCGTCCTGTTTTTTCACACGGAGGGCTTGGCAGGAGTGTGGCCCTCTCGACGAAAATCTGCATTTTGCGATGGACACTGACCTGTGGTTTCGTATTGCCCAGAAGTTTTCGTTTGCCATGACCCTGAAAAATCTGTCAACATCAGTCGTTCATCCCGATGCCAAAACAACCGCCCGGGCTGCCGAGTCATATGCCGACGGCTTTCTGGTAGTTCTTAAGTATATGGGCCAGAGGATTGCACGTGACCAACTTATTGCCATCTTTGAGAAACTGTTAGTGGCAAAGGAAAGAGAAGTAGCCGCCATCCGTTCATCCCTCAGTTGGAAAGTGACCTCCCCACTCCGGGCGTTTCACCGCCGGTTGAAACATTGATATGAGACAAAGCATGCGCTACAGCATATCCATCGCCGTTCTGAACAATCTTGAACTTACCAGGAAGTGTCTGGATCAGATCGAGGCCAATTCCGGTTCTGATTATGAACTAATAATCAGCGACAACGCTTCGACCGACGGCACGGCAGAATTTTTGGCCGAGTTTGCAAGTAATCACCCCAATTGCCGGGTCATTACCTATCCTTACAACACCGGATTCGGTTATCCGCACAACCAGGCCCTGCGTCTTGCCAGAGGCGAATTTTTTGTCGTCCTGAACAACGACATCTTCATTCACGAAAAGGGATGGTTGGAGAAACTCAAGAAGTGCTTTCTTGATAACCTCAAACTGGCGCTTGTCGGATTTGCCGGCAACCATACGTGCCTCACGGATGATGGTACAGGGAGTATTGACCCTCAAAAACTGGAGTATGTCGAGGCTTCTTGTCTTATGATTCCTCGGATGCTGGCCTTACGTTATGGCCTGTTTTCCCGTGAGTATGAACTCGCCTATTATGAGGACACCGATCTGTCTCTACGTTATCGCCAGATGGGATTCGATATCGAATTGGTCCCCTGTGTGCACGATCACGTGAATAATGCTACAGCGTTCAACATCGATCAAGGCCTTCTCAAGCGGGCCAAGGAAACCAATAAGAAAACTTTCCTGAAACGTTGGTCCGGCTATCTTCAGAACCGATCATTTACCTCGAAGATTCTGGTACGCGCCGTGTCTACTGATCCAACCCTACTTCTACAGACTACACCGGTGCTGCGAATGTTGAAGGAGGAGCAAGCGTTGGTTCAGTTCGATCTGGTCACAAACCGGCCGGAAATTTTTCTGGGAAACCCTGCGGTTACGCGCTGTTTTACTCCCGATCTCCCCTTTGATGCTCTCGAATATGACCGATTGGTGGCTTTCGACTTTGCAGCCATCTCTTCTGCTCTCCCGGTTCCTCTCTCACTGGCAGAACAGGCGGCAGTACATCTCGATGAACTTCAGCCGCTCCTTTATCCGGGCGAGAACGAAAAGAAAACAGCGGCAATGCTGCTTCCCGATGGAAAGGATTATGTGGCGGTTGATGCCAAGTTAATCGAGGATACTGCATTTGATGTTGTGGGACTTTTGAGTGATAGAGGGGTATGCGTGGTTGTGTGCGACTCGGCAGGCCATGACGTGGTGGTACGGCTTCCCGGCGGCGATCATCGTGTTGATATCGCCGGAGCTGCGGCAGTACTGGCCCGAAGCCTTTTCTTTGTCGGTGGTGTCGGGTTGCTTTCCCTCGTGGCTTCCAGCCAGAGAGTCCCGTCACTCATCGTCGTGGGGCATGGGTATACCGCATGGACTGCGGGGCTGGACCTGAGCTGCACATGCTGCCTTGACGACGGCTTCGACGAAGCCGATTTTGCTAAGGCCTGCGCCGAGGTAGCTGCACGGGATTTCTCCCGGAATGTTTCTTTGCTGCAGTCCACGCTGTTGAAGTGCGCCTATCGCTGCGACGGCATTCTGGATTACTATGCGGGTGATGTTGACGCCAGGGTGGGTGAGTATTTGAGGATGGTGAACCTCTACAGCAGAAGCCTCAACCAGGCGCGTGAGGCGCTGGCAATGATCCATGGCTCCTTTAGTTGGAGGATTACTGCACCCTTGAGAAGATTGCATCAATTTATTACAAACCGATAGGTATGGAGTGAATGATGGCTGAGTGTATTGTCTGTCGCAACGGTAGTCTAAAGCCTTATTCGGATCAGATATGGTCGATCTGGGGCGTTAACTATAAGCTGGTAGCCTGTTCAACATGCTGTTCAATCTCGACGGATCCCATGCCGAGCGATGATGTGCTTGTTAAGGTATATGACGAATGTTTTGACTATCGGTGGTATCAGGATCATTACTCGGCTAAGCTGCGGGATTGTCGTGAGCGAATAAGAGAGTATCGCCCGCATCTTGGCAATACTGTTCTTGATTTTGGTGGTGGGGTAGGGTACCTGTCTGAGGCTCTTAAGGCTCATGGGTATGTGTCGCGAACTTATGACCCCTTTTGTCGGCGTGATGACCAGAAAGAAGGGAAGTGGGATACGGTCATTGCCCTCCATGTTCTTGAGCATGCCAATGACCCTGACCGGACAGTTATGGAGATGAGGGAGCTTCTCCAACCTGATGGGGGACTGATTATTGCTGTACCTAATGCGGGCGGCAGGGGGTACAGCGATCTGGGGACGCAGTGGGTATGGGCGCAGCCGCCCTTGCTGCATACGCTCCACTTTACTGCCGCCGGATTGACCAGCCTCCTCAAACGGCACGGTTTTACCGTTGATGACGTTCGCTATGCTGAGCGTTGGGACGCCAACCTCTATACCGACCTTGATAAGGTGTCGTTTTTCAGGATGCTTGACCAAGCTTGGGGACGACCGCATTACAATCGCTACGCCATATACCGAAAGGGGTGTGCTGCGGTGAGTTCGTTCCTTCGTTTCAGGGGGCTGCGCAAGGCTATGCAGTCGTACGACCCGTCCAATGCCGACTACTCGGAGTTGCAGGTAGTTGCCAGGCTGGCGGAGAAGTCATGAAGGTTGGAATCATCCACGAAGCAAAACGGTATGCCCTTGATGGCGCAGAGTGTAACCGGTTCGCCATCTATAACTTTTCCATTTCCACGGATCAGCTTTCCTTGTTCCGGATTTTTTATTCTGCATTTGGCACACCTGCACGCTACGTCATGGAGCTGTTCCGCAGGCTTTATCTCCTTGGCGATGGGGAGCGTGCAGACAGCTGCTTTCTCTTCAATCCGTTCATAGCAGTAACCTCCGGCACAGTTGAACAAACTCTGGCCCATCTGGCAGAACTGGGTGCAGACGATTCCCCGATAGTTGTTTCCGATAAGGGAGGTTTCCCGATTGGCTACTATCTGCCTGCTCGAATAGGCCGATGCGAGGAGCGTTACCTCTCACTCCTGTCGACAGTGAACAGCTGGCTTGATCAGAGTCTGTTGAACCTCTGCTTCTTTGCCGATGGTGCGGTTTCGATCATCGATGACTCTGTGCGAGCGGATACCGGCAATGGTTTTTTTGTGAATGAGGACCTTACGTTCATCTACCAATGGACGGCGCGGACTGCCGTCTCACTGCTCGAAAGAGTCTTTTCGGTGCAGAGATTGAAAGCACCGTTCCCAGGAGCAGCCCTGCAGGGTGAGGCCCAACTGCACGACCTGCGTGATTCGGTGAAGTTCACCTCGATCATGCCTCACCACGCCGGTGATGTCCTCTTTTATGCCCTTGCCGCAAACAACACGGCTGCCAGTCACATCGGCAGCATTGTGGTGAACCGACGGTACGCCAATATCCTGGAGGACGTGTCTCCCAGGTATGCCATGGAGTCCATCGATCCTCCCCCTCCTTACCGCGATGGGAACATCGCAACCGACGAGCAGGGCTTCATGGGGTTCGCCCACGAATTGCCGCCGTTCAGCTTCTATTATTACTGCCGCCAGGTGCGGAACTATAACGCCTCCGAATTCCACCTCATCGACCACTTTGGCTTTGCCCTGGGGCAGAGTTTTCTGACCAACTCTGACCTCATAACGAAAACCAAGCCCGACCCACCGGTGTTCAGGCCTTCGATACCGCTCAAGCCGTACCGTGTACTACTCCACTTCGACGCCGGCTGGGGGCTCAAGGTCTACCCGAAAACCTATCAGAAAGTGTTGATCCGCTGCCTGCTGGCAAAAGGTATTGAGATTACCATTCTCGGTACCGAGGACCGGGATTTCGGGGCGTACCAAAGCATCACCTTCAAGGGGCTCGAGCAGTTCAAAGCGTTGCTGACCTCCCACCATCTTCTGGTGGGGAGCGACTCGTTTCCGAGCCACTATGCTGCCCATGTCCAGGGGCTGCCGACCATCTGTCTGTTTGGCCCCACCAAGCCGGCCAATTCCGATGCGCGTATTTCCGATCGTTATCTGTACCTGGAAAACGGTATGAGCTGCCGCCCCTGCTGCTATATGGAGGTTTGTGCCCCACAGAACAAGTCTTCGTGCGATAATTTTGTTCTTCCGGACCGGCTCTGGTCCGAGATTCAGTCGATGCTGGCCGCAAATTACGAACAAGGGAGTATTCCGAGGAAGGTCTGACCCATGAAAATTGCCTTTTGCACCATTGCCAGTGCCAACTACCTGTCACGGGTTCAGGTTCTGGAGAAGTCGCTTCATGCCCATTATCCGGATGCTGACCTGCGGATTCTGCTCTGCGAACGGCCGGAATGCTGCCGGGAGATAGTTGCGAAGATCGGGCGACCGGTGTATTCACCTGCTGATGTAAGTTGTGTAGACTGGCTGCAGATGGCCTTTTACTACGACATTACCGAGTACAATACGGCGCTCAAACCGTTCTTCCTGGAGACGTTGTTGAAGGAAGGGTACGAGGCTATCGTATATTTTGACCCGGACATTGAGGTCTACGGTGATTTGACCTTCTTGACACGTCTTGTGACGGAGAATGATGTTGTTCTCACCCCGCATGTCTGCAAACCGGTACCGACTGATGCCAAGAGTCCTGTAATGGCATCGTACATCAGGGCAGGGCAGTTCAATCTCGGCTTTTTGGGAATTGCCAACAGCGGGGAAGTGATCGAATTGCTCCACTGGTGGCAGAGCGTGTTGGTCGAAAAGTGTATTTTTGATGTCTCGCACCAATATTTTGTCGACCAGTTCTGGGCGGCGGCATTTCCGTCATTTTCGGACAGAGTGTGCATTCTTCGCGACCCGGCCTATAATATGGCCTATTGGAACGTCTTCCAGCGGAAACTGAATTGTCTGGACGAACAGTGGGTTACTGACAGTGGCGAATTGAAATTTTTCCGCTTTTCAGGCTTGAGCCGTAACGACCTGACCAAGGTCTCCGTCCATCAGGATCGGGTGACTGCACCTGTTGGCAGTCCCCTGTACCGGCTTCTTGCCGGGTACTTCGACAAGTTGCAGAACCAGGAGTGGGCGGAGTTCAGTGACTATCAGTACTCCTTTGCCAAGTATGCCAACGGTGAGCCAATCACCAACGAAGAGCGCAAGGCTTTCCTGGGAATGAGTCGTGAGGAGCGGAACGCACTCGGTGATCCATTTGAAGCGAACAATATGCCCCAAAATATTATCAGGGTGCGATGCCATTCTGAGATGACACAGAACAGCAGCCTTCTGGCGAGCCGACTTGAGGTGTTAAACAAGAATGTTGAAATGTTGGAGAAGAACAATGCACTGATCCTCAATTCTCTGAGCTGGAAAGTAACGGCGCCGCTCAGAAAAATTCATGCATTACTGACAGGAAATTGATAATGAAGCAGCCCGCTAATTGGCGGCTATCAGAAAACTCCCTGGAAGAGCATACGGATGATTGCGTGAATACATGAACCGATACTCTGGGTCATCGACAAGGCTTATTGTCTTCTACCTCCCCCAGTTCCACCCGATCCCTGAAAACGATGCTTGGTGGGGGAAGGGGTTCACCGAGTGGACCAACGTGGCAAAGTCCACCCCCCGTTTTTCTGGCCACCACCAGCCCCAGATTCCGGCCGATCTCGGCTTCTGCGACCTGCGCCTCCAAGAGACGCGCCAGGCCCAGGCCGATCTCGCCCGCGAACACGGGATCTCCGGTTTCTGCTACTACCACTACTGGTTCAACGGCAAGATGCTGCTGGAGAGGCCGTTTAACGAAGTGCTCACCTCAGGCGCACCTGACTTTCCTTTCTGTCTCTGCTGGGCCAACGAAAACTGGACCCGGGCCTGGGACGGCCTTGACCGGGAGGTGCTGGCCGCTCAGGACTACGCAAACTACGACCACTTGGCCCACTTAGCCTGGCTGGAACGGGCCTTTGCCGATAGACGCTATATACGGATTGACGGAAGGCCTCTTTTCTTAATCTACCGTGCCGAGCAAATACCGCGGCTCAAGGAAATTGTCCGGGAGTGGCAGGCTGCTGCCCGGGAGTATGGATATCCTGGGATCTACCTCTGTGCGGTAAAAAATATGCAGTTTGATCTCTCTTGGCAAGAGGCACAGGCTTTGGGGATTGATGCCCTCGTCGATTTTCAGCCGAATCCGCGGGACGTTGCCGAAGCAAACCGCACCGGACATTTTTCATGGGCAGAAAAGGTATTGCGTTGGTTGGGACGGTTGGTGAACCCGGGAATGAGAGGGGTTTACCGGTACCGCTATGAAAAAATTGTCAGCTTCTCCCGGCAAAAACCTCAACACGAAGAACGGGTTTTCCCCTGCGTGTTTCCAAGCTGGGACAACAGTTCCCGGCGACGGACAAATGTTACCGTGATCCAGAACGATGACGCGAACCTTTACGGCCAGTGGCTGGCGGATTCCCTAAAGCGGACCACTGCCTTCCCTGAAGGGGAGCGTATTGTCTTCATCAACGCCTGGAACGAGTGGGCCGAGGGGTGCCATCTGGAGCCGGACCACCGCAACGGCAGAAATTTTCTCAACGCGACAAAAGAGACCGTTGCGCTGGCCAAAGCCGGGAATAGCCGAAAATGAACCGCACTATCGCCATCCTCCTCGCCACCTACAACGGCGCCCCACACTTGGCCGCACAGCTCGACTCCCTCCTGGCCCAGACCCACACCGACTGGCAACTGCTAGCGCGTGACGACGGCTCCACCGATGATACCCCGTTGATCCTAGCCGACTACCGGGCGCGCTACCCCGACCGTATCACCATCCTTCCCGGCTACGGCCGCCGGCTCGGGGCCAGCGCCAACTTCGCGGCTCTCATGACTAGTGCAGATGCCGATTACCTGATGTTCTGCGACCAGGACGACGTCTGGCTCCCTGAGAAGATCGAGCGGGCCATGGCGGCGATGAACGAGCTGGCGGCGCAGCACGGCGCCGACCTTTCCCTCCTCGTGCATACCGACCTCGCAGTGACTGATGCCCGGCTGCAGTCGGTTGAACCGTCGCTTTGGCGCTATCAGCACACTGATCCCGCCCATTCCACCCAGCTGAACCGGGTCCTCGTCCAGAACTACGCCACCGGCTGCACCATGCTCTTCAACCGGGCCGCCCGCGACCTGGCCCTGCCCATCCCGACGGCGGCGATGATGCACGATTGGTGGCTTGCGCTCGTTGTCGCCGCTTTCGGGCAGGTCGGGTTCGTCGACACCCCACTCGTTCTCTATCGGCAGCACGGCCTGAACGATATCGGTGCCCAGGGATTCACCGCGGGCGACGTGCTGCGCCGTTTCACCCAGTGGCGGGCGGCACGGGAGATTATCCGGCAGGTGCTGGCCCAGGGCGTCGCCTTCCTGGAGCGCTATGGAGAGCGCCTCACGCCAGCCCAGCGGGAGATGCTTTCGGTCTACGCCCGGCTCGACTCGTTCAATGGCCTCCTGCGGCGCTGGTACCTGCTGAAGTACCGCTTTTTCTACACGGGGTTCGCCAGGAACGTGGGAAGACTCGTCATCGGCTGAGGGCTGAGGGCTGAGGGCTGAGGGCTCGGGGCTCGGGGCGAGACGAACGCATTGAGCGGCCTGTCCCATCGCGTACTTCGTACAAAAGTGTAGACACATTGTTTCTACGTTGTTACCATACAGAAAAACCCTATGGAGGTTGACGGATGCTGGCCAAGGCGCTCAGGTGGGGCAACAGTCTGGCGTGCAGGATACCCAGGAATATCGCGCGTGATTGCGGCATCGAGGAAAACACCCCGGTGGAGATTTCGGTCAAGGATCATGAGATCATTATCAGACCGGTTGCCAAAGAGCCCGCCTTCTCCCTTGAAGAACTGATGGCTCAGGTTACCGGAGAGAACATGCATGCTGAGGTGGAAAGAGACGTTCCTGTTGGGAGGGAGCTTTTCTAATGTATGTCCCGGAACGCGGTGACCTGGTTTGGATCAACCTCAATCCCCAGGCGGGGCATGAACAGGCCGGGCACAGACCGGCAATTGTGCTTTCCCCTTCCCTGTACAACAGGATTGGCATGATGCTCTGCTGCCCCATAACAAGCCAGATCAAGGGGTATCCATTTGAGGTGGCAATCCGTGGTACCTCGAAGGTACGCGGGGTGGTTCTTGCAGATCAGGTCAAATGCCTTGATTGGCAGACCAGGGGGATCCGGAAGGTTGCCAGGGTCGGCGATACGACTCTCCAGGAGGTGTTGGCAAAACTCCAGGCGATCCTGTTCCAAGGAGTGCCCGCCAATAGTGTCGGGTGAAGTGGTGGCGACCGAGACCCATAAGATGATTATTCACTTTTTACGGTTCACGTTGTATCTCTCACATCTCACGGTCCTCCAGCTCTCGATGCCAGGTCCCTGGTTCATGTCGTTACCGGTCTCCGGTCCCTGATTTATGATCTCCGTCTGCATGGCCACCTGCAACGGCGAGCGGTTCCTCCGCCGCCAACTTGAGACGATCCTCCCCCAACTGGCGGCCGGCGACGAACTGGTGATCGCCGACGATTCCTCGACGGACAACACCGTGGCGATCATCCGCTCCTTCGGTGACCCGCGCATCCGCCTCTTCACGGGGAACCGTTTCAAAAGCCCGATCTTCAACTTCGAGTTCGCCCTGCAGCAGGCTCGTGGCGACATCCTGGTGCTGGCCGACCAGGATGACGTCTGGCTGGAGAACAAGCTGGCCGTGGTGCGGGACCAGTTTGCACGGGAGTCGCGGCGGCCCTACCTGGTGGTGCTGGATGCCCAGGTGGTGGACGAGAACGAGGCAATGATCCATCCGTCGGTACTGCAAAAGCTGAAGGCCGGCCCGGGGTTCTGGAAAAACCTGTACGACAATCGCTATCTCGGCTGCTGCATCGCCTTTTCCCGCGATCTGTTGGCGCGGGCGCTGCCGTTTCCCCGCCGGATACCGATGCACGACATGTGGCTCGGCCAGCTCTGCGAGCGGATCGGCAGCACAGCGTTCATTCCCGAAGTGACGATGCAGTACCGCAAGCACGGCGCCAGCCTGACCGACTTCAAGATTGAGTTCAGACCATGGCTGCAGATCAAACGGCGCGTATCGCTCGCCTGGAACCTTCTATGCCGCTCGTATCTATCGTAATGCCGTCGTACAACCAGGCATTGTTCCTGGAAGAGGCGGTCCGCTCGGTCCTCGACCAGGCCGGCGTTGAGGTAGAACTCCTGGTGCTGGACCCCGGCTCGACGGATGGGTCGCGGCAGTTATTGGTGCGTCTGCGGGAGGAGTACGGTGAACGCCTCCGCCTGATCTTCGAGCCGGATGAGGGGCAGTCCGATGCGGTGAACCGGGGGATGGTGCGGGCGCGGGGACGGGTGCTGGGGTGGCTCAATTCCGACGACCGGCTGCGGCCGGGAGCGCTGGCAAGGGTTGCCGGGCATCTCGACCACGAGCAGCCGGCCTGGCTCTACGGCCGGGCCGGGATGATCGACGGGAGCGGTCGGCCGATCACCAGCCTGATCGTCAGGTACAAGAACTGGCGGGGGGCGCGGTTTTCCCGGCTGAAGCTCCTGACCGAAAACTTTATTCCCCAGATGGCGACCTTCTGGAACCGCACCATATGGGAACGGGCCGGCGGGCTCGACACGAAGAAGGATCTGGACATGGACTACGACCTCTGGCTCCGCTTTGCCGCGGTTGCCGAACCGGCGGTGCTCCCGGACGAACTGGCCGATTTCCGGGTGCATGGCGCGGCCAAGGGGAGTGTGCGGACCGGCGAACAGCTGGCCGCGGCATTCGAGACGGCCAGGGAGCATGGCGCCACCCTGGGGTGGCGGGGGAGGGGGGCGCTGGCCATCCACCGGCTCCTCTCCCTGAGAACGAGGCTGTTGTATCTGCTGCTTAAGCCTTGAATCAGTGAGGAGTGAGGAGTGAAACGGCCGCCGCGCATCGAGCGCAGGCGGCCGTTTTTTTCAGTCACCAGTCACCGTTTTTTCTTCGGCCCTGCCTTCAGCGCCTCCTGCATGGCACTCCCCATCCTGGTCGGACTGGTGGCGACGGCGACGCCGCACTCCTCCAGGGTCCGGATCTTGTCCTCGGCCTTTCCCTTGCCGCCGGTGATGATCGCTCCGGCGTGCCCCATACGCTTGCCCGGAGGGGCGGTGACCCCGGCGATGAACGCCGCCACCGGTTTCTTCATATGCTCCTTTATCCAGTAAGCCGCCTCTTCCTCGGCACCACCGCCGATTTCGCCGATCATGAACACCGCTTCGGTTTCCGGGTCGCTGTTGAACAGCTTCAGCACATCGATGTACTTCATGCCGATGATCGGGTCGCCGCCGATGCCGACGCAGGTGGACTGGCCGAGTCCCAGGTCGGTGAGCTGCTTTACCGCCTCGTAGGTGAGGGTGCCGCTGCGGGAGACGACGCCGATCTTGCCCGGCTTGTGGATGTAGCCCGGCATGATGCCGACCTTGCACTCGCCCGGGGTGATGACCCCCGGGCAATTCGGGCCGACCAGCCTGGTCTTGCTCTCCTCCAGCATCCGCTTCACCGGGACCATGTCCCGCACCGGTATCCCTTCGGTGATACAGACCGCCAGATCGATGCCGGCTGCGGTCGATTCCAGGATGGCGTCGGCAGCCCCCGGGGGGGGCACGAAGATCATGGAGACATTGGCGCCGGTGTAGCGGACCGCCTCATCGACGGTATTGAAGACCGGGATCCCTTCGATGTGGATACCCCCTTTGCCCGGGGTGACGCCGGCAACGATCTTGCTGCCGTAGTCCCGGCACTGCTGGGTGTGGAACAGGCCGCTGCGGCCCGTGATCCCCTGGACGAGGATTTTCGACTCTTTGTTTAACAATATGGACATGGCTTTTTCTCCGTTTTATCCCAGCATCCCGACGATCTTCTCCGCCCCGTCGCCCAGCGTGTCGCCGGTCTGGACGTTGAGTCCCGATTCGGCCAGGAGCCGCTTTCCTTCTTCCACCTGGGAGCCGTCCATCCGGACAACGATCGGGAGGGCACACTGGACCTCGGAGGCTGCCTCGATGATCCCCTGGGCGATGACGTCGCAGCGCATGATGCCGCCGAAGATGTTGACGAAGATCCCCTTGACGTCCGGGTCCTGGAGGATGATCTTGAACGCCTCGGCCACCTTCTCCCGGGTCGCCCCGCCCCCTACGTCCAGGAAATTGGCTGGTTCGCCGCCGTACTCCTTGAGCACATCCAGGGTGGCCATGGCCAAGCCGGCACCGTTGACCATGCAGCCGATGCTGCCATGGAGCTTGATGTAGGCCAGGTCGTACTTGCCGGCGTTGATCTCCAGGGTATCCAACTGGGAGTAGTCCACCATGTCCGGATACTCGCGGTGCCGGTAGATGGCGTTGTCGTCAAAGGTGATCTTGGCGTCCATGGCCATGAGCCAGCCGGCCTTGGTGACTACCAGTGGGTTCACTTCCACCAGGGCGCAGTCCTTGTCCAGCATCACCTTGTACAGATTGAGGATCAACTCGACGCAGTCCTCGCAGAGGCTGCCGGTGAGCCCGAGCGCCAGGGCGATCTTGCGGGCCTGGTAGGGGCGCAGCCCCATGTAAGGGTCGATGTTCAGGACGTGGATCTTTTCCGGCGACTTCTGGGCCACCTCCTCGATCTCCATGCCACCCTCGGCCGAAGCGATCAGGCAGTAGCGGGAACTCTCCCGGTCCAGGGTCAGGGAGAGATAGAACTCCCGGGCGATCTCCACCGCCTCCTCGACGAGGATCCGGCGGACTTTGAGCCCTTCCGGCCCGGTCTGCGGCGTGACCAGACGCTTGCCGAACAGCTCTTTGCCCAGCTCCTGGGCCTGTTCCGGGTGGTGAACCAGTTTGACGCCACCGGCCTTGCCCCGGCCACCGGCGTAGATCTGGGCCTTGACCACGCAGCGTCCCCCCATCATCTTGGCGGCCCGTTCGACCTGGTCCGAGGTGAGCGCCACCCGGCCCCGCGGGATCGGTATCCCGTACGTGGCCAGGATCTCCTTTGCCTGGTACTCGTGAATGTTCATGTTCTTCACTCCTTTTAGTCAGGATGAACTAATTTAATATCAGTAAAAACAATCTGGGCAAGCGGGTTTTGAAAATTAGTTTTAATAAGTATTAAAGGTTATAGACGATTAACCCGTAAACACAAGAACCCGTTCAAAAAAACCACCGACATTCTGTCGTTATAGAAAAGGTGGCATGTGTCGTGCTACTTCTTGTATTCACGCAACTGGCTGTATCCGCGAAACATTCAGCGATTGTAATGTGTTAGGTGGACAGTTCGGCGATGCAGTGTAGAGGTGGACGGTTATTTCACGGAATTATCAGGCAGGGATTCCGGCATACAACGTTTTTTAGTCCGCATTTTTTAATGAATACAAGTATACAGAAGTGTTTCAGGTTACCGAGAAAAAGGAGCTTATCATGGGAAAGAGCAGAAGCAGAGTTATGGGATGGCTGGTGGTTCTGGTTGTCTGTCTCTGGGGAGGGTGGGGCTTTGGTGCCACCCTTACGCACAACAGCCTGAACACCAACTCCGCGTACTGGAGCGGCAACGGTGGCTGGGGCGTCACCGGCGGTAAGTACGGTCAGTTTACCTGTACCACCTGCCACAACAAGACGACCAATAACATCAAGCGGGTGAATCAGTCGATGGCGACCTTCATCGGCGTGAGCACCACCACCCCGAAGCCGATCGTTTTCAACAACGTGACCGGTTTCGGTAATGATGCCGGCGGGCACCTCACCTCCCAGAGGATCTGCGAGGTCTGCCATACCCAGACCAAGTACCACCGGTACAATACGACCGGCCAGACCGATCTGAACCACCAACAGGCCAACAACACCGACTGTCTCTTGTGCCACCCGCACAATACGGCGTTCGCCCCATCCTGCGGCACCTGCCACGGCTACCCGCCTGCCAGCGCCACCCCGGGACCCGGTGGCCTGGCATCGCCCGCTACCGGCGCCCTTCCGGTTACCAAGGCCGGCGCACACACGGCACACAATGCCCTGAGCATGAAGTGTGAAACCTGTCACAACGCCTATAACGGTGCCTTGCACAATACTCCGACCTACAAGAAGATCGAACTGGGATTTGCCGTCAACAACACGAACTGGGCGAGTTTCGGGGCTACGCCGGTCACGACCGGTACCTATAACGGCCAGTTGAACGCCAACCTGACCAACGGCTACACCTGGAACACGAACTCCGTCGGCACCACGATCAACCAGTCTGCCGGGGCGTCCACCTGTTCATTGTACTGCCACGGTTCGACCCTTACCGGCGGTTCCGCGAGCACTGCCAACTGGTCGGTCACTGACGGGACCCAGAAGGCCTGCGGCGCCTGCCACGGTACCACGGCAGCAACTGCCCCCACCGCTGGCGGCCACACCCGTCATGCCGGGACCGGAACCGGGAATCTGTCGCTCACCTGCGACAAGTGCCACGGTGCCCATCTCGACAACACCCACGTCAACGGCAACGTCAAGTGGGATCTCACCGCCCTTACCGGCGCTGCCAACCGCGGCTACACCCCCTCCGGCGGAACTCTCGCCACGAGTGGCGGTACCGGGAAGCTTGCGCCCAGCGCCGCTTACGGCCAGTGCAGCAACATCTACTGTCACAGCTCGTCGCAGAGCGGCAACGGCACCGGTACGCCGGTCTACGCGACTGCTCCGACCTGGGGCGGCGCCGCCTTTGCCTGCGATGGCTGTCACTGGGGGACCACGACCAGCGGCTTCAAGGTCATGAGCTCCGGTTCGCACCGCAAGCATATCATCGCCTACAGCTTCCAGTGTTCCGACTGCCACAGCGGCGCCGGCTCCACCACGACCAAGCATGCCGACGGCAACGTCGATGTCGTCTTCGCCACCGGCGGCACATATAGCAACGGCGCTGCCAAGCCTGCAGGGAGTCTCGCCTACGGTTCCTGTTCAGCCACTACCTGTCACAACGGTGCCGCTTCTGCCCCG
Source organism: Deltaproteobacteria bacterium (assembly GCA_021849045.1). Classification (GTDB taxonomy): domain Bacteria; phylum Desulfobacterota; class Desulfuromonadia; order Geobacterales; family DSM-12255; genus Geomobilibacter. The sequence goes on along the minus strand of JAJZTK010000003.1, from coordinate 4,751 downwards.
GTCTGGGGTAACGCCGCGTCGGTTGCCGGCAACTGCCAGGGTTGCCACGGCAACGAGGTCAACGCCGCCACCGCCCTTTCCGGCGCCCACACCAACCACCTGAACAAGGCAGCGACCGGCGGCGGCTTCAGGTGCAAGGATTGCCATAACGCCACCATCAGCAATACCGATAACCGCACCCTTGCCAACCGGGCCATCCACGCCAACGGCTTCATCAACTACACCGGCGCCATGTCCGGCAAGGCCACGGTGGCCACCGGCTCGCATGTTTCCTGCTCCGCATTCTACTGCCACAGCGACGGTCGCGGAAACGCTCCGGTGACCGCGATCCCGGCCTGGACCAGCGGTTCGGTCCTTGCCTGCAACGGCTGCCACGGCAGCACCGGCAGCACCAGCGGTATGCCGTCTCCTGCCTCGGCCACCAACAGCCACCCGAAACACCTCCCCACCTCCGATGCCACCAAGTGCGCGTTCTGCCACAAGACCACGGTCAATGGCACCAGCGCCATCCTCGCCACCGGCGATCACCTGAACAAGAAGCGCGATGCCCGCTTTGCGCCGGTAAATGCCTTCACCACCTACTCCGGTGCGTACAACGGCAGCACCTGCTCGGCCACCTACTGTCACGGCGGCCTGAACACAACCCCGGCCTGGGGCACTGCCGGAAGCACCAACTGCAGCAGTTGCCACAAGGGTAACAACACCCTCCCCGGCGCCCATGGCATCCACTATGCTTCGGCCACGTTGCCGGCCAGCTACACCAACCTGTCCGCTTCCAGCAACATGAGTAATGCCGGCGCCTACCGGTTCACCTGCTCCGCCTGCCACAACGCCGCCAAGGGTGCGGTCCACGCCAACGGTCCGGTCACTGCCAACGGTGCGGCCCAGGTCTTCTTCGGTTTCACCTCGGCGACCCTGAAGGGGAGCAGCTACGCCTACGGCACCCTCGCCGGCAACGACAGCGGCTTCAACTACACGAATGGCGGCAGCAGCTGCAACACCACCTACTGCCACTCCAACGGCCAGGGTGGCAACGGCCTGACAGCGGTGGCCTGGTCCACCACGGCGAGCAGCGGGACCTGCGTCCAGTGCCACGACACCAAGCAGACCGGCGCCACGGCGACCGGGCTCTCCGGAAAACACGACAAGCACCTGAACCCGACCAACAACGTCTCTCTCGGCCTCGGTAACGGTTTCAACTGTGTTGACTGCCACGCCAAGACCGTGAGCAACAACACGACGATTGCCGACAAGACCAAGCACGTCAATAAGTTCGTCGACTACTCCGGTGTCAGGGCTGGCGGCAGCGCCAAGTACAACGCCGGCACCAAGCAGTGCAGCAACATCTACTGCCACTCCAACGGTAACCCGGGCGCCCTGGTCTACGTGAACCCGGCGGCCTGGAACTCGGCCACTACTTACGGCTGCAACGGCTGCCACGGCACCAGTGGCTTCGGTGGGCCTGACTACGCCAACGGCGGGGCAGGTACCAGCACGGCCAACAGCCACCCGGCCCACGTTACCAAGCTGGGGATCACCAGCACCACCGGTTGCGCCACCTGCCACGTCAAGACGGCCGATCTGGCCACGGCCAACAAGTTCAAGGACTACACCGCCTCATCCTACCACCTGAACGGCGGACCGAACGTCGTCTTCAATACGCTCGGCGGCAAAACCGGTACCTGGAGCGGCTCCACCTGTTCGGCCACTTACTGCCACGGCAGTTCCGCCTCGGACGCCTGGGGTACCGTCGGTCCGCTGGCCTGCAACAAGTGCCACTCGGCCAATAACGCCCTGCCCGGTGCCCACGGCATCCACTATGCGTCGGCCACTCTGGCGACCAGCTATACCAACTACTCGGGCAACGTGAGCAGTTCCGGCGCCTACCGCTTTACCTGCGGCAGCTGCCACAGCGCAGCCAAGGGATCGCTCCACGCCAACGGCCCGGCCAACGCCAGCGGTGCGGCCCAGGTCTTCTACGCCTTCACCTCGGCGACAATGAAGGGTAACGCCTACGTTTACGGTGCCCTCCAGGGGAGCGACAACGGCTTCAACTGGTCCAACGGCGGCAGCAGCTGCAACACCACCTACTGCCACTCCAACGGCCAGGGTGGCAATGGCCTGACAGCGGTTGCCTGGTCCACCACGACGAGCAGCGGAACCTGCGTCCAGTGCCACGACACCAAGCAGACAACCGTGGCGTCCGGCCTCTCCGCCAGGCACGACAAGCACCTCAACCCGTCGCAGAACGCTATCATGGGCCTCGGCAACGGCTTCAACTGCGTTGACTGCCACGCCAAGACCGTGAGCAACAACACGACGATTGCCGACAAGACCAAGCACGTCAACAAGTTCGTCGACTTCTCCTCCGCAAGGGGCGGCGGAAGTGCCAAGTACAACGCCGGCACCAAGCAGTGCAGCAACATCTACTGTCACTCCAACGGTAATCCGGGGGCTCTCGTCTACGTGAACCCGACCTGGGCCGGCGCGGCCCTCTCCTGCAACGGCTGCCACGGCACCAGCGGTTTCGGTATGCCTGACTACGCCAACGGCGGGGCAGGTACCAGCACGGCCAACAACCACCAGACCCACGTCAGCAGGCTGGGGATCACCAGCACCACCGGTTGCGCCTACTGCCACGCCAAGACGGTTGACCCGGCCACGGCCAACAAGTTCAAGGACTACACCGGCGCTTCCTACCACCTGAACAAGACGCCGAACGTCATTGCCGGTCTGGGCAAGAGCTTCACCTGGGCGCAGGGCGCTTCAACCTGCTCCAACATCTCCTGCCACAATGCCGGGACCAACAACGTCGCCTTACAGTGGGGCGCCACTCTCAACTGCGCCGGTTGCCACCCGACCCTCTCCGGTGCCCACAACCGCCACATGGGCCAGATTGCCCTGTCCGGCATCACCGGTTTCGATAACTTCACCGCCAACCGCTCTACCGGTGCCGGCAGCGGAGCAACCACGCCATACGGCTTCGGCTGTGCCAACTGTCACCCGGTGGCTGAAAGCGGCAGCCACATGAACGGTACGGTCGATGTCGTTCTGACTCCGATCGTTGGTGCCGGTACCCTGAAGAGCAAGAACCTCTCTACCTCCGTGTACAATGCGGATAAGACCTGTGATCAGGTCTACTGCCACGGCGACGGCAAGACCGCGCTGGTCATAGGCGCCAACGGCAAGACGCCGGCCTGGACCGGTTCCTTCACCAATGCTGACCGTTGCGCCAACTGCCACGGCAACCAGCCGACCACTGCCGCCCACGCTGCCCACGCTGTCGGCATCCACTACGACAACACCTTCAGCGGGACCAGCGGCAAGCTGGCGAAGTCCGGCGGCCAGACGGTCAACGCCGCCCACGGTGCCGGTAACCGTGCCACGACCATCAACTGCAACATCTGCCACAACACGACCGTTTCAGTATCGTACAACGACAAGAACAGTATCTGTATTGCTTGTCACAACGGCACCACCGCTCCGCTAAAGGGTAACGCCGAGATCGCCAACCTGGCCGCCCATGTCAACGGGAGCATCGATGTCAGGTTTGCTGCGGTCAATATCGCAACCAAGGCCCAGCTGAGGAACGGCAGCTTCGACAGCTACACCGCTGCCACGGCCGGAGGTTGGTCGCGCAACAGGGGCTACAAGAACTACACCAGCTCCTACGACCTGGCCAAGACCACGCTCTTCGGTACGGCTTCGTACAGCGGCGGCAGCTGCTCCAACGTCGCATGCCATGCCAATAAGCCGGTTTCCTGGACCTCGACCACCGTCACCTGCGACAGTTGCCACACCAGGCTCTGATAATGCCGCAACTGCCGGGAGTCCGAAAGGGCTCCCGGTAACAACGATCAACCCCCTGTTCGGAAACGGACAGGGGGTTTTTTTATGCCTGAACGGAAGGACTCACGGATGCATGAACATGTTTTTTGTAACAGATTGAGAAAAGGCGGGTAAGACTCAGGCGAGCGTGTTCACTGCGTTGAGGAGCTCATCCAGGGTGATATCCCGGTGGGTGGGCACGGCAAATGGGAGGTCGCCATTGCGGGTCAGCACCGTGAAACGGGGCGTTTGGGAGCCGTCCGCTTCTTTTACGATACGCGAAGCATAGATGCCCACATCGGCGAGCTGTGGCTGGGAACAGGAGTTATGGCAGCCTGCCACTGCCCAGGAGCGGTGGCAAGAGGAAGAGTTCATGCGACTGATCAGCTCTCTCGCTATCGTGCGTGTTGGGGCAAGTCCCATTCTACAGTCGTGGTTTCCCGGACAGATGCGAAACACAACCTTCTCTTCCGGTGTGGTGCCGCTCAGTCCCAGATCGGTCAGTTGCGTACAGGTAGTTGTGGCCTGTTCGATGGTCTTGACATACATCGTGATATTCTGGTCAGCGGTCACCGCCAGTACGCCATCCGCAAAGCCCGTTGCAATACCGGCTACGCCCCGGAGCGTGGCTGTATTCAATTCTCCCGCAAAGATGCCGACCTCGATACGGATCAATGCCTCATTCCGGGATGGTGTACCGGAATGTGTGGCGTTGGCTCCGGTTTGGATGGGTTCGGTGCGGGGAGATTTCAGGAGGGCGCGGAATCCCTCTTCACCGTTCGTGGCGATAAGGTGCTTGAGCCGCTTGCCGGCAGGTGTGTGTGCACGGTAGGTGCGGATGATCTCTTCGATGATCGGAATGACCGAATTCTCCGGAATCCCGCTGAACAGCAGGAATCCGGGCCTGGGCTCCAGACCCACGC
>JAJZTK010000252.1 GCA_021849045.1 Deltaproteobacteria bacterium | reverse complement strand
TTCCTGTGAGGTGCTAACGGCGATCAAGACGGGCAAACTGGATGCAGGATCATTCGGTACCTCCGCACCGCTGGCATTCATCGCCAAGGGGGCGGACTTCACCATCTTCGGCGGCCAGATGGGAGAGGGTCACGGCCTGATCGCCAAGCCCGAGAAGGCGGAACGGTTCAAGGATCTGAAGAATTTCCGCGGAGCCACCATCGGTGCGGTGCGTCTGGCCACCGGCGATGTGGTCTTCCGGGCCGCACTCCATGAGGCGGGCCTAGACTGGAAGAAGGACCTGACCATCAAGGAGTTCGACTCGCCGGCAGCGGTCATGGAGGCTGTAAAGAAGGGCGCCCTTGATGCCGGCCTGGTCTGGATCCCCTATTTCACCCTGGCCGAGAAGCAGGGGCTCACGGTGGTCAAGTATTCCGGTGATGTCATCAAGGGTCACACCTGCTGCCGGCAGGTGGCGCTGACCGCCACGGTCAAAGAACGCCAGGCCGATTTCGAGCGCTTTCTGACCGCGCTGCTCAAGGCGTACCAGTTTTACCTAGCCGACAGAAACGGCACGGTGGACGTGGTTGCCAAGTATGTGCAGATAGATAAGGGTGACCTCTACAAGGACATCTACGGCGGACATCTGCTGGTCAGCCCCGATCCCCACAGGAAGTCGGTGCTCCAGTTCTGGGATTTCATGAAGAAGGCCGACTACATCACCTCCAGCGAATCCATCGACAACAGGATTAACACCCGGCTGTACGCCAATGCCCTGGCAGCGCTGGAGAAAAGGGAACCAAAGGAGAAACTCTGGAAGAACCTGAACAGGGAATTCAAGTCGGGCGATCCAGAGCTGCACATCAAGAAACACTGAGCTGAGAGTGACCTATGGAATCATCCGCACAGGCAAACAGCGCTTCCGGACGAACTAAAGACGGCTTCAACTGCCATATCCAGGATGAGTCAACGGGCGTCACCTCGGCACCCGTAACCCTAATAGCGCGGGAACCTTCTATGAAACGTGTTGTTCACCCAGCCAATCTGCTCTTTATCGTCCTGCTGGCCGGCCTCTTCTGGCCGACAGACGGCAGTGGCGTTCCGTATCACCTTGTTGCTGTTTCGGTGGCAATCGAAGTGATATATCTCCTCCGGGTAACCCTCTGTTCCGAGAAGTCGGCCAGGTCCAGCGCAGGTGACGTAGCGGCGGTACTCTACCTGTTCCTGCTCTTCTGGTACTTGGCCACCGGACGGTTCGTCATCCTGGACACCATGCTCTTTCCCAAGCCGGAAGAGGTGCTGCAGCTTTTTGTCGCTGAACTGCCGGACATGCTCAAGGGGTTGGTGAACTCGCTGATCCTGCTGGTGAGCGGCTATCTTCTCGCCCTGGGTCTGGGACTCCCTCTTGGCCTGCTGGTGGGGTGGCGGGTGAGGCTTTTCAAGGCGGTTAACCCATTCACCAAGGTGTTGGGGCCGATCCCGCCGATCGTCTATATCCCCTACGCCATCGCCCTGCTCCCCAGTTTCCGGGCCGCATCGATCTTCGTCATCTTCATCGGCGCCTTCTGGCCGATCTTCATCAACAGTGTGCATGGGGTGTTCAACATACCCAAGGGGCTGATCGACTCGGCCAAGGTGCTGAACCTGCGGGAGAGTACCCTTTTGTTCAGGATCATCCTGCCGGGGGCCATGCCGTCCATCTGTACCGGTGCGACCCTGGCCCTGGTCTTCTCCCTCGTGCTGCTGACCGCTGCCGAACTGATCGGTGCCAATTCGGGGATCGGCTGGTACGTGAAGAATTTCGCAGACTTTGCCGACTACAAACGGGTCATTGTCGGGATCATCTTCATCAGTATCGTGGTGACAGTCATCACCTGGGGCACGGAGCGGCTCGAGCGGCATCTGCTCCGCTGGCGGACGACATAGGAGAACGAGATGGCCAAACAGAAAAGGAAATTCAGCTGCAGCGAATGCGGCACGCTCAACTGCAGCAAGCTCACTGCCACCTTTCCCGAGGGGTGTCTGACCACCGGTCTCGATCCCGAGGAACTTGAAGAAGTAGTGGAACTGTATCGCTCCAACCCATTGGTTAACAAAATATCGTGCAGTGCGGCTGAAGTGGAAGGCACCTACTACGGCAAACTGACCAGGGTCGAGGAGATCGCCGCATTTGCCCGACTGGCCGGGTTCAAGCGGATAGGTATCGCCTCCTGTGTTGGCCTGGCCAATGAAGCCAGGACCTTTGTCCGCTTTCTGGAATCACAGGGTTTTGAACCTTTCAGTGTCCTGTGCAAGGTCGGCGGGGTGGAAAAAACCGAGGCGGGAATTCCGCGGGAGCACAAGATCAAGCAGGACACCCACGAGTCCATCTGCAATCCGATACTGCAGGCACGCCTGCTGGCCAGGCAAAAGACCGAGCTGAACGTGGTGGTCGGTCTCTGCGTTGGTCACGACTCTCTCTTCATAGCCAATTCAAAGGCGCCGGTGACCTATCTGGTTGTAAAGGACCGGGTGCTGGCCCACAACCCGGTGGGGGCACTGTACACGGGGGGGAGCTACTACAAGAAACTGTTCGACGAAAACAAACGTTAAACGACAAGCAAACATACCGGAGACCAACACATGAGCTATTTCGACAACAAGGTTCCGCCCAAGCGGGAAGACCGGCTGAAGGCGGTTATCGCCCACCAGGACAGCATCTGCGGTCTGGCCAAGCGGGGCGAAGGGAAGGGGGGGAAGAGCTGCCTGATCGATGACGGCGAGCGGGGGTTCACCCAAGGCTCCATCTGCCTACTGCTGCCTGCCCTGGCCATGCTGAACTCGCTCCCGGACAACGTGGTGCTGCTGCACAGCGCCCTGGGGTGCGGTTCCTGCACCCATTCCCAGAACGCCAACGTGCGGGTGGGGAGCGCTGCCCGTCAGGGGAAGGCCAAGGACGGCATCTGGCTCTCCACGGCCCTGGACGAGACCGACGTCATCAGCGGCGGCGAGCCGAAGCTGGAGCAGGCGATCATCGAGGCCGACCGCCGTTACCGGCCGGCCACCATCACCATCGTTGCCGGCTGCGTGCCGGGAATCATCGGTGACGACATCGACGGGGTGGCGCTGAAGATCCAGCCCCAGGTAAATGCCAGACTGCTGCCGGTTCACTGCGAAGGGTTCAAGACCAAGATCTGGGCCACCGCCTACGACGCCGTCTATCACATCGT
>JAJZTK010000002.1 GCA_021849045.1 Deltaproteobacteria bacterium | reverse complement strand
CATGCACTTTCTCGAACTACTCAAGGAACAGGTACTGATCGGCGACGGCGCCATCGGCACCATGCTCTACGGCAAGGGGGTCGGTCTCGACGCCAACTTCGAGCACCTGAACCTGGTCCGCCCCCAACTGGTGAACGAACTTCACCTGGAATACCTGGCCGCCGGCGCCAACCTGATCGAGACCAACACCTTCGGCGCCAACGTTACCAAGCTCCAGCCGATCGGCCTGGAGAGGAAGGTGCGGGAGATCAACCGCCGGGGTGCGGAACTGGCCCGGCAGGCAGTTGCCTCGGCCGGCAACGGCTATCCACGGTTCGTTGCCGGCTCCATCGGCCCCCTGGCACGGCTGAAAGGGGAAGAACGGGAACCGGACCGGGAGACCGTGACAGCCATCTTCCGGGAACAGGCCGAGGCCTTGGCCGAGGGGGGGGTGGACCTCTTCATCCTGGAGACCTTTGCCGACCTCAGTCAGCTCACCTGCGCCCTGGAGGCGGTCAAGGGATGTGGTCTGCCGGCCATCGCCAGCATGGCCTACCTGGAAGGGGGCCGAACCGGCTGCGGCGTGGAGGCCGAGACTGCCGGCCGGGCGCTGGCCGATGCCGGCGCGGCAATGATCGGCGCCAACTGCGGTGCCGGGCCGCTGGAGGTCTTAAGGGTCGTAGAGCGGCTGGCGCGGGTCACGGACCGTCCTCTGGCAGCCTTTGCCAACAGCGGCTTCCCGGAGTATGTGGACGGCCGCTACCTTTACCGCTGCACGCCGGACTACTTTGCCGAAAAAGCGCTGGAGATGGTGGCTGCCGGCGCCGGACTGATCGGCGGCTGCTGCGGCACCACCCCGGAGCATATCAGACGGCTGGCCGAACGGCTCGCCGGCATGCGCCCCGCCCCGCGCCGTGCCGGCCAACCGGTACGCGTCAGCGAACTGCAGCAGGCAGAACCGGCAGCGGCCACCGGTTTCCTGTCGGCGTGGGGTACACGACCGGTCATCACCGTGGAGCTCGACCCGCCCCGGGGGCTCGACTGCGGCAAAATCCTGGCCGGTGCCCGCTTGTTGAAAGAGGCCGGCGCCGATGCCATCAACCTGGCGGAAAACCCCCTTGCCCGGGTGCGCCTCGGCAATATCGCCCTGGCCAGCCTTATCCAGCGGGAAGTGGGCATCGAGGTGATCGTCCACATTACCTGCCGGGACCGGAACCTGCTCGGCCTCCAGTCGGACCTGATGGGAGCGAGCCTGCTGGGCATCCGCTCCATCCTGGCGGTGACCGGCGACCCGGCCCGCCTCGGGGACCAGGCGGCCGCCTCGTCGGTCTTCGACCTGAATTCCTTTACCCTGATCAAGCTCCTCAGCGACCTGAACCGGGGGGTCAACGCCCTGGGGCATCCCATTGACCATGGAACCGGCTTCACCATCGGTGCCGCTTTCAACCCCAACAGTCCGAAGATGGAGGTACAGGCCGCCAGACTGGCGAAGAAGGTCGCCAATGGCGCCGTTTTTGCCCAGACCCAGCCGCTGTACGATACCGAACGGGTCCTGGCAATGCTGGAGGCAACCGGGGACCTGCCGATCCCGCTCCTGCCCGGCATCATGCCTTTGGTGAGCGAGCGGAACTGCGAGTACCTGCACAACGAGGTGCCGGGCATCGTCATTCCTGACCGGATCAGGAAACGGATGCACGGCAAGGAAAAGGCGGCTGGCGTGCGGGAAGGACTGGCGATTTCCAGGGAATTGATCGACACCATCAGGGGAGAGGTCGGAGGCTACTATCTCATCGCCCCCTTTGGCAGGGCCGAAATTGCCGCGGAGCTGGTCCGCTTCATCAGGGAGGGGTAACGATGCACTGGAAGAGTGTAACCAGGGGTATGTATGCTGCGCTCATGGTGCTGGCCCTCTCCGCCTGCCACAGCCTGACCGGAACCGGCGAAGACCTGCAGCGCAGCGTCCGCGAATACAACCGGATGCTCCGCTGGCAGGAGGGTGGCGAAGCGGTTACCCGCTTCGTGCAGCCCCGGCATCAGCCGGATTACCTGAAACGCCCCAGCGGAGAAGGGGCTCCACACATTGTCGATTACCGGGTGGGCACGGTATCGTGGCTCTCGCCCGGCAGTGTGGCAGTGGTACCGGTCGAACTGGACTACTACCTGCTCCCGTCGGCGACGGTAAAAACAGTGGTGGACAGCCAGGAATGGCGCTATACGGAAGGCCAGGGCTGGCAGATTACCAGCCCGCCACCGAAATTCCACTGATGCCGGAATCTACCACGGCTTCCCCTTTGTACCATCAATACGGGTAGGCACGGCTATGTGAAAGGTCGTTCCCTCAGCCGTCACCGAGTCGTACCAGATCCGCCCGCCGAGACGGCGAACCGTGGCCTTCACGTAGGCGAGCCCCATCCCTTCACCTTTTACATCCTGATGGCCGGCCCGGCGAAAAATCTCGAAAACCTTGTCGCTATCCTCCGGTGCAATGCCGCGGCCGTTGTCGCTGATGTGAAAAATGGTCTCCGCCCCCTCCTCTTCGGCACTCACCCGGATGACCCCGGGTCGTGCCGGGTCCAGGTACTTCACCGCATTGTCGATCACATTCCCCAGTATCTGTTCGAGTGCAGCACGGTCTCCCACAAGGGTAGGCAACGGACCAACCGTCACCACTGTCCTGGCACGCTCCAGTTGGTGGGCCATGGTGGCGAGTAGGTCGTTGACAAGAAGCGCGGTATCAAGCGATTCCGGGTTCAGTTCGCGATGCCCCAGGCGTGAAAGTTTCAGGACGGCGTCAATGAGGGCATCCATCCTGTTGACCGATGACGTGATGAAGCCGATGGCCTCCGGAATATCCGTCCGAAAAAGTTCATTGAGGCGGGAGCGGTCCCGCTCATCAATGGTAGCGGCAAAACTCCCGAATCGCCCCTGCATCTCGCTCAGCGAGTTGGAGAGTTCGCCGGCAAACCCTTTGATGTTCACCAGCGGCGAACGGAGGTCATGGGAGACGATGTTGGCAAAATTCTTCAGCTCCTCGTTGGTCTGTTGCAGCTCATCCGCAAAGCGCCTGAGCCGATCTTCATCTTCCTTGCGGCGCGTGATGTCGTGCCCGACACAGACAATGCCCCGCATGGTCTCGTCCGGGTTCCACATGACCACGCCGGAGAATTCCACGGCGATCCGACGCCCGTCTTTGGCCAGATAGACCCGCTCCTGATTGCTGATGACCCCTTTTTGGGCCAGTTCGTCGAATGGGGGATCCGGAATGATGGCCGACAGGGAGAGACCAACCGGCTCGCTGTCATAGCCGAGCAGGGTGCAGGTGGCGGCGTTGACCCGCTCGATCTTCCCGTCCGGCGTTGCCACGATCAAGGAATCCATCAGGGAGTGAATGATATCGTCCAGATAGTTGCGGGCATCCAGGAGCTCGTCGTGAGATCTCTTCAGATCTGCGATGAGCTTGCTGCGAATATTCATCATGGTTCCTTGAAAATGGAAGTTCGGCAACTGCAGGATGGCTGCGACTATCTGCAGGCTATCGGCAACAGCCGGAAAAGCTGAAGGAGGGGGATCTAAGAGGCGTCGGCAGGAAAGAGCGGGTCAGGGAAGTTCCCCTGCCGTGGTGGTCATCACCAGCTTGCCGTGTTTGACCCCTTTGACACCGATCAGCCCATCGGCAATCCTCTTCACGTCCCTGGCCTTTCCCCGTACCACCAGAACCTCCAGACAATTATGGGCATCCAGATGGACATGCAGGGCAGAGACAATCTGGTGGTGGTATGTGTGCTGGTATTCGGTGAGCCTGTCGGACAGGTCGCGGACATGGTGGTTGTAGACCAGGGTAACGGTACCCACCGTCTCTTCGTCCCCCCCTTCCCATTTCAGTTCCACCAGAGAGGAGCGGATCAGGTCACGAATCGCCTCGGACCGGTTCATATAGCCTTTTTGCTCGATCAGCCGGTCGAAGCTCGCCAGCAACTGGTCATCCATGGATATACCGAAGCGTATGGTCTCTCCCATCGGGTCCTCCTCACTCCTTACAGCGCCGGAAGGCGTATGCCGCCACAAAGAGCACGGCATTGACGAGCACGATTACCCCACCGGTGGGGAGGTTGGCGACGAACGACACGAATATCCCGCCAACTACGGAGACAACTGCACAGACAGCCGCTATCACGATGGTGCTCCTGAAGCCTCTGGCCACCTGCAATGCGGTTACCGCCGGAAAAATGAGCAGCGCCGATATCAGCATGATCCCCATCACCTTCATGGCCAGGACCACGGTCAGGGCGGTGAGCAGCACCAGGAGACGGTTGATGGCGGCGACCCGGATACCGGAGCTTCGCGCCAACTCTTCATCAAAGATGATGGCAAACAGGTCGTGGTAATACAGGGCAATGGCCACGAGGACGATGAGAAACAGGGCTGCGGCAATCCAGGTTTCCATGGGACTGATAGCCAGGATGCTGCCAAAGAGGTAGCTGAACAGGTCGACGTTGAAACCGCCGGCCACACTGGCCAGGACAACGCCACTGGCAATGCCGAGCGAGGAGACGATCCCGATGGCGGTATCGCCATAGATCCTCGCTTTGTCCGTCAGACGCAGGATGCCGAGGGACGCGAGCATGACCAGCGGAATGGCGGCCAGCGACACGCTCTGGGCGCCGACGCGAGTCAGCAGGAGAACGGCGACACTACCGAAGGTCACATGGGCAAGACCGTCGCCGATGAGCGACAAACGTCGCAACACCAGGAACACGCCGAGAATGGCACAGAGAACTGCCACCAGGGTACCGGCAATGAGGGCCCGCTGCATGAAGCCGTAGCTGAGGATTTCGGTAATGGGCATGAATCAGGGACCTATTGTTGAGGTAGGGGCAGACCCATGTGTCTGCCCAACATCAGGGCGAACATGCGGGTGCGCCCCTACTGGTGGTGCCGGTGGCAGATCAGGTGCTGCGCGTACTCACCGAAAAATGCCGTCATCTCCTCGGAGCGGCAAAAATCATCGAAGTCACCGTCGAACACCAGCCGTTTGTCCAGATAGATGAGGCGGCTGGCGTAGTGACCGATACTCCAGGTATCGTGGGTTACCAAGACGATGGTAACACCGTGGTCCCGGTTCAACTGCTTAAGGACGGCGTAGAAATTCTCCCTTGTCTCCGGATCGAGGGCGGTGGTCGGCTCGTCAAGGATCAGCAGCGAAGGCGACCCAACCATGGCCCTGGCCAAAAGGACCCGCTGCTGCTGGCCGCCGGACAGCTCGCCGAGACGGCGCGTTCCGAGACCGCCAATCCCCATGACATCCAGGACATTGTCCACCAGCACCGCGTCCTCCCTGGACCGCCGCCGGGGAAACCCCTTGCCGGCCAGGAGCCCAAGACTCACCACCTCGGCCACGGTGCCGGGGAAATTGGGATTGAAGTTGCGTAACCGCTGGGGCAGGTAGCCGATCCGCTGCCACGAGGTAAATTGACTGACCGGGGTACCGAAAAGAGAGATCTCTCCCCGTTTAGGGGTCACCAGCCCGAGCATGAGCTTAATCAGGGTACTCTTTCCCGAACCGTTCGGACCGACTATCCCCAGATAGTCGCCGGACTGCAGCCGGAAGGAAATATCCTGCAGGATCTCGATGCCACCACCGTAACTGAACCACACCCCCTGGATATTCAGGAGATCTTCCGGCATTCCGGCCCCTTTCCCGTTCTTTCCGAATTGAAGTGTCCCTGCCAGTAAGGCGTCCGGCCGCAGTCGAACGGACAAATTGGCACGCACGGGACAGCGTGCAGCAAGGATTAACCAGCGGAGGGCTCCTGTCAAGGATTGATTGTCGGAGAGAAATTGCCGGAGGTTGTAAGAAGCACCGACTGCCGGACGGCAGTGGCAGACGGGACAAAGAACATTGTTCAGCCAAAATAGGTGGTGAGGCCGCCCCCTTTTCTACGCTCCAAACCATCGTACTCCCGTCTTCCCTGGCGTACCGGATCCCTGCCGATGGTCACCCACCCGTCTGACCGGCGAAAAGCGACGATCCGGCCGGAAGTTATGAGGCCTTCCAGCAGATAATTCTTGACCATATCGGCAGTATTGTCGCTGTATATTACCTTGATCAGCATGGCACAGTCCTCCCTATTTCATGGCGAATGGATTATACAGCACCAATCTTGATTGTCCACCGCCATAAAATGAGTGGCATTTTTCCCAGCAAGGACTGATGATTAAAAAAAATCTGGTTGCATGTGGCAGGCATCCGGGTAAAATAAACGCCTTGGATTACTTCTATATCTTTTTCAGGACATGGCATGGCACGTAACCTACGGTTTGGTTCTCGCCTGATTCACCTCCTGCTGCTCGTGGGCTTTGCCGTTTCAGGCATCGGCCTGCTTGCAGCCAGCAATATCCTCATCGTTATCCCCCCGGAACAGTTCGCTTTTTTCTGCAGATCTGCCTTTGGTGCCTGCGCCATCCTCTTTGCGCTGGTTGTCCTGATGTTAATAGCCCGCGGCTTGGCTAAGAGGATCAAGACTCTTGCCGCGGCACTCAGGAGGGGTGCCGAAGGCGATCTGACCATCAGGGTTCCGGTAACCACCGGCGATGAACTCGGGCAACTGGCACAAAACTTCAACGGCATGCTGGCCAGACTTGGCGAGTTGGTAACCAACACAAAAAAAGCCATCATCGAACTGATACGCATTTCCGCTGAAAACAGGGCCGTCGCCACAACCGTCATCAACGCGGCGGAGACCCAGTCAAACGAAGTTGCAACGGCATCGGACGCGGTCAAACGGATCAATGGTTCGGTCGCCAAGGTATCCGACGGCGTCCAGAACCTGACCGCTTCAGCCCGAAAAAATACCGGTGCCATCGATGAAATGGCTGCCAGCATCAATGAAGTGCGTCACAACGTGGAAATTCAGGCCGCATCCATCGAGGAGGTCAGCTCCGCCATGGGCCAGATGGCGGCAGTTGTCGAGGAGATCGGCGGCAACGTGGAAAGCCTGATGCAGGCCGCCGACAAAACCACCTCCTCGGTGGCCGAGATGGACGAGACCATCAAGCAGGTCGAACAGAACGCCCGGGAAACGGCGGCGATTTCCGACAACGTTCGTCACGACGCTGAACTGGGAAAACAGTCCGTTGATGCGACTATCGCCGGTATCGACGAAATCCGCCGCTCCTCCAAGGCGACCCTGGCATCCATCGCCAGCCTGACCGAACGGGCCGAGGCAATCGGTTCCATCCTCTCCGTCATCGACGAAGTCGCCGAGCAGACCAACCTCCTCGCTCTCAACTCCGCCATCATTGCGGCCCAGGCGGGCGAGCACGGCAAAGGGTTCGCCATCGTCTCCAGCGAGATCAAGGCGCTGGCCAATCGTACCCGGCAATCCACCATGGAGATCGGCGAATTGATCAAAGGAGTGCAGGAAGAGACCGGCAAGGCCATGACAGCCATCAGCCAGACCGAGCAGAAGGTCGCCGAAGGGGAACTGCTCTCCAAGCGCTCCGGCGACGCCCTCGCCAAGGTGGTCTCCGGTGTCGTGATGGCGTCCCGGCAGGTCGGCGAAATCGCCGATGCTACCGTTGAGCAGGCGAGGGGGAGTCAGGAAATCCACGGCGCCATGCAGCACGTCGCAGAGATGGTCGCCCAGATCGCCCGCTCATGCCAGGAGCAGGTCGCCACCAGCAAAGGTGTCATGAGGGCCGTAGATCTGATGAAGGATTTTACCGGCCAAGTGCTGGCCTCCACCGACAGGCAACATACCGTCGGCGGGGTCATCGCCACGTCAACCGGTCAGATGACCGACATCATCCAGGGAATTCGGGATGCCTGCCAGGAACAGACCGCGTGCAGCGAGCAGATCGATCATGCCATGGCGAGTGTCCAGAACTCGGCCAACTCCAACCTGGACTCGGCACGCATCCTGGAACGGGGTGTGGAAGGCCTTTCGTTCCAGATTGACGTCCTGCGGCGGGAAATGGCAAAGCTTCAGGTGGAATGAGGATAGCATGACCAAGATACCAGCGAGCATCACCCTCTTCCTGCTGGCCGCAACGATGCTCCTTACCGGTTTTGCCGCCCGTGATCTGAGCTCATACAGCGATGCGGAACTGGCCCAGATGTACACGGCCCGCGGCATGAACGACCAGGCGCTCTATCACTTCGGCAAAGCCATTGCCGCCACACCCGACTCTCCCGAGCCGTATCTGGCCCGTGCCTTTTTTCTGCTGAAGCTGAACCGAAAGGAAGAGGCGCTCGCCGACCTGGATCGGATCATTGCCCTTCAGCCGGATAATGCGCAACACTATGTCACCAGGGGAATGGTCTACAGCGAGGCGGGAGATAACAAGCGGGCTCAGAACGACTTTGCCGAGGCGTGCCGGCTGGGAGATCAGAGCGGCTGCACGTTCATGAACGAAAACCGTTGACTCGGGGCACCTGCAAGGAGGTTTGCCATGGTGCGCTACATCGAGGTGAAGAGCCGGAACCGGACGGAGATGATCGACATCACCGCCGAAGTCCGTGAAGTCATCAAGGCATCGGGTGTCAAAAACGGTCTCTGCCAGCTGTTCGTCCTCCACACCACAGCCGGCATCACGGTCAACGAAGGGGCCGACCCGGCGGTTCAGCGGGATATCATCACCTTTCTGAACCAGCGGGTTCCGGTCGACCTCTACTACACCCACCGCGAAGGGAACTCGGACGCCCATATCAAGGCGACCCTGACCGGCAGCTCCCTGTCACTCATTGTGGAGGGGGGCAAGCCGCTTCTCGGCACCTGGCAGTCCGTATTCTTCTGCGAGTTCGATGGTCCCCGCCCGCGCAAGGTGGCGGTAACGGTGGTGCAGGAGGTGTGATCGCGGAGGAATGAAACAACAACATGTACACAAAAGAAAAGAGCGGTCGGGTCGTCCCCGCCGCTCTTTTCTTTTCCTAAAGTCGAAAAAAGTCACGAATTAAGGTACTGATCGATCTTCTGCGCCAGGGTATGGTAGATCCGCTCGCACTCCTTCAGGTCCCGCTCGAGGAGGGTCACCCGGAATCCCTGGAGACTGGTATTGAAGGAGGAGAGCGGCACAACGCAGATGCCGGTATGGGCCAGGATGTAATAGACGAAACGCTTGTCAGGAGAGACGTTCGCCCCGCTCACCAGGGACTCCACCAGCTCCTTTACCTCGGGCTTCTCAATGGGAAGGGACTGGCGACTGTTGAGGAGCCCGTCGTGAAACGCCACCGACATGTAGAAGGCGCCGTTGGTCCGGTTGACGTTCAGCCCCGGCACCTCCCGGAGGAAGTTGTAGGTGATGTTGCTCAACTGCTCATAGCGCCTGATCCGCTCATCCAGGTAGACCGGATACTCCGGGTGGCTCATGATGGCCGGAATGCACTTCTGGGGGAGGGTGGTGGAACAGACCTCGTTCATCTTGGTGGTGAGGATGGCGGTCACATACTTCCGGAACCGCTCGTCCCTGTCCGCGTTGTAGACCTCGATCCACCCGCAGCGGGAGCCGGGCCAGGGGAACTCCTTCGATATCCCCTTCAGGGCAATGGCCGGGACATCGCCGATCACGTCGGAGATCGGCACCGTCTTCTGCCCGTTATAGACGATATTGTTGTACACCTCGTCGGCGATAACGAAGAGATCGTACTCCCTGGCAACCGCCACGATCTTCCGGAGGGTCTCCTCGGGATAGACCATGCCGGTCGGGTTATCCGGGTTGATCAGCATGATGGCGACTATCTGGGGATTGTACCTGACGTGGTTGCGCAGGTCCTCCAGGTCCGGTGCCCAGTTGTCTTCGGGGTTCAGCTGGTAGCAGATCGGCGCGGCATGGGCGTTGCCGGATTCTCCCAGGGTATGGGTGGTATAGGTCGGGGACGGCATCAGCACGCGGCTCTCCGGACGGAGGCAGCCGTAAATTTTGGCAATGGCGTCACCAAGGCCGTTGAAGAAGATGATGTCATCGGGGGTGATGCGGGCGCCGCCCCGGCGATTGGTCAGCTCGCAGACATACTCCCGGGTCTCCAGCACCCCGCGGGTATGGCAATATCCCCAGGTGTCGTTGTGCATGGCCTCCCTGGCCACGATTTCCTTCATCCATTGGGGGATCAGTTCTCCCTTGACGATCGGGTCGCCGATGTTCTCCCAGTTGATGGCAACCCCGTGCTTCTGGAGCTTTTCCGCCACATTGACGATGTTGCGGATTTCATAGGTCATCTCGCCGGCACCGGGCCTTACCAGATCTGTACGCATGCTGCCTCCGTTAAAAATATGCTTGAAATGGAAAGAGGCCGTGGGGAACGCCCACGGCCTCTGGTATGCTTGAACTCAGTCGTCAGTTCATGATCGGGCAGCGGGCAGACCTGCGGCGTCGATCGCCGCGGCGATGGTAGCTCGAATTGCTGCTGCTATACCGGATACCCTGAACATGGCTAACCCGAATACCATATAGCCGACGGTTGGTCAACGGTTTTGTGTCGCGGCATGCTCCACCACGGCAATGAGGAAGCGGCCGTCACGGTCGCGCCAGCGAAGCCAGCCAATCCGCGTGTACTCCACCATCACCTGTGCCCAATCGTCGTCCACCCGCAGGACCCTGAACTGGGAGCCCCGCGCAGGTGTTGCCAGTTCGGGGGCAGCATCGTCGCCCCCCTGCCGGACAACGCCGAAACCTTTGCGCAGTCCCGGCAGGAACCTGACGAAGCGCCCTTTGAGGAACCTTTCCCATGGCAGGAACTGCCAGGAACGGGGCATCTCCAGCCACCCCTCCCGATCGGCGTCGTCGTAAATGATCCGGCACCACTGGTCGCGCACCCCCATCACCACGGCCCGCCTCTCCCCCGCCGGCGTCACCATCACCGCATCAAGCGCGGGAAGCCGTGCCGGCGGGATCTCGACGATCCGGTCAATTCCCGGTTTCCGGTACAGCGGGATCGGGCCGGCGGCCTCGTCGGGCACAACGGACCGGACGACCAGCAGGCCGATACCGGCAAACGGGCGGACTGCCGGACGCTGGCTGGCACCGGCCGAAACCGCTACCGCGAGAACGGTCGCCAGCAATATGGCGATGAGGGTGGACCGGCCCATCTCCCGTCTCAAAACAGTGCGGCCAGGCTTGCCAGATAGGGAGCCACGTCAGCAGTGCCATCCTCCGGCGCCCAGACCGCCTTTTCACCGTCCGCCAGCGGCAGGTAGGGGCCTGCCTTTGCCTCGAAGAAGACCGTACCCGGTGCGAGGCTCACCGCGGCATGGAAGATGCCGTGCGGGATGTCAACCGCCAGGGTATCGCCGTCCGCCGCCAGAAGGATCTTTTTGGCCAACAGACCCGCCTCGTCGAAAAGGATTACCCCCAACCGGCCGCGCACGATCACAAAGGTCTCGTCCTTGGTCGGATCCAGGTGGCGATGGGGTCGGATGTAGGAACCGGGTTCAATGGCATTCAAGAGCCGGTGGCAACAGAAGTCGTCGCTTGGGTGGATGTTCCAGTTCTTGCGCAGTCGTGGATTCTCCCGCGCCTGAGCAGAAAGCTGATCGAGCAGCCGACGATCGACAATTTTCATCGTTCCCCCTCCTGTCGGATGGAATCTATCGGTCCACCAGGGCGACCTGGTTTCCGTCCGGGTCTTCCACCACCGCCATGGTGCCCCACGGCGAGCGTTCCGGCGGTTCGGCAAACTTCACGCCGCTTGCTTCCAGCTCCCGGCAGAGCCCTTCCATGTCGTCCACCCTGAGTGTCACGCCGGTATGCCGGCCAACCAAGGGAAAGGCAGCCTCATGCACGGCCAATGCCACCCCGAAGGTGGTACCCCCCCCCCGGAAAGAACTCCATCATCATCTGACTCTCCTGGGCAAGCGGCAGCTTCAGCCGCTCCAGATAGAACACCTTGGCCGCGGCCAGGTCACGGACGAATACCACCACATTCTTCAACTGCACCGCCATAGCGAGCCCCCTTGTGCTGTAATCAGTCCAGAAATTAACAGAGTGCCCGCCCGCTGGCAAGTCCCGTCTTGCCGCACTTGCCGCGCAGGCGTTATTCGGTACACTAGATGTCATCCGGCATGCCTGATGATCCACACACTAGAGTGCGAGGAGATCGCATGAAACCTGCATTCACGCCGAGAAAGGTCTACGTTGCCGCTTCCTGGATGGCACCGGTGGGGCGGTACACCGCGAAAGAGCTCGGCGCCTGCACCTTCCTGGAACTGGCCGCCAGGGTCGATGCCATCTTCGGCGACAGCCCGATTCGCCGGCGTGAGATCGACGCCGTCGTGGTCGGTTCCCAGAACCCGGCCGCCTTTTCCGGGGTGGACAACACGGCCGCCAAGATCTCCGGCGTGCTCGGCATCTCCGGGGCAAAGTCGGTACTCATCGATACCGCCTCGTCGTCCGGTGCCTCGGCCCTGGAAGAGGCGTACCTGCAGGTGGCTTCGGGGCGGTGCGATCATGTGCTGGCCATCGGCATCCAGAAGATGAGCGATGCCCCCACCCCGGAGGCGACCCGGATCGTTGCCGGCGTCATCGACCGGGACGAGGCCGAGTTCGGTCTCACCATGCCCGCCTGCGGCGCCCTGGTGGCCAGGGCGCTCATGGAGCGGCTCCGCCTCACCCCTACCGAGTGGACCGCCTTCTCGGCCATGCTCACCGAGCGGGCACACCGCTTCTCGTCACGCAATCCCGAGGCCCACCTCCGCTTCGAGATCCCGGTCGCCGACTATTACCGTCAGATCGTCACCGGCAAGAATTACCGCTACTGGTGGCCGCTCCGCTACCACGACTACTGCCCCATGTCCGACGGCGTGGCGGCCGTCATCCTCACCTCCAGCCCCCAGGAGACCCTGGTGGCCGGAGTGGGGAGCGCCACCGACATCCCCACCATCGCCGACCGGAACTATTTCCACTCCTTCCCGGCCACTGTCCGGGCCGCGGCCGAAGCGTACGCCATGGCCGGGATCGGGAATATCCGCAGCTTCGCCGGCAAACTGCACGTGAACATGCACGACCCGTTCAACGGTTTCGGTCCGATCAACATGGTCGACCTGGGACTACTGCCACGCCGCCGACTGCTGGACGGGCTCCTGGACGACCGCCTCACCGGCGAACGGGGAATGTTCCCCACCAACCTGACCGGCGGACTCAAGGGACGGGGACACCCGCTGGGCGCCACCGGCATGATCCAGGTGGTGGAGAACCACCGCATGATCCGGGAAGGACGGTTTCAGGCCGGGCTGTCCCACTCCATCGGCGGCCCCATCAACAACAACGTGGTCATCCTCCTGGAGCGAAGCTCCCACCATGCGGCAAGGAATCCGCACCCGTACCGGCCGTGGGGGCTCCCGCCCCTCGGCTCATTGAAGCCGAAGGAGGTTACCGTTGACCATCTCCTGGCTGTATCCGGGGCAGTGGAAGGGACCTTCGTCACCGCCTCCACCCGTTTCGACTACCAGAGCGGCGATCCGCAGGCCACGGTCATTATTGTCGCCTGCCAGGCCAAGGGCCGGAAATTTCGCTTCCTGTTCGGCATCGGCGGCGAAAACTACCAGGAAGTAATCAAGATCCTCCCGGGTGACCTGGTCAGGCTGGAACAGGGTGACGGCGGCCTCCTGCTCAACCGGATGCCGGTGCGCAAGTTCTACCGCCGAACCCTGGACGGCCTGGTGGACATCGCCGGTACCGGCTGGCGATTTATCACCGGAAAGGAAGAGGTTCGGTAACACACCCATGGATCGCCTGCACGGAACAGAGGGACGGAAAACCTCGGCAAAAAACCGCTTTGCCGGTTACGACCGGATTATGGGGAATATCTCCTGGCTGCTCATCGCCCTGGTGGCGCTCCACATCAAGCTGCTCCCGCCGGACGACCGGGGAGTGATGCCACTTGTCCTCCTCAGCCTGCTGCTGTTCATCTACAACGCAGCGGCCCGCTATCTGGTGTTCCCGGGCCGGTCCGGCCGGATCAAGACCTTCATCGACCTGATGGTTTTTCTCGCCTTTGTCGTTGGCATCTGTTGGTTCACCGGCAGGGTTTCCAGCCCGTTCATCTCCCTCATCTACCTGATCCTGATGGCCACAGCCCTGACGCAGGGTAAACGGATCACCTATTTCATGGCCGCCTTGACCATCAGTTCCTACGTTTACCTGGCAACCGGCAACCTGTCAGGCTGGCTGGACGAATACCGCTCCCTCTCCCACCTGCTTCAGCTCTTCCCCTTCATGCTCATCGCCCACCTGGGGGCGATGCTGGCCGGCGAGGCGGAATCCGCCCGGGAAGAGGTGGAGCGGCTATCACTCACCGATGAGGTGACCGGGCTCCACAACATGCGCAACTTCACCAACCTGGCAGTCGTCCAGGAAAAGCTGGCCCAGCGTCATCAGAAGGCCTTTGCCGTCTGCATGCTGGACGCCGACAACCTGAAACAGATCAACGACCGCCACGGACACCTGGCAGGAACGGCCCTGATCCGTCACGTGGCGGACATCATCCGCCGGCACGTCCGCGCCAGCGACATTGCTGCCCGCTATGGTGGCGACGAATTCATTATCCTCTTCAACGAGACAACGACCGATAACGCCCGGGTGCCGGTGGAGCGGATCGTAACGGCCCTGGCAGAGACGCCGTTCACCGTGGGTGGACTCGAACTGCGCTCCACCCTCTCGGCCGGCATCGCCTCCTTTCCCGGGGATGGCAACGACCTGCGGGAAGTGATGGCCAGGGCCGACGAGGCAATGTACACCAGCAAGCGCCTGGGGAAAAACCGTCTGACGATCTTTGGCCGGGAACAGCAAACTCCTTGAGATAGGAGCAGTTGGACCTGCTAACGGCTCCCTGAAAATCAGTTTACAAAGGGCGGCAAATATTCTACAGTGTGCCCCACTAAATCCCCGCCGGAGCGCCTCCATATGGACGATCTGAAGTATACCCCCCTCTGTGCCGCCCATAAATCATTGCATGCCCTCATGGCCCCGTTCGGCGGTTGGGAAATGCCGATCCAGTATACCGGCATCATCGCCGAACACCGCTGGTGCCGGGAACGGGCCGCCCTCTTCGACATCTGCCACATGGGCGAGTTCATCTTCCGGGGCGATCTGGTGGCCGACGGCCTGGAGGATCTGTTCACCTTTTCCGTCAAAAGCATCCCGGTCGGCCGTTCCCGCTACGGCTTTCTCCTGAACGACCGGGGTGGGATCATCGACGACCTGATTGTCTTCCGCCTGGCCGAGGACGAGGCGATGGTAGTGGTGAACGCCGCCACCAGCGACAACGATTTCAGCGTGATCCGGTCCCGGTTGAAGGGAGGCGCCGATTTTACCGACATCTCGGCCGCCACCGGCAAACTCGACCTGCAGGGACCGAGCAGCCGGGAGATCATGATCGCCCACTTCGGCCCGGCAGTGGGCCAACTCCCCTACTTCAAGTTCATGAAGACCACCCTGCTCGGCGTCGACGCCATCATCAGCCGCACCGGCTACACCGGCGAACTGGGATACGAAATATTCCTGCCAGCGAACAAGGTGGTCGAGCTCTGGGACCTGCTGCTCGCCGACGACCGGGTGAAACCGGCCGGCCTCGGAGCCCGTGACGTGCTCCGCCTGGAGGTGGGGTACAGCCTCTACGGCAACGACCTGGACGAGACCATAACCCCATTGGAGGCCGGCCTGGAGACGTTCGTCAAGTTTGACAAGGCTTTCATCGGTAAAAGAGCACTTGAGGACCAACGGACCGCAGGGCTTACCCGGATCAAGGTCCCCTTTGCCGTCTCGTCCCGCCGCGCCCCTCGCCACGGCTACAGCATCGTCAGCGGCTCCGATACAATCGGTGAGGTGACCAGCGGCGTCTTCTCCCCCATGCTCGGCTACGGCATCGGCCTCGGCTTCGTCCCGCCGGCACTGGCACAAACCGGCACCCCGCTCACCATCAGCCACGAGAAGGTCGCCATGGAGGCAACGGTGTGCGACCTGCCGTTCTACAAGGGTGGCTCGCTGAGATCGTAGTCCGGCTCAGTATCTCTGAGTTGCCATTCCCTTCTCCCTCAGGGGGAAGGGAATGGTTTTTCGCTTAAGCTGAAGATCAGCACCGATCAAGGCCAATTATCAATTCCATCAGGAGGGAATATGGAAATTTTCTTCAGCAAAGAACACGAGTGGGTCAAGGTCAAGGACGGCATCGCCACTATCGGCATCAGCGAGCATGCGGCCCATGAACTGGGAGACATCACCTTCGTTGAGCTGCCGGCAGTGGGCAAAAGCGTCAAGCAGTTCGAGGTCCTGGCCGGCATCGAGTCGGTCAAGGCGGCCAGCGACATCTACGCGCCGGTTTCCGGCAAGGTGGTGACGGTCAACGAGGCACTGGAAACCACCCCGGAAATTGTCAACGACGCCCCGGAAGACGCCGGCTGGATCGCCGTAATGGAGGCAACCGACCTGTCCGAACTGCAAAACCTGATGACCAAAGCCCAGTACGAGGAATACCTTAAGAATCTGTGACTCGTGACTGGTAACTGGTGACTCGTGCTTCGGAGAAGTTTTTCCCGAGTTACGGGTCACCAGTTATAAATCACGGTTTCCAAAGGAAACAATCATGAGTTATTGTCCACACACTGTCGACGAACAGCAGTCGATGCTCGGCACAATCGGCGTCGCCAGTATTGCCGACCTGTTCAAGCCGATCCCGAAGAAGCTGCGGGCCAAGTCGTTCGACCTGCCGGCCGGCATGTCGGAATTCGAGATGCTGCAGAAGATGACCGACCTCGCCGCCAGCAACGCCCAAGGGGTCATTCCGTTCATCGGCGGCGGGTTCTACGACCATCTGATCCCCACCGCGGTCGATCACCTGTCCGGCAGGGCCGAGTTTTACACCGCCTACACCCCCTACCAGCCCGAATGCTCCCAGGGAAGCCTGCAGGCCCTCTTCGAGTATCAGACCGCCATCTGCCGCCTGACCGATATGGAAGCAAGCAACGCCTCCCTCTATGACGGCGGTACGGCCCTGGCCGAGGCGGCTCTCATGGCGCTGCGGATCACCGGCAGGAACCGCCTGATCCTGGATGGTTCGGCCAACCCGTTCTACCGCGAAGTGCTCAAGACCTACCTGGCCAACCTGGAGGTGGAGATCATCGAGCTTTCTCCTCTGGACGGGGCCACGAACAAACCCGACTGTCTGGCAGCGCTGGACGACACCACTGCGGCGGTCATCGTCCAGAACCCCACCTTCTTCGGCGGATTCACGGATCTGACCGATGTGGCCAAGGCGGCACACGCCAAAGGGGCACTGCTCATCACCACCGTCTACCCCGTTTCGCTGGGACTGCTCAAGAGCCCGGGCGAGATGGGGGCGGACATCGTGGTGGGAGACGGCCAGAGCCTGGGGAACCCCCTCTCCTTTGGCGGGCCGTCCTTTGGCTTTATCGCCACCCGGAAAAAATACATACGCAACCTCCCGGGCCGGATCATCGGCGAGACCGTTGACCGGGAAGGGCGGCGCGGCTATGTCCTCACCCTCCAGGCACGGGAACAGCATATCAAGCGTCACAAGGCGACCTCCAACATCTGCAGCAACCAGAGCCTCTCTGCCCTGCGCGGTCTGATCTTCCTGTCGCTCATGGGCAAACAGGGGCTTGCGGAGCTGGCCCGCCTCAACTATGAAAAGGCCGAGTACGCCAAGGCGGTTCTGGGCAGCATCCGCGAAGTGACCGTGTTGGCGGGTTCCCCCACCTTCAACGAGTTCACCCTGAGTCTGCCGATGCGGGCCACCAAGGTGGTGGAAAAGCTTCTGGCCAAGGGAATTGCGGCCGGCGTACCGCTGGGGCTGTACTACCAGGATGCCGACAACTACCTGGTGGTCACGGTTACGGAAAAACGGAGCAGGCAGGAGATCGACCTGCTGGCAAAAGAGCTGGAGAGTGTCCTATGGAGCTGATTTACGAGAAATCCGTTGCCGGCCGAAAAGGGGTACGGCTCCCGGCCAGCGATGTGCCCAAGGCCAAGGCGTTGCCGAAAAAACTGCTGCGCAGTGAGGCGGCCGGCCTTCCCGAGCTCTCGGAACTGGATGTGGTCCGCCACTTCACCAACCTGTCGCGGCTCAACTACTCGGTGGACACCAACTTCTACCCGCTGGGCTCATGCACCATGAAATACAACGCCAAAGGGCTGGAAGCGGCTGCAAACCTCTTCGCTCCGTTCCATCCCATGACGGCGCTCCTGCCGGGCGGCGAGAAGCTGACCCAAGGCTCTCTCGGACTGCTCTTCGAGTTGGGGAGCCTGCTGGCGGAAATAACCGGCATGGACGAGGTGACCACCCAGCCGCTGGCCGGGGCTCACGGCGAGATGACCGGCATGCTCCTCATCGCCGCCTATCACCGGGCCAAGGGGAACCGGAAAAAATACGTCATCGTCCCTGATTCGTCCCACGGCACCAACCCGGCCAGCGCCGCCATGGTCGGCTACGAGATCGTTACCATCCCGACGGCTCCGTACGGCGACATGGACCTGGACGCCTTCAAGGCCGCCCTGAATGACGAAGTGGCGGCGGTCATGATGACCTGCCCCAACACGCTGGGCCTCTTCAACCCGCATATCAAGGAGATCTGCGACCTGGCCCACGGCGTGGACGCCCTGGTCTATTACGACGGCGCCAACCTGAACGCCATCATGGGCAAGGTCCGCCCCGGCGATGTCGGCTTCGACGTGGTCCACGTCAATCTGCACAAAACCTTCGGGACCCCCCACGGTGCCGGCGGTCCCGGAAGCGGTCCGGTCGGCGTCAAGAAAGGGCTGATCCCGTTTCTGCCCATCCCCCGGATCGTCAGGAAGCTGACCGGGGCCTACACCGTGGAACACGAGAACCCGGAGGGGATCGGTCGCACCGCCAACTTCTTCGGCAACTTCGGGGTGATGGCCAAGGCCTACGCCTACATCCTGATGATGGGAAAAGAAGGGCTCATCCAGGTAAGTGAACAGGCGGTCCTGAACGCCAACTACATCATGAGCCGACTAAAGGATCTCTACGAGGTTCCGTACGACCAGACCTGCATGCATGAATGCGTCCTCTCGGCCAGCCGACAACTGGCCCACGACGTCCATGCCATCGATATCGCCAAATTCCTGATTGACCAGGGGTTTCACCCCCCCACGGTCTACTTCCCCCTGATCGTCAAGGAAGCAATTATGATCGAGCCGACCGAGACCGAGTCCAAGGCGACCATGGATGCCTTCATCGACGCCATGCGCGAGGCGGCGGAACTAACGGAGAAAGATCCGGATATTCTGAAACGTGCCCCGGTGACCACCCCCATCTCCCGCCTGGACGAGACCAAGGCGGCCCGGGAGCAGAACGTCTGCTGCCAGTAGAGACGCACAATGTTGCATATCCACCTCCCAACCCATTGAGTATCTGCACGCCCCTCTCCGTCAACCTCCGGACAGGGGCTTTTTCTTGCAGCCGCGCCAAAATGGCATATAATCCTACAACCTGTCGGAGTTGCTGCATCGACGGTTAGTGAATGGAGAGGGGTACCACCATGTCCTTTGTCGGCGATTTAGAGCACATGCCCATAGTCGATGTGATCCAGCTGCTCCATTCGACGAGAAAATCCGGCATCCTGAGCGTGAAGAGCCGCAAGGGTGAAAGCAGGTTGGTCTTCAAGGACGGCTACATCGTCAGCGCAAACCACCTGAACAATATGTTACGCATCGGCAATATCCTTGTGGAACGGCAGCACGTTACCCCGGAAATCCTCACAGCCGCCCTTCAGGAGCAGGAAAACGCGGGGAAGGATCGCAAACCGTTAATCATAACCCTGGTACAAAGCGGGCGCGTGGGGGAAAGTGATGCCTACCAGGCACTTGAGCATCTCATTGAGTTGACGGTTGTCGAGATACTGACATGGAAGAGGGGGACGTTCAGCCTGGATGTTGCCCAAGCCCACGTTACCGATGACTACCGGTACTATCCGGAAAGGATGAACCAGGAGATTAACATCGACACGCAGGGGGTACTGATGGATGCCCTGCGCATTTACGACGAAAAGCTGCGGGACGGCACCCTCCCGGAAGAAGAGTCTTTTGAGGGAGATGCCGCATCTGGCGAGTCATGGGCAGGCGACACACCGGAAAACCCGGCAATCACGGCCGACGACCTCGGTCTGGACAATCTCGATACCCTTGAAAAGGTGATCCCGGATGTATTTTTGGGGGTAAAGGCGTACGATCCGGCCGAACCCCATCGCCAGGCGCTGGCAGACGAGTTGCGGGAGCTGCCGCTTGCTGAACAGGAAAAACTGTTATCGTTCCTGGTGGCTTTTTCGCAACCACTAAAGGGAGGGCCAGACCTGGTGCCAGCCGTTGGCCCGGCCTTGGCGGTCATCCTGCTCAGTCGGGATGCGCTCATAAGGCATGCCGTCATGACGGTGTGCAGACATGAAGGCCTGTTTGCCTTCACCACGGACGAGGAGGCGAACATCGACCTTATCGTTGACCAGTCCCTTGCCAGGGACCTGCTGCCGGTTCTCCTCGTTGACTCTCCGGAACGGGCCGCCGAGGGATTTTCGGCGGACAAGATCGTCGCCCTGTGGCACCGGGAAAAGGCACGTTATCCACACTTGTCGATCGTGCAGCTAGCATCGCCACGGGATCACACATTTGCGCTCCAGGCGGTTGAGGCGGGACTCAGCGTGATACCCAGACCCTGCAGCGAAGAACGGAAAGAGACCATTGCGACCGATGCCATCGGCTTCATGAAGGCCCTGCAGGCCTGGCTGGCACACGCTCCGCCACATCCGGACCAGCAGATCTTACGGCAGTTCGCTGAACGGGTTCGTGAACTCGGCACTCTTTCGACAGCGCCGGACATCTCCTATGCGCTCCTGAGATTTGCCTCTGTCATGTTCGAACGCTCCATCACCTTCGTGGTCTTCAAGACGGAACTGATTGCCGAGCGTGGCATTGGCATCAAGGCGGACAAGAGCGCCGGACCAACTCCGCCCCTGCGTTTCATGCTCCCCCTTGACCAACCTTCGGTTTTTCAGGAAACTATCACCGACGGCCGGCTCTTCTACGGGCCCAGCAACGACCCGCTCCTGACGAAGCACCTCTATGCGGATATTGGTGCCCCGCGTACCGCCAAAATACTCCTGGCCCCCATCAAGCGCTTTGGCCGGGTCATCGCCCTCACCTACTGCGATTTCGGCACCACGGCCGGCAATCCGGTGCGGGCCGATCTCATGGATACCTTGGCGCGGCATGCCGGCATCGTGCTGGACAATGCGCTTTTCCGGAAAAAGTTTGAAAAACGGGTACAATCACCCTAGGAAGCATCACGAACGCTACCTGCGCAAAGGACCGTTATGGACCTGAATATCCTGCATCAGATCCTGGAAATCGCCTTCCAGAAGAGAGTTTCCGATCTCCATTTCGAGGTGGACAATCCCCCCTTTTTCCGGGGACGGGGGCAGCTCATCCGCTCGAAGATGCCGAATCTGGCGGCCGCGGACACCGAATTCATCGCCGCACAGATCCTGGAGCAAAACGGCCAGCAGCTGAGCAATGACCTGAAAGAGCTCGATGCCTCCTATGCACTGCCAAGCGGTGGACGATTCCGGGTCAGCATCTTCCGGCAGCGAGGCCATTTTGGCATTGTCATGCGCGTTATCCCGCCCAATATCGGCAGCTTCCAGGAACTGAACCTGCCGCCCGTGCTCGGCGAGATCGCCAAGGTGCCAAACGGTCTGATCCTTGTCACCGGCCCCACGGGAAACGGTAAATCGACGACCCTGGCATCCATGATCCGCTTCCTGAACGAGCAGTACAGTTACAACATCATCACCATCGAAGATCCCATCGAGTTTCTCTTCACCTCACAGCGGAGCTGTATCATCCAGCGACAGGTCGGCATCGATACCAACAGTTTCAACGCGGCCCTGACAGCCTCGCTGCGCATGGACCCGGACGTCATCATGGTGGGGGAGATGCGCGACAAGGAAACCATCGATGCCTGCATCAAGGCTGCGGAGACGGGCCACCTCGTGCTCTCGACCCTGCACACCCAGGGCGCCGTATCGACGATCAACCGGATCGTTGGCAACTTTCCGCCCGAGGCACAGGAGATTCTCCGGCAGAGACTGGCGGACATCCTGGTCGCCACCGTTTCCCTGCGTCTGGTCAAGGGCAAATCCGGCGAAAGCATCATCCCTGTGGTCGAGATCATGCGTGCCACCACAACGATTCAGGCGTGCATCAGGGAAGGGCGTCTGGACGAAATCGAAAAGCACATAGAAACCGGCAATTCCCTCTACCAGATGCAGACCCTGGACCAGCACCTGCTGCAACTGTGCAAGCAGGACCTCATCACCGTGGAGGATGCCAAGCGCATCTCCCACTCCATGGATCTGGAACGCAAGCTGATGTTCGACAATTAGCCTACTGCTAGGGGGAGATGCGAAGGAGTACGAGCCGGAACGGGAGCCCGGCCGACTTGCTTGAGACAGTGCTGGGAGCGGGGCAGTAGCCAGGGATGGTTCAGATCCTGTCCAGCGCTTCCTGCACGTTGGTAACCAGATTCAACAACCGGGGGCCGATATCGTCCTCCAGCATATGCCGGCGCAACTGAAAGGCGGCGCCGGCGCAGTTGAAGACAAGAGTCCGCGAACCGTCCGCTGGAACCAGGGCGGTCGCCACCGCGTGTACGTCCTTTTTCCAGTCCCCCAGGGAAAAACAGAACCCCCGCTCTTCGTAGTCTTTCCGTGCCTGCAGGAATCCGGCCTCTATCTTCGGCCACTGCTCCCCACTTCGTACCCGAATCTGCTCAAGAAGCTCCACTCGCTCCGGCTCAGGCAGGGCACAGAGAAGAGCGCGCCCCATGGAGGTGGTTGCAATGGGGATCTGCGAGCCCACATCGAGGGTAAGGGTGACCGTTGAACTGCTTCGGTATGCTTCGACGTACAGCATGTTCATGCGATCCTGCACACCGATCGACACCGAGGCCTGGGCATACTCGGCCAGTTCCCGCATGAACGGCCGCGCGACCTTGCGAACATCCATGTTGGCCAGCATGGTATATCCCAAGGCCAGCACGGAGGTCCCCAGATAGTATTTTCCGTATTTATCCGAATAATTGAGATACCCCAGACCGGTCAGTGTGTAGGTCAGACGCGAGACGGTCGGCTTTGGCAGACCGGTGCGCTGGGAGATCTCCTGGTTCCCCAGAAACCGGTCGCCGGGCCTGAAACAGCGCAGGATCTCCAGCCCCCGTGCCAAAGCACGTACAGACTGGCGCTCGTTCTCCTCCCCCCCATCTAAGCTCTCCGTCGCCATGTCAACTCCTGTAATCATGGTAAGTTGCCGAACAAAGTTTGCACAAAGGGCGATGGAAGTCAAACGGAAAAACTCCGGCGATGTGTTTCGCAGAATGGAATCAACGTATCACCTTTCCCGTAGGGCCACAGACGTCACGAACATCATGGCATATGACTCACAGCCAAAATAACCCCGTTATACTTCAATCATCTGTCATTTTTTTGTTTACACTTTGCACATAATACGCTAATGGTGGTTTCAATCACAAGAACTGTGTTTCGCTTAGCGAAATATAAATATATCCCGGTGATTGCGACGTCCGCCCAGCCAGCTGGGCCGCTGGAACAGACCCCACCGATAAGGAGTACATGAAATGAAGAAAATCCCGAAATACAACGTGGTATCCCTGCGCATCAATGATGATGAAAAAAAGGCGTTGCAACTGGTCAGCCGGGTTACCAGAAAAAGCGTGTCACAGGTCATGCGGGAGGCGATGCTCCAATACTCGCACCACGTCAGTATCAGCGGCCTCAAGAAGGAACCGAGGTCGCGTTCGTCACGCAGCAGAGCCAGACCCCTGTCCGTGGGAGCAGGAGACGAGTGATGATCAAGGAAAAGCACATGCAGACGGTCCAAACGACTGAGAAAGCGCTCATGCTCATGGATATTCTCGCCGAAGGTAACAGCAGCATGAGCATCGGCGATCTGGCATTCAGTCTGCGGTGTAACCGGAGCGAAGCACTGCTCCTCTTGATAGCGCTGGAGAGCAGGGGACTGGTTTCCTGGGATGAACGGAAAAA
This sequence comes from Deltaproteobacteria bacterium, assembly GCA_021849045.1. Taxonomy (GTDB): domain Bacteria; phylum Desulfobacterota; class Desulfuromonadia; order Geobacterales; family DSM-12255; genus Geomobilibacter. The sequence goes on along the minus strand of JAJZTK010000002.1, from coordinate 47,517 downwards.
GATCTACCGCCTCGGCGACGAATCAAGGCGCCTCGCCGTCAAGTTTCTGGACACTGCCGACAAACCCAACAAACGGGTACCCACCCCCCTCACCCGCAAAAAGGGGACACAACTCGCCACCGCCGTGCAGTGAGTTCCCCGACTCCGGCATGTACTCATCCCCCTGAGTGTGCTATTAAGGGAAATATACTCCACACTCACAGGGGCACGTCATGCCCGACACACGAAAAAACTGTCCACAAAGGTGGCGCTGCATTGACACCGGCCCCGCTGACGGGCCGACCAATATGGCCATCGACGAGGCACTTCTCTCCAGCTTCGACCCGAACGGGTCACTCCCTGTGCTCCGCCTGTACTGCTGGACTCCGGCAACGCTGTCGCTGGGACGGTTCCAGAATGCGGAACAGGTCCTCGACCTGGATCGCTGCCATGCTGCCGGTGTCCCGGTTGTCCGCCGCATCACCGGCGGAGGTGTCATCTACCATGCCGCGGAACTGACCTACAGCCTGGTCTGCACCCCCCACCACCTCCCACCAGCCGCTTCCATAAAGGAATCGTTCCGAATTCTGACCTCCTTCCTCCTCTCCCTGTACCGGCAGCTCGGCCTCGATGCCTCCTACGCGGTCGATCGCCTTCCACCCGGCACAGTTCTCGGTGAGCGGACGCCGTTCTGTTTTGCCGGTAAAGAGAGCTACGACATCCTGATCGGCGGCAGAAAGATCGGCGGCAACGCCCAACGCCGACTGAAAAACGCCATCTTTCAGCACGGCTCCATTCCGCTCATGAACATGACCGACGTTGGGGTACGCTTTCTGAAGGAAACCCCTGTCGGAGTTAAAGAGGGAACCACGAGCCTGGGGGAAGAGGGGATTCGGCTGGAAGAGGGGTCGTTGAAAGATATGCTGCAAGCAGCCTTTCGGGAGAACCTGGGGGGGACACTAGAAACCGGCACGGTCAGTTCCCGGGAAGAGGATGTTGCCGGAGAGCTCCTCGTCAAGTACCGCGGGGCCGCCTGGAATCTTGGGGGAACGAGCGGGGCGTAATCCCGAACCAGCCCGTTATCGCGCAGAGAATGCACCCACGACGATCGCCTCCTTACTGGGCAACCGCGCCGAACTCGACCCGACTGCCTGACATCTCCTGCTGTTTCGGGGGGGCGAAAATATCGCCGCTCTTTTCGAAAATCCGCTCCTGCGGCAGTTTGACATCGTTTACCAAAAAGGTGCGTACCGCCATTGCCCGTTCCCGTGCCAGTGCCCGCAATTGAGGCTCTCCCACCACGGTGTTGGCCAGGATCAGCTTCTTCATCTCCGCATCGGGCAGGCTCTTCAGGGTGCCGATGATCGTGCGCGGCTTCGGAAACTTCTCCTTTTCGTACACACTCTTCAACAACACCGGGGACTCGGCCGGCAGGATCTCCACACTGTCCGTGGTCTGGCCCGCAACGCTCCGCTTCTCCTTTACCAGGGCCAGCAGCTTCTCGGTCTTCATCTTCTTCAGGAGCAGTTCGCTCCGGTACCCTTCGGCGTCCCGCTCCCGGTCGATAAATCCGGTAAGTTCCAGTTTGATGGCCGGTCTGTCCAGCAGCGCCTTAGCCAGATTGCGCAGTTTCCCCTCCTCGGCCGCGCTCAAACTACTCGTCCCCGGGGCAAAGGCAACGCCACTGAAGTCGTCGCCACCACTGAACATCGACTGGAGAAGAGAGAAGGGGGACGTTGCCGCCTTGACCAGCAGGTTCTTCAACATCTGCCACACCACTCCCCAGATGCTGAACTCCGGGTCGTCGGTACGGCCGGCCACCGGCAAGTCGAGCCGGATCTCTCCCTTCCGGTCCTTGAGCAGGGCCACGGCAAGCCGGACCGGCAGCCTGGTCGCCTTGTCGCTCTCCACGGCCTTGCCAAAGGTTAACTGGTCCATGAACACCTTGTTTTCGGCCTTGAGCCGCTTCTGTTCGATTAGGTATTTGAGGTCAAGGGTCAGTTTTCCCTTGTCCACACTGTACCCCAGGTAGGTACCCGAGTAGGGGGTCATGGGGGCCAGCTCGATATCGCTGAAACGGATCAGGATATCCAGGAACAGATCCCCCTTGAGCGGATTGATCCGGCCGGTAATGCGCAGCGGCGACTGGTTCTCCAGATTCCCCCGCAGGTCCACGTCAGCGGCCTTCCCCTCCTCTGAGGTCAACCCGCTCACCCTCCCCCCCAGGTTGACCATGGTGGTGGAAAACTCCCTGCTCAGATGGCGATCGGTGAAATTGAGGACCCCATCCTGGAGGGTAACGGTATCGATCCGGATGCTCTTGTCAGGAGCAGCGGCAGGAGCCGACGCCACCGAAGGTGCTGTAACCGGTGGAGCCGATACGGGCTTGGCTGCCACGGCCGCAGGCTGATCGGGCTTGTAGAGCTCCTGCAGGTTGACAACCCCCTGGCGGTTGATGATGACCCGGGCGTAGTAGTTGTTGAGCGAAACGCCGGCCAGTTGCAGGGAGAAGGGGGCAAGGGTGCCGCTCACCCCATCCAGTTGCAGACTCTCCCATTTGAGCAGGTCCTCGTTCTCCTCGGCGTCGAGGCTGTAGAAGTTGCGCACCCCCAGGCTCCCCTTGAAACTGCCGCTAATCCCGGCTGCACGGGCGGCCAGGTCGAGGGACAGGGTCGCGTCCAGAGAACCGTCTGCCAGCACCACGTTCACCCCGTCCGGCAGGTATGGCTCGGCATCCAGCACCGGAATCCGCGCCAGAGCCACGTTTCCCTTGAAAAGAAACGGATCAGGGCAGATGCGGCCGTTGGCCTTGAGGGAACCCTTCTGGCCATAGCCGGCAGAAAAACGAAACGGCATGGGGGTCATCCGGGGCCCGCGCAGGTCTGACAGGGAAAGGCTCGCCTTCTTCATGGTGAAGGTCGGTGCGTCTTCACGGGTATGGTCGGTAAACGAGGCATTCAGGCTGTTCATCGTTACCTGCTTAACGGCGAAGCGAAACGGCGCCCCCTTCTCGTCACGCTTTTTCTGCTTCGCCGGCGGCGGCACTGATGCGACGGGCGACGGCTTAAGCAGTCGCGTTGGCGAAAAGACACCGCTGGCGTCACGGGAGATGACGACCTCTCCCCCCTGCTGTACCACCCTGTCAACGGTGAGAGACTGTTCCTTCTGGCTGTAGGCTGCCCCGTTCACCGCCAGGAGCGGGATTTTGACCCCTTCCCGCTTGGCAAAAGAGAGTGCCAGCTGTCGCAGCTCCAGGTCGCCGCCAACAATCTTCAGCCCCTGCTCTGCCGAGTAACTGAGCTCGCCGCTGGCGTTGAGCCGCCCGGAAACCGGCGCGGTGAGATAGCTGGCAAGGTACGGATACGCGGTTTCCAGTACGCCGTTGGTGAGTGTCGGACGAACGGTGAAGGCCAGTGGGGTTACGGACAGGGTGCCGCTGGCAACGAACTGTTCGTTGCGGGGGGTAGTGAACCCCAGGGACAGGTTGGCGGTCTTCCCCTGCTCGGTGGAAAAACCGGTCACCGTAATTGCCAGTTGCTTCGCCTCGGCCGTGAACCCGCCGACCGGAACGGCATCGCTGAAGCGAACCGAGCCGTTGATCACCCGCGTCTCGCCAACTGCTATGAGCGGCTTTGCAGCTTTCCCAGCCGTTTTTTCCCGGGTCTTGCCGGCTTCAGCAGAGTCCTTGCCCGCGGCGCCGCTGTCCGTCAATTGCTGAAAATTCCACTCTCCCTGCCGGTTCCGGACTACGCTGACCACCGGGGTGTCCAGGGCAATGTTCGCGGCACGGTATTCGCCACTGAGCAGACCGATCCGGGCAATGGCGAGCTTTCCCTCTGACAGGGTAAACAGCGGCTCGCCGCTACGTCCCCTCAGATCGATCCCGTTCAGGGTGACCGTGCCGGTTGCGGCGATATCCGGCTTTTCCCCTTTGGTCAGTCGGTGGCTGACAATAAGATCCGTTGAGAAACGGCCGGCCGTCAGCCGCAGCGGCAACTCCTTGGGGAAATAGGCGGCGTAAAAGGGGATCTCCAGTTCGTGGAGCTTGATGGCAACAGACGCCTCCATCCCCTTAGCAAACGGCTTCATCTGCCCCTCGAAAGCCAAGGGCGCGCCGTTGACCAGGGCAATCAGTTTCGGCGCCACGTACCGGTCGGCCAGGTAGGGGATGTTGCTGACAAAAGGGATCTGAATGAGGAGCTGCCGGACGGTATGCAGTTTCGGGGTCGACAGGGCGTCGTCCTGGAAATCGATCGAGCCGCCCTTCACGACGATATTGTTGAGGGAAAACCGGGCCGGTTCACCTGGTTCCTTTTTCTTCTCTTCCGGCTTTTTCTCCAGCAGGTCGCTGAAATTGAACCGGTTCGGACCGGTTCTGACGATGCGCACGTGGGGTGCGGTCAGGCTGATATCGGTGAGAACCGGCGCCAGACGCCAGAGAGAAGCGGGGCTCACCCGCACCCGGGCACTGCTGAAGGAGACAAACGGGAGGCTGTTCCCCTTTTCGCTCAGCCTGACTCCCTCCAGCCCCGCAGTCCAGGTAAAGGGATTTATGGAGATCCGGCCGACGGTGAGGGTGCGGCCGGTCGCCCGGCTGACCTGCTGCTCCATCTGGCTTCGGACGATACCCGGGAGGATAAAGGCAATGAACCCAGCGCACAGCAGCGCTGCCACAACCACCCCGATCAACCATTTGCGCCAGCGTGCCATTATGTTCTCCATGCGTACGGTGGTGAACTCTGTCGTACAACTATAGCGCCGGGGAGCACCGAGTCAAACGGAGAGATTCCGGTTGCGCCTCACCACTGATCAGGGTAGAAAAGGGCAGAAGGAGGTATCCATGGAAATCCGCAGAAAACCGGCCTGGCTGCAGAAAAAGGTCTCCCCGGCAGCCAATGCCGACATGGAACGGCTCCTATCGGGCCTTTCGCTGCACACGGTCTGCCAGGAAGCCTCCTGTCCGAACATTAGCGAATGTTTCCGGCAGCGGCAAGCCACCTTCCTGATCCTGGGCGCCATCTGCACCCGGCACTGCACCTTCTGCAACGTCGGGAAAGATTCCCCCCTGCCAACCGACCCGCAGGAGCCGGGACGCGTCGCCGAGGCGGTGCAGCGACTGGCCCTGGCCCATGTGGTGGTAACCTCCCCCACTCGGGACGACCTTGCCGACGGCGGTGCCGGCCACTACGCCGCAACGGTGGCTGCCATCAGGAGCTCGGCTCCGGAGACCGCCATCGAACTCCTGATCCCCGACCTGCAGGGGGACCGGAAGGCGCTGGAAACGATCCTGAATGCCGGGCCGAATATCCTGGGACACAATTTGGAAACGGTGCCCCGCCTCTACCATATCCGGGCCGGCGCCGATTACAACCGCTCCCTGGAATTCCTCCGCATGGCCCGGGAGATCGCCCCGGAGATCCCGACCAAGTCAGGGGTCATGCTCGGCCTGGGGGAGACGGAAGAGGAGCTGCTTGCCGTCCTGAGGGAACTACGCGGGGTCGGCTGCGCCTACATAAGCCTCGGCCAGTACCTGGCACCCAGCCGCCGCCACCAGCCGGTGGTGGAATTCGTCCCGCCCGAGCGGTTCGAGCAGTTGAAAGTGGCGGCCGAAGAGCTTGGCTTCGCCCACGTGGAGAGCGGCCCGTATGTCCGCAGTTCCTACCATGCGGACCGGTACCGGCATTCCTGACCCTCACTATGTTTTGCAGCTGATGGGTATTGACTTGACAGTTGAATCGGGCTGGCCTGGTGTGATGGATATGAATCGGTACCATTACCTCCGCGAATGCGAATTTTGAGTTCCTGGTCAACGACCAGGAGCTCATCCCGGTAAATGTGGGTGATCACGATGCGGGGTATTGAGGAGAACCAGTTCAATTCAGAACACGAAGGCCCGACCGACAGCTGTCGATCGGGCCTTTTCGTTGTTTCCGAACCGCACCGTGCTACTTGACCGGCAGCTCCTGAATCGTTGCCGGCGGGGCGATCGTCAGCGGCTGCTCGGCAACGGGAGCAACCGGAGCGGGAGCGGATGCCGCCGCAGGGGGCTGGACCACAGGAGTCGGTGCCACCACAACCGGCGCGGCAGGTGCCGGTGGCGCCGCCACAGACGGCGCAGGCTTCTCTTTGGCCGGCTCCGACAACCGACCACTCCCCATCAACGACACCATGGCGTCGAACAGGTCGCGGTAGAGGGTCGACACCGACGCCTTCGGCTGCAGATGCGACTCCTCGCTCTTGGCCAGGGCGCGACCGATGCCGGCCACGGTCTTGAACTTCACCTCAACCTCGTTGGCGGCATTGGCCTTGGCCTCGTCGAAGTCGGGATACTGGAGGGCCATGAACGCCGGGTAGCTGATAATCCGCTGACGAAAATTGGGATATTCCCAGAGCACGGTGCCGTCACGGTCGAGAACCTGGGCGGAGAAGGTCAGGAAGTTGTACTCGCCACCCAGATAGGAGAGCAGGTTGCTGGAATAGAACTTGTCCTGGCGGGTCAGGCCGCTCGCGGTCACGATCATGACCGCATCCACCTTGTGCCGGTCACCGAGCCCCTGCAGGGCCTCGGGCCGATAAAAGTACTTGTTGTAGATCACGCCGCCGTCGTCACGCCGCTCGCGCCGGGCGCCCAGGCCGGTAAACAGCTGGTCGGCGTCCTCGTCCAGCAGCCGGACGGAAAAATAGGAGCCTGTATCCTTGAGAAGCGCCACCAACTCCTTTTCGTTCTTCCGGTTCGCCTCTTTGAGCAGGGAGACGACGGCCCCCTTTTCCGGATGGCGGATATCGGATTCCGCATCCACCAGGATTGGTGCCACTCCAAGAACCCGGACCTTCTTCTCGTAAGTGTCCTTCGGGACGTTGTAGTAGTTCTGGGCACAACCGAAGCCGGTCAACATCACGAAACCGATCAACACCATATTCACTGCACGTCGCACGTCTAACTCTCCTTTGCCTGCGTTGGTCACGGATAGTCGGGTCGTCCCTGCCCTTATAACAGATGGCAAAGAGGTTGACCAGAGCAATTCCGGGGCTCTTTGCAGATTTGCCACCAGCTTCACCAACTCCCGAACCTCACCGATTCAGGGGATTACGTATGCCCAACCGCAGGAATCGATCCACGCGATAGCCGGCCGTCGCCGCTCGCCCGGCAAGGGTTGACGCGCTCTTTAGCAACGCCTTTCGCCGTGTGGCAGTAACGGCACCATTTTTCGCCGTGCCGGCCACCACTGTCAAAGCAGCGAGATACAGCCAGCTCACCAGCAGGTCCCAACGCTCTTTGACGAACCACTCATATCCGCCGCTCTCATGACGACCGATGAAGGTTGCTACATCGTTGTCGGAGAGCAGTTCGGCCAGTTGGGTTTCCACCAGTTCCGGTGCAGTCACCAGTGCCTCCTGCCAACGCAGAAGGGCTGCAAACAGGGCCATTATGGATGGCACCTCCAGCATTGCCAGAGGATCGGCCTCCTCGCCGGCCTCGGCATGCAGCGCTTCTTCGAGCGGACGGAACAGACCAAAACGGTGCGCCAGGTCAGCAGAGACACCGACACTCCCCTTGTCTCCATAAAGTTCGCCCGCCCGGTGCAGGCAAAGCAAGGAAAAGGCAAGGAGGCGGGCAGTATACCCGGTCAGCGTCGCAACCGGCTCCATCTCCCCGCGTGCGACCGGTTCGGCAACCAGGCCTTCAAGGAAATCCAGCTCCTTGGCGATTGCTTTCTCGATCGACTGCGGATCCTCCGTCAGCCCAGCGGTTGCTGCCAGGGCAGCCAGGAATCCGCCGAGGTCGGCACAGAACGCACGTTTCGCCTTGTCCAGGCTCTTTGCCGGCACGTCACCGAAAGCCCCGGCAATAAGCCCGCTGTGCCGGTCGCAAAGCCCCCGCAGCCGGTCGATGAGGTCGGCGTAACGAACCTGTTTCACCTCCTCGTCCATGCTGGGAGCGGGCCGTCCGTTGAGTTGGTGGCACAGCTTCCCCCAGGTACCGAACTCGTCGTCCCAGATCTCCCTGAAGTCCAGGAAGGCATGGTATTCGTACGCCTCCATCTCCACGAACAGTCCCTGCTCGCACAGCTCACGGCCATTGCGGATATATTCGAGGCCACTGGCGTAATCGCGGAACAGGTAGTAGTGCCGGCCATCCCCCTTGAGTGAGAGCGCTTCACCAAGGGTCGTCCGGCGCAGTTCCATATCGCCCGACCCGTTCTTTACCGCAAAGGAAGTGGAGCTCCGTATCCAGCCGGAGGTGGAAGCAAACCTGTTGTGGTAGACGATGATTGCCCGATGCTCACCGACCCGGTTCGAGTAGGCAAAGACATCTTCGTTGACGTGGGAGCCGCTCCAGAAGTCATAGAACACGAAGCTGTCGGCGCCGGAAAAGAGCCAGCGCCGCCGCATCAGCGGAAATATCCTCCGTTCGTGCTCCCGCACCAGGTGCTCGTCCACCGGCTCATCCCAATAAGCCTTCTTGTATTCCATGCCGTACTTCTCGTGGAACCCCTCCACCTGTCCATGGCCGATCATCGGTAGTCCCGGCATGGTCACCAGCAGAACGCAGGCACCGAAGTACTTGCTCTCCTTGCCGAACTGCTCGACCGCGGTCTTCTCGTCCGGATTGTTCATGAAATTGACGAACCGCTGCAACACCTGGGGGTTGAACTCCAGGACGTTCTTCACGGTCTGGCGGTACTTGGCGTTCTCCTCCATTTTCAGCATGTTCATGAAGGCGCTGTTGTAGACCCGATGCATCCCCAGGGTGCGGACGAAGTACCCCTCCATCAGCCAGAACGCCTCGGCCAGGAGCAGGGTGTCGGACGCCTCGGACGCCACCCGGTCCACCACCTGGCGCCAGAACTCCTCGGGCATGGCGGTATCGAACTGCTCCCGGGTCAGACCGTGCTCCCCCCGGGACGGCACCCCACCGTGACCGGGCTGGGGGAACCAGAGGCGCTGGTAGTGCTTCTTGGCCAGGGTCATGGCCGCATCGAAACGGATAATGGGGAACATCCGGGCAACATGGAGGATGGTGCGAATCACCGCCTCCCGCACCTCGGGATTCAGGTAGTTGAGCTGGGCCGTATCGTTCCACGGCGTGCTGGTCCCGTCGTTGCCATGGTAGATGTAGCGGGTCCGGCCGTCGCGGTGGTCATAGTGCTTGAAGACCACGGCCGCATCCCGCCGTTCCCAGTAGCCATCCTCGATATGGAGGCTCACCTCGGGCGAGGAGGAGAGGTCCGGGCCGTTGAACTGGTAGGCCGGGTACGGCGGATAATCAAGTTGGACGAACCAGTCCGGGTGTTCCACGGTCCACTTGGAGTAAATGCCGGTATGGTTGGGCACCATGTCGCTGGCCAGCCGGATGCCCCGCTTGAGCGCCCGTTCCCGCAGGTTCCAGAGGGCCTCTTCCCCCCCGAGATCGTGGGCAATGGTGTAGTCGAACAGGGAGTAGGCGGACGAGATCGCCTCCGGGTTGCCGCACATCTGCTTGATCCGCTGCGAGGCCGGCGAACGCTCCCAGAGCCCGATCAGCCAGAGGCCGGTGACCCCCCGGCGGGCCAGCCGGTCCAGTTCCGCGTCAGGGATCTGATCGAGCCGCGTGATCTCCCTGCCATACTGTTTCGACAGCTGCCCCAGCCAGACATAGACCATCTTGGCCAGGAGGACCACATTGGGCATCCAGTCCGTATCCGCAGAAAAACGCTCGGGCTCGGGATAATAGTCGTTGATCCCGGCCCCATCGGCCCGGCCGAATTCAAGGACCGGCGCCCCTCCGGGCTCGCCGCGGGGGGCAAAGATGCGGCTCTCCTCACGGACCACCGCAAAGGCCGACAGGATCTCGGTCAGCAGCTCATCCGGCAGGATTGCGCGCCAGTTCGCCCGAATGTACTCCAGCTGGTCATAGAGGGAAGCCGGTGCCGCCTTCAAGGGGAGGCGGAGCAATTCCGGCAGGGTCAGGTTGAAAGGAGCCACCACGGGCGACGTGGCCAACTGCCGCTCCACACCCGCCACTACCTGTGGATAGCGGCTGCCGGCCGCCAGTTCGTTGTCGTCAAGGATCTCACGGAACGGATCGAGTGCCCGGTTCTCCGTTGCCAGCCTGAGCAGCAGCAGTTCAGCCACAATCTCCTTCTTTCTGGCATGATCGGCGCTGTCTTCCCCGAGCCAGGCTGCGGCATCGGTACGCGTTCCGAACAGGAGGTCGGTACCGGGAAAGAGGGAAGCAAACCGCTCCGCCACAGCGAAGAGGTCGGGCGAGTCGCATGAAAAACCGGCAGCGGCCAGTACCTGTTCCAGTATCCCGGGGTGCTGTTCCCCGGCATAGCGGTCGATAACCGTTCGGAATATCCGCAGCTGCAGGGCGTAGAGACCGAGCATGCCGGCATGGACCGGCTGGGGGGAGAGGCGGGCCGCCAGCTCCCGGTAGAACATGACCTGCGGCAACTTTCCGTCACGAATGGCGGTTGCTGCCGGCCCGAGAGAACGAGTGTCCCAGACGGACCGGCGGAGCTGTATGGAAAAGGGGAAATACCCCGGGGCAACTCTGTTGCGCTTCATGTCTGATCCTTCCGTGCAGGTATAGTGAATCCGTGAGTCATCAGCTTAGTGTGCATGATGATGGAGATTGCATTGACGAAATGCAACAGAAAGTTATAATAGAGAAAAATTTAATTAATTAAAAGAATCCTATATGCACCGCAGCCTCACGACAAAACTGACGATCGTCACCAGCGTGGTCCTCCTCATCACCATGACCCTCTTCGCCTACCTGAACATCCATGGCGTACGGAAGCTCCTCTTGGACGACGCGGTGAACAATGCCGAACTCCTCAGCGAGACCCTCATTAATGTGACCCACTACCAGATGCTGGTCAACGACCGCAAGCAGGTCGACCGGATCATGCAGGATGCCGGCAGGCAAAAGGGGATCGAGTGCATCCGGCTCATCAACAAGGAAGGCCAGATCATCTTCTCCACGAACCCCAAGGAGGCGGGTACCGTTCTGGACAAAAAGGCCGCTGCCTGCACCATGTGCCATGCCAGTGGGGAGCCGTTGCTCCACGCCTCCACCATGAACAGAAGCCGCATCTTCACCCTTGCCGGCGACAAGCAGGTGCTGGGTCTGGCCAAGGCCATCTATAACGAGACGAGCTGTTATGTTGCCGATTGCCACCACCATCCGGAAAGCGCCAAGGTCCTCGGGGTCCTTGATGTGATCGTCTCCCTGGAAAACATGCAGGCCCAGCTCAGCTCCTCCCGTTCGTGGGTCATCGGCCTGACCATGGTCCTCCTGCTCCTCATATCCCTCTTCCTGGCAATTTTCACCCAGCAACTGGTCAACAAGCCGGTCAAGCATCTCCTGGACCACACGAACCTGCTGGCCCAAGGGGACCTGACCCAGACCATCCCCTTTAGCTCCGACGACGAGCTGGGCGAACTGGCCGAATCGTTCAACTCTATGACAACCTCTCTCAAGAAGGCACGCCAGGAGTTGCAGGGATGGAACCGGACCCTGGAACTGAAGGTCGAGGAGCGCACCCGGGAGATCCAGTCGATGCAGGCCCAACTCGTTCGCTCGGAAAAGCTCGCCTCCGTGGGTGAACTGGTGGCCGGGATCGCCCATGAAATCAACAACCCCCTGACCGGCATCCTGGTCTACTCAAATCTGGTAAGCGAAGATGCCAAGCTGGACCCGTCGCTGCAGGACGATATGTCGGTGATTGTCCGGGAGACGGAACGATGTGCCAACATAGTGCGGGGACTCCTGAAGTTTTCCCGGGAGTCGGTTCCCCACAAGACCTGGACATCGCTCACACAGGTGATGGATGCGGCCCTTTCCCTTGTGGAACACCAGACGCTCTTTCAGAACATCATCATAATCCGCAACTACCAGAAAGCTCTGCCAGGGATCTATCTCGACCCCGGCCAGATCGAACAGGTCTTCATCAACATGGTGCTCAATGCCGGCCAGGCAATGGACGGTACCGGCTCCCTGACCATTACCATTGACGTCACCCCGGACGAACAATCCCTCTTCGTCCGGGTAATCGACACCGGTTGCGGCATTGCCGAAGAGACGCTGGCCAAGATCTTCGATCCGTTCTTTACCACCAAGGAAAACCGCGGAACCGGTCTCGGACTGTCTGTTTCGTACGGAATAATCAAGAATCATGGCGGAAATATCGAAGTGACCAGCCGGGTTGGCGAGGGAACCACGTTTACCATCGTGCTGCCGATCGCCCCGGACGAAGGATGCACCAAGCCTTTTCCGGACCAGGATGCCGACGGGGTAATGGGACAGGTCTGACACTCCGCAGAGATCGCCGAAGTCTCCAATCGTATCGTAACCGATTGGCCGGGGACTCAACCGACCGGCAAATCTCCCCCGGACTCCTCGTCGTCCTCCGGCTCGAAGTCATCGTCCATGATCCGGTCCAGAAACGTGCGATTCTCCTCCACCAGCTTCCGCACCTCCCGTGCCAGTTGGGTCAATTCGCTCTCCGGCTCCTGGTCCCCCATCAGTAGCCCCGCTTCTTCACCAGACACCGCCTATACAGGTCGTCATACTGTCGACTGGAACTGGCCCATGAAAAATTATGACGCATGCCGTTACGCACCATGTGCCGCCAGCGGCTCTTGTCGCCAAATGCAGCGACTGCCCTTTGGAGCACGTCCCAGAGGGCAGTCGCGGTATAGTCGTCAAAGGTGAAGCCGTTTGGCTCCTTCGCTCCGCAACGCTCGTCGCTGATGGTATCCGCCAGCCCACCGACCTTATGTACCACCGGCACGGCACCATACCGGAGGGCAACCATCTGCGCCAGGCCGCACGGTTCAAAACGGGACGGCATGAGAAAGATGTCGGCCCCGGCAAAGATGCCTGCCGCCAAGGCAGGGTTGTAACCCTGCGAAAAGGAGATCTTCTTGTCCTGTGACCGGGCAAGGGAGGCAAACTCCCGGACATAACGCTCATCACCCTCCCCGAGTATTGCCAGTTGGATGTTTTCCGCTGCGATGCGGGGAAGCATCTCGACAATCAGGTCGAATCCCTTCTGCTCCGCCAGGCGGGAAACGATGCCCACCAGGGGGATGTTCGGGTCAACGGCAAGCCCCAACTGCTTCTGCAACCGCTGCTTGTTGAGCTGTCGGGCGGCGAGGGAGCTGGCGGTGTAACTCTTTGCCAGCGCCCGGTCGGTGGCCGGGTCCCACCGTACCGTGTCGATACCGTTAAGCACCCCGACCAGGTCATCCCGGCGGGAGCGGAGCACGCCGTCCAGGCCGCACCCCAGTTCCGGGGTCAGAATCTCGTTGCGATAGGTCGGGGAAACCGTATTCAAAAGGTCGGCGGTCAGGAGTGCCCCCTTCATCAGGTTCACCTGGCCGTAGAACTCCAGTCGTTCAATCCGGTAACAGGTCTTGTTCAGCCCCATTTCCTCAAGTGCAGTCCGGGGAAAGATCCCCTGGAAGGCCAGGTTATGGATGGTGAAGAGGGTGGCCATCCCGGCAAAGAACGGATCGTCGTGGTGTTCGTAGCGGAGGATGATGGGCAGCAGGGCCGTTTGCCAGTCGTGGCAGTGGAGGATGTCCGGCCGGAAATCCATCCGTTTCAGCATGTCGAGTACGCCACGGCAGAAAAAGGAGAAACGGCGGTGGTTGTCCGGGTAATCCCCACCCGGCGGGCCATAGAGATGATCCCGGTCAAAAAAGTCCCGGCTTTCGAGCAGATACACCGTGATATCGTCAATCGTCGTCTGACGGAGGAACCCCTTGTATGAACTGGAGCCGCTGAGGACCTCAATGCTCTTCCTCGCCTTGCGGATCGGCAGTTCCAGACGGTTCAGAGTCCGGTAGCACGGCATGATCACCCTGACGTCGTGGCCGAGCAGCTTTAATTCCCTGGGTAGCGCACCAATCACATCGGCAAGCCCGCCCGTCGAAGCGAGCGGAGTCATTTCCGAAGCCACAAACAATATCTTCATCTGGTAAACCTCGTTGTTTGGTGATGTAGTTGAGTGGTTACGTTGTCACTTCGGTCTGTGCTGTTAACTCAGTTGACTACTTGACCACTCGACCGTTGCCTCAGATATCCGCCTCACGGAGGAAGGCAGCCGCATCCTCGGGAGAGGTGGGATTGATGTAAAAGCCGGTCCCCCACTCGAAGCCGGCAATCTGGGTGAGCCGGGGAACCAGCTCGATATGCCAGTGGTAGTCCCACTGGATGGACCCCCAGTAGTCGGGCTTTCCCGGCCGTGGCTGATGGGGCGGCACCGTATGGAGGATGAAATTGTACGGCGGGTCTTTCAGCACCCTTTTCACCCGCATGAGCATGTCCTTCAATGCCGCGGCCAGCTCCAGCAGCTCAGCGTCGGTCATCAGGGCGAAGTCATGGCTGTGGCGTTTGGGATAGAGACGCAGCTCGAACGGGAAGCAGGATGCATAGGGAGTGATCAGGAGGTAGTCGGGCGACTCCTTCACCACCCGCGCCCCCTCGGCGATCTCGAATTCGATCAGGTCGCAGAAAATGCATCGTTCCCGGACCGAATAGAAGTCCCGACAGACCCTGAGCTCGGTGGCGGCCACCGGCGGAGTCAGGGGAACGGCGATCAACTGGCTGTGGGAGTGGCTGAGGGTGGCGCCGGCCCGGGTACCGTGGTTCTTGAAGAGAACCATGTAGCGGAAACGGATGTCCTTGCGCAGGTCCAGCAGGCGGACCCGATAGGCCTTGAGTACGTTGGAGATTTCGTCCACCGTCAGGTCGGCCATACTCTTGTTGTGGTCCGGGGTCTCCACGATCACTTCGTGGGCGCCGATCCCCTCGCGGACATCGTAGAGACCGTAACCGCGGCTCTTCAGGTCTCCCTCGATCCTGAGCGCCGGATACTTGTTGGCAAAGACCCGCACCTGCCAGCCAGGCGTATTGGGTGCGCCCGACTTCCGGATGGCGAAGATCTCCGGCGGGGTCTTGTCTTCGTAGCCGTAGCAGAACGGGCAGACCCCGTCGTTATCGCCGGCCTCCTCAACCCGGAAATCCCGGGGCCGCCGCCCCCGGTCGGTGGCGATGATAACCCAGTGCTGCTTGATCGGGTCCCACCTAAGTTCCGACATATCTTCTCCTCAAATCAGCCACGTTTCCAGCTCCAGTTCCGGCCCGACATACCTGAGCCGCATCGGGGCATCGGTTGGCCAGCGCCCCACTTCGTCATCGCCCCGGGTCAGGGTAAAAAAGGCAAAAAGGTAGCCGCCGGGCTCGGGATGCAGGATATCAAGCGGTACCTTCGCTTCGCAGATCTTGATGATCTTCCAGTGACAGCCGGTCCCGGTGTCGTGCCACTCTGCTCCGTCCCGTACCTGGAGCAGACCCTGTTCGCCGCTGAGCCCCATGACCAGACGGTATTCGCGATCGCTGATCAGGTGCAGGGTCAGGAGATCGCTCGGGTGCAGCATCTTTTCCAGGGACTGTTGTCCGTCAACCCGGAAATAGAAGGCATGCCGGTCGAAGCCGTAAAAGAACGACTGGAGCATGCTCTCGGCCGAATGCATGGCCGATGCCTGCTTGGAGAGGTCGAAAAGGCCTGCGGCGAGCCACTCGAAGTAATCGGTCACAAAGCCGTTGACAACCGGCGAGATCAGGGCTGCCGGCTCACGCACAAAACCGGCGGGGCTCTTCTTTTTGATCGGTTCGTACAGTTCGGCCGGCACCGGCAGCCCCAGCAGCCGGTACACGTTCATCAGGTGGCGGCGGAAGAGGAGGTCGAAACGATCGCTATGGGGCGAAAAGTGATCGTCACCGTACCACCAGAACCAGTCGCTCCCCTCGGCGGCGAAGAGCGAACGACAGATGAGGGCAGCGGTCCCGTCGGGCTCGTTCGGGAAATCGGCAACCGCTCCGGTGGCAAGAAGTTCGGCAACCCGGGGATGGTTGCGTACGGCCGCCTCCCTGGCCTTGTAAAGATAATCCCACCCCAGATTTTCTTCCGGGTGCCCAATCCAGATGCCGTAGTTGGCATTGATCCAGGAGCCGGGGTAGATGCGATCCAGGCGCCTGTGCGTCGTATGTTCCGCCAGGAATGCCGAAAAGGTGGTGAGCCTCAAGTCCCGGTCATCCGCCAGGGTCTGGTAGAGACGGGTGAGAAACGGATACCCGTTCTCCTCGTAGTATTCCCAGGCGTTCTCCCCGTCCAGGATGACCGGTACGACCCTGGCGCCGTGGGTCTGGCGGCCGATGGCCAGGAGCCGCTCGCGAAAATCGTTTACGGCCCGCTCCCCATCCCACTGGGAATAGGTAAAGCCGATCAGGTCTGACAGGGCGTGATCCCGGAAGAACATTGCCAGGTCTGCGGCGCCACGCTGGAACCGGTACGACTGGTAGAGCGCCTCGCGGCCGTGACCGAGCCCCTCCGGAAGCGTATGGAGCAGCACCCCCTCATCGGTGGCAACCCACGTGAGGCCGCAGCCGGCAATGATCTCCAGCGCCTCGTCGCACACCGATCCCTCGGAGGGCCACATGCCGGCCGGCGCAAACCCGAAGAGCCTGGTGAAATAGTCGACAGCGGTTGTGACCTGGCTTCTGGCGTCCTGCGGGAAGCTAAACGGCAGGGTCGGCAGGGTCGCCTTCGGCATGGAGGTCTGGGCGTTTCGCACGTCGCAGAGGAGCGGCAGGATCGGATGAAAATAGGGAGTGACCGACAGTTCCAACTTCCCCTCGGCATGCAACCGCTTGTAGAGGGGGATGATTTCTCCCAGGATCTGCCGGTGCGTGGCAAAGAGGAGCTCCTTGTCGGCCGCCGTGAAGCCGCTTCCTTTGCGCACCAGCTCCTGGAGTGCCGGATACCGCCGCCTCGCCGCCTCGCCGGTCCAGGCGAGGAAAAACCAGACCTGGAGATCGAGGATATCCTGGTCCCTGAACAGGCGGAGCCGGTCCCGTGCCCGCTCCCCGCCATCGCCGCCCGCCAGGCAGAAAAGCTCGAAGTAGCGCCTGACCGGTTCGATCAGCCGCTGGCGGTTTGCGGCAAAGAAATTCTCCAGGACAAAGAGGCGGTCATCATCCCCCATGTCGGCTGGGTGCATCCGGCCCCGGGAAAGGAACGGATCCACCGCCTGGCCGGCGGCATACTCCTCCAACTGCTCCAGAAGGGACGGCACCAGGTTGAACACCGCCCGTGCACCCGCCACCTCATCCACAATGGCCGCCATGTCATAGTAATCCTTGATGCCATGGAGATACGTCCAGGGGAGGATATACTCCCCCCGGAGCGGGTCCTTGTAGTAGGGCTGGTGCATGTGCCAGAGAAATATGACCGACAAAGGCTGTTTCATAAGAACCAGTTCGAGGTTCGAGGTTCGGGGTTCGAGGTTAATCTTTCAACATCGAACTTCGCACATCGAACCGAGGGTTATTGCAGCTCCTTTTTCCAGTTCTCCACCTTCTTCTTGTACTCGTCCAGCAGCTTCTGGGCAGTCTTGGGGTCTTTGGCCTCAGCCACCAGGTGTACACAGGAGGCGTACTGGTCCGGCAGGACCAGCAACCAGTCCTCGCCGAAGTGCACCTTGATCCCGTCAATAAAGGTCGCTTCCTTGTCCAGGCTATCCTCGCTCATCTTGCGCATGATCCCCCCCTTCATCTCCCAGATACAGGCACTGGAGGTCTGCAGGAAGGTGCGGTGCGGGATCTCGGCATGGATCTTCGAGAGAGGAACGCCACTGGCGGCGATCAGTTCCAGGGTCTTGGCAATGGCAAACATGCCGTCAAAGGCGGTCTGAAAGCGGGGAAAGGCCAGACGGCCATCCATGGAACCGACCATCACCACCTCGGAAGAGAGGGCCGCCTCCATCATGGCCCGTTCACTATTTTTGGTACGGGTCACCTGGCTCCGTTTTTCCTGGACAATCTGCTCCACCACGGACGGGGCATTGACCGGCACAGCAAAGATCCCCTTGGCACCGCTCTTCAGAAGCAGAGCCACCATGAGCGGCAGGAGCTCGGCAGATTCATAGATCTTGCCGGCCTCGTCCACCAGGGTGAACGCCTCGGCAGAGGGATCGAGCCAGAAGCCGGCCTGGGCCTCCAGGGTAACGACGATCTTGGCCAACTGCTGCAAGCTGGCCGCTTTCTCTTCGGCCTTTTTCGCCCCCCGCTCCTCGTCCACATAGGCGTTGAGACCGATCACCTCGGACCCCAGCTCGTTCAGAATCGCCGGCAGGACCTGGCCGGCCGGGGAATGGTTGAAGTCGACGACCACCTTCAGGTTCTGCTTTTTGAACGCCTCACGGTCAATGGTCCTTAAGAACCCCTCCCGGTAGAACTCGCTTACCTGGGGGAGTTCGGTGATCCCGCCCGGTTCTTTGTGGTGAGCCCGGCGGAAGTTCTCCTTGTAGAAGATCCGTTCCAGGTTTTTCCCCATGGCACTGGAAAAGTCGAGGCCGTCACCGTCCAGAAAGACGATCTCGGTTGAGGCGGGATCGTCCGAGGCCTGCCGGAAGAAGATCCCCCCCACCTCGCCAAAGGTCTTGAGCTTGTAGCGGAGCATGGGGAGCGGGATCATCTTCAGGTCCCTGACGTTGACCCCGGCAGAGAGGATGCCGCCAAAAAAACTCCGCTTGAGCATCCGCGAGGAGAGGTAGGCGTCACGCCCTCCCAGTACGAAGCTCCCCTTGGGAAGCGAGGTGCCATAAGCGCACCCCAGCTTGGCAACGAACTCCGGGGTCAGTTCGATATTGGTCAGCCCCTTGATCATCACCCCCTCGAACAGGGACCGTTTCCACTTTTCACCCCAGATCAGATTGGCCGTTACCGTTGAGCCGGCCTCAATCACCTTGCGGGGCCAGATCTTCACATCCCGCTTGATATAGGTCTCTTCACCGATAGAGGTCTCTTCGGCAACGATCCCCCCTTCTTCTATGACCACCCCCTGGCCAACCCGGACACTGTTGCAGATGACGCTGTCGGTGATCTTCGCCCCTCTCTTGATGTAGACGTTATCCCAGATGACGCAGCGGGAGAGCTTGACTCCCGCTTCAATGGTGCAGTTGCGGCCGATGACCGTATCCTTGATCTGGGCCTCGCCCAGAATCTGGCTGTTGTCGCCGACCACCACCGTTCCCTGGAGGTGGGACGGGTCGTCCAGACGGACATCGGCGCCGAGCCGTAGATCCTTCCCCACGAAGTCCTGCTTTGGCTCGTCGATCCGCACATTCACCTTGCCGCGGAAGATGTCGTTATGGGCCTCCCGATAGGAGTCGGTGTTGCCGATGTCCCGCCAGTACCCCTTGGCAGGATACCCGAACAACGCCTCCTCTTTCTCCAGCAGCGCGGGGAAAAGGTTCTGGGAAAAGTCGAAATTTTCTCCCTCCGGTATGTACTTGAGCACCTCCGGTTCCAGGACATAGATGCCGGTGTTGATGGTATCGGAGATAACCTCGCCCCAGCCGGGCTTTTCCAGGAACTGAGTGATCCGCTTCGCCTTGTCGGTGATGACCACACCGAACTGGAGGGGGTCCTTGACCGACGTGAGGGTGATGGTGGCAATCGCCTTGTTTTCCGCATGGAAGTCGATGACCTTCTGCAGGTTGAAGTCGGTCAGGAGATCGCCGCTGATGATCAGAAAACGCTCGTCCAGGTATTTTTCGGCACACTTGACCGCACCGGCGGTCCCCATGTCCTCCAGGGGGGTCACATAGGTGATCTTCACCCCGAAGTCGGTGCCGTCCCGAAAGAAGTTCTTGACGATCCCCGGCTGATGATAGAGCAGCATGATCAGGTCGGTAATGCCGTGCTTCTTCAGGAGCTCCACGGTATGCAGCATGATCGGCCGGTTGAGGAGCGGGATCATCGGTTTCGGAACACTGCTGGTAAGAGGCTGGATGCGGGTACCGAACCCGCCGGCCATGATGACTGCTTTCATTCATTACCCTCCTTCATTGGAAGTGAGGAGTGAGGGGTGAGGAGTGAGGGGAAAAATCCCTCCTCACCCCTCCCTCCTCACTCCTCACGCATTAACGGTTCCGTTTCTTGGCCAGAAGACGCTTGATCTCGTCCTTCAACTCCTGCGTGTCACTGGATTTCACCACATAGCCATCGGCCAGCCAGGCCGAAAAGTCGTCCTTATAGCAGGAGAAGGCAGTCGAAAGGATCACCACCATGTCCTGGCGCTCCTTGACGATTTTCTGCAGCAGATCGAGCCCACTCTCGTTCTTCAGTTTGATATCCAGAAGAGCCACGTCGAAGGTCGATGCCCGGAGCTTGTCCATGGCCTCGGCAATGGTGCCGACCGTCTCCACCGCGTACCCTTCATCAGCCAGTTCCTGGGCGAAAAGGAGCCTGATGGAAGCCTCATCGTCCACTACGAGAATGTTGGTCATCTACTGATCCTCCCTTTGAAGCGGAATGACAAAAGTGTATGCCGTCCCTCCTTCGGGACGGTCAATAATGGAAAATGTGCTACCATGGCGCTCCAGGATGATGCGGCAGAGCGGCAGACCGACACCGATGCCAAGCTCCTGGGTGGAGGTAAACGGGGTAATCAGTGCCTCCTTGACCGCATCATCGATGGTGGCGCCGTCATCGCTGATCGTTACCCTGAGGCCGTCACCGTCCCCGCCGGTAGCAGCCCAGATGGCCCCCACCCCCGGCTGGGTCTCGATGATGTGCTGCAGGATTGTTTTCAGGCAGTAGGCAATCTGTTTGTAGTCGAGCAGGATGGTGGGTATGTCCGGGTCAAGGTCAAGGGTGAGCTCTATATTCCGGCCGGCCAACTGTTCGCTGAGTTCCCGACAGACGTTACGCACCAACTGGTTGATGTCCCATCGATCCATGACCGGATAGAGCGACTCGGAATAGCGCAGCACCTCTTCCAGCACATCCTCCAGGCGCTTGGCCTCCTTGACGATCTCCTCCAGGTATTCCCGTTTCCTGGGCACCTCGCCCACGTCCTTCATAAGCGACCTGGCATAGCCGCCAATGGTCATCAGAGGATTGCGGATGGAATGGGCGATGCTGGAGGTGATCCGTCCCACCACCGCCATCTTCTCCATCTTGACGATCAACGCCTGCTGCTCCTGCAGCTTGATGTTGGCAGCGGTCTGCTTCTCGATCTCTTCCTGAAGCTTTTCATAGAGCGACGCGCGCTCCAGGGCAAAGGCCACCGGAAACGTAAAGATCTCCATGGACTGAAGGTCCTGGGTAGTGATAGCTCGGTGGGTCACAAAGTTGTCGGCCAAAAGGACGCCGATACGCCGGTTGCGGGAGATGAGCGGCATGACGAGGAAGCTGTCCACTTCCAGGATACGTGCCAGATCCTCACTCACCTCCGGATTGTGAAAGGCATCCGTCACCAGGATCGGTTTGCGTTCCCGAAGCGCCCGGTTAAAGACGTGTAACTGGTCGGCATACGGCACGGTCAAGCGTTCGAGGATATCCTGGAATTTGACCTTTTCCGAAGAGATCTTGGTCTTGTGGAAATGGCGGGCCAGCTCCTTGAGGGTGTAGTTGCCCTGCTCCAGTTCGGACCAGATCCGCCACGCTTCGTCGTAGTTCCGTGGGCCGACCCCCAGGTACCCCTTGAGGCACTGCCGCTCCCGGTCGGCCATAAGGAGAAAGGCCCGGTTCATGCCGAACCCTTTGCCCGAGGTAATGGCTGTCATGGCCACCGACAGGACCTCATCCAGGTCGAGGGATGTCTGGAGCACCATGCTCAATTCATGGAGAAACTTGATTTCGCGGGTCTTGCTGTCATGAAAGGCGATGAGGGACTGGAGCTGGCCCCGCTGTTCGATGAACTCGTCCACGAGGTAGCGCAGCACGTCGTGCATCGGATAGTCCCGATCGCTTAGCTGATTGAGGTCCTTCCTGAAGCTCGGGCACTCCAGACACTTCTCCACAAGCCGCTTGCGGTGAGCAACGTAGAGCTCCTCCTCCCCCGCAGCGACATAGGGGCACTCTTCCGGCCTGATCTCATTGTTGAGCCAGCAGCATTCCCATTCCACAAAATCTGCTCCTGAGGCTGTTTCCCCGGCACGGGGCGCGAAACGCAATCAGTATAGCAGCCCGCCACGCCCTTTCAAGGCAACGGGCAAAAATGGCGTGCAGGAATCATAGGGCTCCGCACGTGGTGAAGGAGAAAAAACCCTTTAAGGAGGCATTGACGAAACAGTGGAACCAGTCAAGCAGCTACCGGCTCACCCTTCCTTTTTCCCATCCTCTTCCTTGCGGGGCTTGATCTCGATCTCGTCCTTGCCATCCGACGCCCGCTTGAAGTTGCGGATACTCTTGCCAAGGGCACCACCGATCTCGGGGAGCTTGCCGGCACCGAAGACTACCAGGACGATGACCAGAATGACTATCAGTTCGGGCATACCGAATCCAAACATTGAGAAACCTCCACGGTTACTGTATCTTGCGCGGGAGTATGGCATTCTCCCTGGAAAAAATCAAGGACTGCCGCTGCCTGCATGTGCAAATATTGACCATTTCTAATTAGTGTTGGATTTTTCATCATAATCTGGTATATAGTGTGTCATCATTGCAACATTTGTTATTGTTTCTGGACGGAGATGCATGGAAACCAAACGGATTCTGCTTGTTGAAGACAACCCGGACGACGAAACCCTGACCCTGCGCACCCTCAACAAACACCGGATACCGTGCGAGGTGACCGTGGTACGTGACGGTGTCGAAGCACTCCATTATCTATTTGCAACCGGTCCGTTTGCCTCCCGTGACATGGCGGTCATGCCAAACCTCGTGTTGCTGGACCTGAAACTCCCCAAGGTGGACGGACACGAAGTACTCCGCAGCATCAGAAACGACGAACGGACCCGGCTCATCCCGGTAGTCGTCTTCACCTCGTCCAACGAGGCCCACGACATCCAGCAGAGCTATAACCTGGGCGCCAACAGCTATCTCCGCAAACCGGTGGACTACAACCTCTTCAGCGAAGCGGTCAATCAGCTTGGCCACTACTGGCTGGAACAGAACCTCACTCCGCCATCTCTGGGCCACTACTGCCCTTCAGTCTCCTGACGACCACATTCTGCGCACACTCCTGCGGCCAAGCCGACTCGCAATGTTTTTCTCGGCGCCGGCAGGCCGGACGTGTTATTATTCCCCCACATGAATCGGTTCAGACTCATCAGCGACTACCAGCCCAGAGGAGATCAGCCACGGGCCATTGCCGAACTGGTGCAGGGTATCGAACGGGGCGACCGGGATCAGGTACTGCTCGGGGTCACCGGCTCGGGAAAAACCTTCACCGTAGCCAACCTCATTGCCGCCACCAACAGACCGGCCCTGGTGCTAGCCCCCAACAAGACCCTGGCAGCCCAACTCTACGGCGAGTTCAAGGAACTCTTCCCGGAAAATGCCGTAGAATACTTTGTTTCCTATTACGACTATTACCAGCCGGAAGCGTATCTCCCCACCACCGACACATTCATCGAAAAAGACTCGTCCATCAACGACGAGATCGACAAGCTGCGCCACTCGGCCACCCGCAGCCTCCTCACCCGGCGGGACGTGATCATCGTGGCCTCGGTCTCCTGCATCTACGGCATCGGCTCACCGGCCGAATACGAGGCCATGCACATCTTTTTCCACGAAGGGGACGACTACGGGCGGGACACCCTGCTGCAGAAGCTGGTGGATATCCAGTACGAGCGGAACGACGTGGACTTTCACCGCGGCACCTTCCGGGTGCGGGGTGACAGTGTCGAGGTATTCCCGGCCCACGACGACGAACGGGCCTATCGTATCGAATTCTTCGGCGACACGGTGGAGGCGATCAGCGAGATCGATCCACTCCGCGGCCAACTGCTCTCCCGTCTCGCCAAGGTCGCCATCTATCCCGCCTCCCACTACGTGGCCACCCGTGAAACACTGGAGCGGGCCATAGAGGAGATCCGGGTCGCCCTCAGGGAGCGGCTCCAGTGGTTCCGGAGCCAAAATATGCTGGTGGAGGCCCAGCGGTTGGAGCAGCGAACCATGTTCGACCTGGAGATGATGGAAGAGATGGGATTCTGCCAGGGAATCGAGAACTACTCCCGTCACTTCGACGGCCGGCAACCGGGAGACCCGCCGTACACCCTCATCGACTACTTCCCGCCGGACTTCCTGCTGTTCATCGACGAGTCGCATATCACGGTCTCCCAGGTGGGAGGGATGTACCGGGGTGACCGGAGCCGCAAGGAGACCCTGGTGAACTATGGCTTCCGCCTTCCGTCGGCCCTGGACAACCGCCCCCTGAACTTCCCTGAATTCGAGGCCAAGCTGAACCAGGTGGTCTACGTCTCCGCCACTCCTGCCGACTACGAACTGCAAAAGGCAGACGGGGTCGTGGTGGAACAGGTCATCCGCCCCACCGGGCTCCTCGACCCGGTGATCCAGGTCCGCCCGGCCTCCGGCCAGGTGGATGACCTGCTGAATGAGATCCGGACCACCATCGCCAAGGGAGAGCGGGTCCTGGTCACCACCCTGACCAAGCGGATGGCCGAAAACCTGACCGATTACTACCAGGAGTTGGGGGTGAGGGTGAAGTACCTCCACTCGGACATCGACACCATCCAGCGGATGCAGATCATCCGGGGCCTTCGCCTCGGCGAATTCGACGTCCTGGTGGGGATCAACCTGCTCCGGGAAGGGCTGGACCTTCCCGAGGTGTCGCTGGTGGCCATCCTGGACGCGGACAAGGAGGGGTTCCTCCGCTCCGAACGCTCCCTGATCCAGACCTGCGGCCGGGCCGCCCGCAACGTGGGCGGCCGGGTCATCATGTACGCCGACAGTGTCACCCGCTCCATGCGGGCCTGCATCGACGAGACCACCCGCCGCCGCACGCTCCAGGAGGAGTTCAACACCGAGCACGGCATCACCCCGCGTACCGTGCAGAAGGGGCTCAGGACCATCCTGGAGTCGATCGAGGAGCAGGACTACTACACTGTTCCCGTGGCGGCAGAGGCCCAGGAGGAGTACATCCCGCTGGAGAAGATCCCCGGACTGGTGAGGAAGCTGCGTAAGGAGATGCTGGCCGCGGCCAGGGAGTTGGACTTCGAAAAGGCCGCCGCACTCAGGGATCGGATCAAGAAGCTGGAAGATATGGAACTGGCGCTGAGATAGCGGAAATCAACCAACGGAGGGAACTATGTCACTCACCAATGAACTGACCCAATGGAGCCACGAACAGAAGTGCGAAAAGGCCGTCGAGGCCCTGGGGCAGAACGGCTTCACCGCCGTCTACTGCCGCTCCTCCCAGGAGGCGCACGACTACATCATCAAAGAGGCGGCCAATGCCCGGTCGATCGGCTTCGGCGGCTCCCGGACCGTCGTTGACCTGGAACTGCAGGCGAAACTGCGGGAGCAGGGTAAGGAGATCCTCGACCATGGCACACCGGGGCTGTCGGGTGAGGAAAAGATGGCCACCATGCGCCGCCAGCTGACCTGCGACCTGTTTCTCGCCGGCACCAATGCGGTGACACTGAACGGCTGTCTGGTGAACATCGACGGCAACGGCAACCGGGTGGCGGCCCTGACCTTCGGCCCGAAAAAGGTGATCGTGGTGGCCGGCCGGAACAAGCTGGTGGACGGGAACCTGCAGGCAGCCATCGACCGGATCAAGAACTACGCATCCCCTGCCAATGCCCGGCGCCTGAACCTGAACACCCCCTGCGCCAAGACCGGTTTCTGCAGCAACTGCAACTCGCCGGACCGGATCTGCCGGATCACCACCGTCATCGACCGCAAGTCGAAGACCATGGACTTCCGGGTGCTGATCGTCAACGAGGATCTGGGACTGTAGGGCTCGGGGCGATTATAAAAACTTGGGCCTAAAATGGGAAAAGGTTTTCACCAGTCACCAGTTACGAGTCACCAGTCACGGCTTTCCAGCCTCTTCGGCGGTCTGCTCGACCTGCTCTTCCCTCCCCTCTGCCATGTCTGCAAGGAGTTTATCGGCAGAGGGGAGAAGATCCACCTCTGCCCCACCTGCAGCGCCGGGTTCACGCCGATCGGTACGCCGCTCTGCACGGTCTGCGGCACACCGTTTCTGACCGAAGGGGGGATGGACCACCCCTGCGGCAGGTGCCTCAGCCACCCGCCCCCCTATGATGCAGTCCGGGCCGCCTTTCTGTTTCACGGACCGGCGCGCGAGTTGATCCACCGCTTCAAGTACAACCGGCAGATCCAGTTGCGGCGCCCGCTGGGGCTGCTGCTGGCCGAACGGCTGGCACCGGTTGTCACGCAGTGGGGTGTGGACCTGCTGCTGCCGGTGCCTTTGCACCGTCGGCGCCTCAGACAGCGCGGGTTCAACCAGGCAGCCCTGCTCGTGGAACTGCTGGCCGGGGAATGGCGGCTGCCCCTGGCACGGCACCTCCTCCAGCGGACCCGTTGGACCGAACCACAGGTGAACCTGCCGGCACACGAACGACCGGGTAACGTGAAGGGGGCGTTTGCGCTGCGACGGCCGGAAGAGGTAAAAGGAAGGCGGATTGTACTGGTGGATGACGTTTTCACCACCGGCAGCACCATTGCCGAGTGCAGCCGGGTACTGAAGCGGGCGGGAGCGTCAGCGGTCTATGCCGTGACCCTGGCCAGGGCGGTGGGGGAATAGACCTCCTGATTCCGCGAGGAGTGGCGACCCGGTGGAGCGGAACGCACGCGATTCCCGCCGCCAGTGGGCAACAAGCCATATCAGGCGTGTGAGGTCAGCCACCGGCCTTTCCTGTCGGGAAAAAGCCAAATCGCGGGAGTTGGAGCGGAAACGGGTTGCCACTCCTCATGGAATCAACGCTCTGAAATACCGGACTATTTCTTTTCTTGTAAAACATCATTTCACTTGATATGCTAATCACCCTCAACCAGCAACTAACACCCTGAAACTTATGGAGAATAGATGACCACGCTATTTGATTTCAAACGGTTACGCCGATTCATAACCATCTATGCCGTCGTCCAGGTTGTGCTGGTTCTCCTGCTGGTCTACATGGCGGTCAATTTCCAGGCCGGCCTGCAGACCGAAGGGCGACCGCAGCGTTTTCTCCACAGCGTGGTAGCCACCCTGGTCTTTCAACTGATGCTCTTCTATCCCATCAGGAAGTTTGCCGCCAGCGAGGCGGCACGGGAAGTGGAAGCCTGCGCCACCAACCTCGATCCCGACACGCTGAAAAAGATGCGAACCCGGCGGACCATCGGCGATGTGGTCAAGTGCGGGGCCTTCATCTTCTTCGTCACCTTCATCCTGAAGGCACCACAGGACCGCTTCATCCTGAGCATCATCTTTTTCACCTTTATCCTGACCTTTCTCTCCTACTTCCAGTGCTTCAACTTTGCTGCGAAGCGGGAGATGAAGCTGAAGGCCTGAAAAAGGCCGACATCTCCGCCAGCACCTCCTGCCCGCTACCGGTCGACGTCCTGGCCGGCGGCAGGGAGTGCAGAAACAGCCGGCCATACCCCTTCGACACGATCCGCCGGTCCAGGATCAGCACCACGCCCCGGTCCTCCCGGCTCCGGATCAGCCGCCCGAATCCCTGCTTGAACTTGAGCACCGCCTGGGGAACCGTGTACTCCATGAACGGATCCCCCCCGCGGGCCGCGATCTGCTCGGCCCGCGCCTCCTGCACCGGATCGGTCGGCACCCGGAACGGCAACCGGGTGATCACCACCAGTTCCAGTGCCTTCCCCTGAACGTCAACCCCTTCCCAGAACGAGTCGGTACCGAACAGCACCGCTCCGGGACTGTTTCTGAACCGGGAGAGGAGCAGGTGGCGGTTCATCTCCCCCTGACGGAGCGGCACCAGCCCGGCATCGAGCAGGTCTTTGGCCAGGCGGCCATGGACCCGCATCAGCAGGTCATAGGAGGTGAAGAGCACGAACGCCCGGCCGAGAGAGATGTACAGCGCCTCCCGCAGCGTATCGGCAAGGGCGACCTCATAGCCGCGGGCCGTTGGCTCGGGCATGTCTGACGGGATGCCGATGAACGCCTGCCGTTCGTAGTCGAACGGCGAGGGCAGCAGCAGCTCCACCACCCGCTCCCGGGGGAGCAGACTGATGCCGGTCCGCTCGGCAAGAAAGTCGAACCGCCCCTCGACTGCCAGGGTCGCCGATGTGATCACAACAGTTTTGAACTTGTCCAGAATGACGGCCCGAACCATCCGGGCGACCTCAAGAGGGGCCGCACAGAGCCTGACCACGCTCCCCGCCTTCCCCTTCACCACCTCGAACCAGCGGCAGACCTCCTCGTCGCCGGCGAGAAACTGGCCAATGGTCTGGCCGTAGCAGATCAGACGCTCGCAGATCCCCTTCAGGTCGATGACGGGACCGGTCATGCGTTGCCCCACCCGCTCCGGCAACCGGGCACAGGCGTGGCAAAACTCGTCTATCCTCCGGGCAAAGGCCTGGAGCCGGCGGGCCAGTTCCTGCAAGCGGGGGGCGTTCTCCTGCCAGAGCCGGCCCATGGTCAGATCAGGCGTTACCCTGACGCGCCGGTCACCGCCTCCCGCCCCTCCCTTCACCTTCTCCCGGTTCAGCGCCACGGCGAGCCCATCCAGCCCCCTGACCACCTCGTCCTTGAGAGCGGCAAGCTCCGGCACCAGCACCCCTTCCAGAAGGGCCGCCAGCTCCTCGTAGAGATCATCGAGCTCTTCCGGAAGTTCACGGGTAAGGAGTGCGGAGAGCCTGGGAATGAGGCCCCGCTGGGGCTTTTTCGGATGCTGCAGCTTCGAGAGAGTCTTCAGCACCCCCTGCTGGGTGACCTGCAGCGAGAGATGACCGGTGACCACGTTCTCCAGGTGGTGCCCCTCGTCGATGATCAGCCGTTCAAAGGGGGGGAGGATGGCGGAACCGGCATAGCCGGTCTCCCGGCGGACCGCCAGATCGGCCATGAGGAGGGCATGGTTCACTACCAGAATATCGGCGCCGGCCGCGGCCCGGCGGGCGGTGTAGAAAAAACAGCGCTGGTAGTTGGGGCATTTGACCCGGCCGCACTGGTCGGCCTCGCAGTTGACCTCCTCCCACAGTTCAGACTTGGGAATGAACGGGAGATCGTCGCGACAGCCGGTGGGGGTCTGTTCCCCCCAGGCGACGATGGCCTCCAGCTCGTCCGCCACCTCGGGGAAGAGGGACGGCTCCGACTGCACGGTCTCCAGCTTCCGTCGGCAGAGGTAGTTGCCGCGCCCCTTCACCAGCACCGCCCGGAACGTGATGCCGGCGTGCTCCCGGAGAAAGGGGAGGTCCTTCTTGATCAGCTGTTCCTGGAGGTTGATGGTGTTGGTGGAGACCACCACCCGTTCCTTGTTGCGGACCGCCCAGAGCACGGCCGGCAGCAGGTAGGCCAGCGACTTGCCGGTACCGGTGCCGGCTTCGACAACCGCCACCCGGTCCACGTTGAACGCCTCGGCAACGGCAAAAGCCATCCGTACCTGCTCGGGCCGGTGCTCGTACCCGTCAAGGCTGGTGGCTATGGGGCCGCCGGGCGACAGCAGGTGTTCGATCTCCGGCAGGGCGAGCGGCTCGATACTCTTCCGGGCAAAAGGGGCAACCGCCTGGTAGCAGTCGGTGACATCGTTGTCGACGATGTAGAAGCCTACCCCCTGGTTTCCCAGAACCGACGCGATCTCTATATCCGGGGTCGAGGGGGTGAGCTTGCCGCTCGGGTGGTTGTGGATCACCACGTCGCCGAAGGAGACGGCGATCAGGATGGCGGCCACGGCATCCCGGTTCCCCCGCGCCAGCGGCTCGACCCCGACCACCAGCCGCTGCTCGTCGGTCGTCCCCAGGAAGAAGACCTCATTCCCTCCTGCTGCCGCTATTTCCTCCCGCATCCGGAGGATCGTCTGCTCTGAAAAGTACCGTTGCATCCGGATGAAGATACATGGTTGGGCCGCGAGGGGCAACAGGGAAAGAGGGAACGACCAGAGCCGTCCCCTCTTACTCAACCTCGGGATTTGCTACTTCTTGTGGCACTCCCCGCACTTGGTCGGCCCTTTCTTCAGCTCTTCATGACACCCTTTGCAGGTCTTGTGCGCCCAATCCTTGCCGAATCCCTCGATCTTGCCCGGACCCTTCTCGTGACACTTTTTGCACTCCTTCAGCGCTTCCTGGTGCTGCTTGTGGGGAAAGGTGATGTTACCGTTCTTTGCCGGCAGGGTGATGGTGTCGGCCGCCAGGGCCATACTTGCGGCAAACAGGGTGAGGGCAACTGCAGAGATGATCCGTTTCATGATGATGCTCCTTTCGTTTTTTGGATAATTTTTTATCCGTTTGTGGTAAAAACTACCCCATAGATTGGGGTTATGCCATGGACATCTACCGCCATACGACCCGATGTCGGGTTCCGGCCTGGCAGCCCCCACGCGAAAACATCATTGAAAATCAGGTCGATACCTGTTTGATTGAGAACCATGGATGAAATCCGGGAAAAATCTGCTCCTGCTCCCTCTCCGGCCCTTGCCATCGACGGCACCAGGATCAAGGGGATCAGGGAAACCAAAAAACTGACCCAGCTCTACGTGGCCAGTGTGGTTGGCGTCACGACCGACACCATCTCACGATGGGAAAACAACCGCTACCCGTCCATCAAACGCGACAACGCCGAAAAGCTGGCTGTCGCACTGGAAGTGGACCTGGAAGAGATCCTCCGGCAGGAAGAGCCGGAAATGCTCCCCCGTGAAGCGGAACCCGAGTCGGAACAACCTTCTACCCCCCCGCCCGCACGCCCCCGTTGGGGTCTCATTGCAGGCATTGCCCTGCTCTTGCTGCTGGCACTGATCCTGTTCTTTTCCCGCCAGTTTGCCGCCCCCCCCACCGCTATCCGCGTGCTGCCGCCATTTGCCGCCCCCGGGACGATCATTCCGGTCCAGGTAAGGATACTTAAGGGCTCCCCTTCAGGCAAGGGTTACATCCTCAAAGAGCAGCTCCCGGCTGGCTGGAGCCTGGTGAACGCCAATCCGCCGGTTCCGCCGGGCCGGGGTCCGGCCGACGAGGCCAAATGGCTGCTGCCCGCTGCCGAGGGTCAACAGACCGTCTCCTATACCGTCCAGGTGCCGTCGAATCTTCCCCTGAAAGGAAAGGCCTCGTTTGCCGGCAGCGTGGTCACCCATACCGGCGAGGAAACCAGGACCGAAGCGGTCGGCGGCTCCCGCACCATCACCGTTGCCGACCGGCACTGGGCCGACCAGAATGGCGACGGCAGGATCGACGACAACGAGATCATGCCGGCCTATTATCTGTGCGAAGAGATGAAGGGACTGGGGCTTGACTGGAAGAGTATCGAGGCGATCTGGAACGGCAAAGGGTACCGCTGGGATACCACCAGCCGCACGTTTATCGTGATCAGGTAACAAGCCCGGTGGGGGATGGGGACAGCCATGGCGCAGTTACAGTACACACTGTTTTTCAGGCCCGACCAGCCGGTCACGCTGCACCTCCACCCCGGAAGCGGGCCGCCCCTGGAGGAAAACGGCATTGTCCTCACGATGGATGGAGCAATACTGATCGTGGAACTGCTGGGCAAGGGGCTCCCGTTGGAGATTGCCGCCACCGGCGACATGGCGGTAACGGTCACCAGCCTTGACGGCTGGGCGATTTATCGCTGTCACGCCGTCCTGGCCGGGCGGATCAGAGGGAGAGAACTCCGGCTCCAGCTCGTGGATGAAGTATCAGTCCACCAGCGGCGTGAATATTACCGCCTTGACCTGGACCTGCCGCTGCTCTATAAGGTGCCGGAAAATCAGTTGCTGAACCATGTCCGGGCCGAGTGCGAACTGCGCAACCGGTTCAGCGCCAACGGCTTCCCGCCACTTTTCGAGCCACATGAAAGCGGGTTCAAGGTTGTCGGGTGGGAGCCCGGCATGGATCTGCTCCCCCAGCACGTCAACCTGAGCGGCGGCGGCATTCGCATCGTGATGCCGCTCAAACTTCCCATCGGCACCCTGGTCCTTCTTGACCTGTTTCTGGTCGGTCCTCCGCCCCGGGCGGTCCACACCATCGGCTCGGTCACCAGGACCGGCGAACTGCGTCTCAACCTCGGCCACTCCGCCTACCCCACCTCCATGGCCTTTCGCTACCTGGAACAGCGTGACCGGGACGCCATCATCACCCACATCTTCAATCAAGAACGGGAAAATCTGCAGAAAAAGTGATCCTGCCTGCCGCAACAAAAACGGCGGGGCGCACCGGAAGATGCCGCCCCGCCGACACACTGTCCCTTGAACTATTGGTTACTGTTGCTGGTTCGGTTTGATGTAGATATTGACTCTCCGGTTCATCGCCCGTCCCGACTCGGTGTGGTTGTCGCCAATCGGCTTGGACGGACCGTAGCCAATGGTGTTGATGCGGGAGGCAGCCACCCCCTGCCCCACCAGGGCATTCTTCACCGCTTCGGCCCGCCGTTCGGAGAGCTTCTGGTTGTGGTCGGCCTTGCCGGTACTGTCGGTGTGCCCGGCAATCGTTAGGGTTGTCTGGGGATACTGGTTGACAACCCGGGCAACCCGGGCCAGTTCGTCAAAAGCCCCCCCCTTCACGGAGGTTGAATTGACGTCAAACAGCAGATCAGACTTGAAATTGACGGCCAGGGTATCCAGGTCGCGCTGGACGCTGGCACCTTCCACGGCGGAGAATTCCTGACGCAGGGCAGCTTCCTGCTTGTCCATGTAGTTGCCGATCAACCCACCGCTCAGACCGCCGACCGCCGCACCGATGCCGGCACCGATCAGGGTCGATGAGGTGTTGCGGCCA
This sequence comes from Deltaproteobacteria bacterium, assembly GCA_021849045.1. Classification (GTDB taxonomy): domain Bacteria; phylum Desulfobacterota; class Desulfuromonadia; order Geobacterales; family DSM-12255; genus Geomobilibacter. The sequence continues at coordinate 14,834 of JAJZTK010000002.1, read as the reverse complement.
ATGGCCTGGCCAAGGGCGGCGCCGGCAGCCGCACCGGCACCGGTCCCGATCAGCGACCCCTTCTGGGTCCGGCTCAGCGGCTCGGCACACCCCGCCAGTGTTACCGCCAACAAAAGTACTCCGCATACAGTTCTTTTCATATTAGATCTCCTCTCTCAGATTCCTTTGGGTCCTGTTATACCAAAGGTTTCCCAAAACTCAATGCTCCCCTGTGGGATCAGGCGTTCGGCAGTTGTCGGATATTTTTACACTGCAACTAAACTGCCCATCCCACCACAAGAGACAGCCTTAAGTTTCAGCATGTTACACTCATGGCAAACTGCTTGCATTTACGTGGGCATTCATTATAGTCTCAGTCCAGTTCAAACGCAGGCTGCACTGGAGACAACGGAGGGAACAATCCATGATGGTCCGCATTATCTACCACGACAACCGGTACGACATGGTCAAGTCCACCAGGCTTGACGACCTGATCAGCTCCAAAGCGGTGGCCAAGTTCGAGCGTTCCAGCGGTTGGGTCACCATCGGCGTCGACCCGATACGCACCCCTAAGAGCCGCCAGCCGTATACCGGCCAGGAACGGCGATCGGCTGGCTCAACCACATAGCGGGAATCAACTGGGGACGTCACCCGTCACAGCCGCTGACTCCAAGCCGGCCACGTATTCCCGTACCAGATGCTCACTGTTCTCACTTTCTATGAATCCCCAGGGAAGGAACTCGTCCAATGGGATGGTGCGCCCTGTCAGCGCCTCCACATCCACACCGAGCTCCTTCGCAGCCCGACGCCAGCTCCCTGAACTGGCAGCCGCCACCAACAACGGTGCAAGCCGGCGGTCGCCTCGTGACAGGAGTGCCTGCAAAAGCGCCTCCTTGAGCCCCTCCACCTGTAGCTTCACATTCGGCACCTTGCCCAGCGCCTTGCGGAGCCGGGCGACCTTTCGCTCCAACTCCTTGAGCGGAGCCATGCCGCACCACTGGAAGGGGGTCCACGGTTTGGGGATGAATGGGTTCACTGACAGGGTGATCTCACCCAGCCGCCGATTCTGCTTCGCCCGCTCAACCACCCGCAGCCTGATCTTTTCCACCAATGCCACCAACTCGGCAAGATCACCATCCGTCTCGGTCGGCAGGCCGATGATGAAGTAGAGCTTCAGGTTCAGGATGTCCCGGGCAATGAGCCGCTCGCAGGCATCAAGGATCTGATCCTCGGTGATCCCCTTCCGTATCAGGTCGCGCAGCCGCTGGGAACCGCCCTCCGGTGCCAGGGTCGCGGTCTTGTGACCGCTCGCCGCCAGCACCTCAATCATCTCGCTATCCAGGCCGTCGATGCGAAGCGAGGAGACCGAGACCTGACCGCCGGCGTCGAGGATATGGCGGCAGAGTTCACCGATCCCGCGAAAGTCGCCGACCGCGGCAGCCACCAGCCCGATCCGGCGATGCTCCTGCAGCGCCTCGTCCACCTGCCGCTTGATGGTTTCCAGCGAACGCCCCCGGTAGGGGAGATAGATAAAGCCGGCAGCGCAGAACCGGCACCCCCGCGGGCAGCCGCGGGAAAGCTCCACCAGGTGCATGTCGCCGAATTCGGCCTGAGGCGCATGGATACGGGTGCCGGTCGGCTGGCTGTCCAGGTCGGCGGCCCAGACCCGCTGTACCCGGGGAGGGGCACCGCCAGTCGCCCGGACCGCGGCCAGGCGGCTACCCTCATATTCAGGGGTATAGAGGCTGGGGACATACATGCCGGGGAGGGTGCAAAGAGTGCGGAGCAGTTCGCTCCGACCGACACCTTCGTTCCCCAGGATGGCAGCAACCAGCGGTGCCAGCAGTGGCTCGGCCTCGCCGATGACCACCAGGTCGAGAAAATCAGCCGCCGGTTCGGGGTTGAGGAAGAGCGCGGCACCGCCGGCCATGACCAGCGGCATGCTGTTGTTACGATCGGCAGCAAACGGAGGAAGTCCGGCAAGGGAGAAGATGATCGGCAGGTTCAGGTAATCGCTCTCGAATGAGACGGAAAAGGCCAGCATGTCGAAATCCGCCACCGGCCGCTGGCTCTCCAGGGAGAGGAGCGGTGTGCCGCTGCGCCGATACTCCTGCAGATCCTCGGCATCGGGCAGAAAGGCCCGCTCGCAGAGCACGCCGGGTATCCCGTTCAGCAGGCCGTGAACCGTCTGGAACCCCAGGTTCCCCATGGCGGTACGGTAACGATTCGGGTAGACAAGGCAAATGGAGAGAGCCGCACCACGGCGGGTCGGGAGGGAACCCTTCTCGGCAGCCAGGGTCTCCCTGAGTCTTTCAGTGATCTTCCACGACATGGGGGAAAGGTACCATGGGGGGACTGGGGTGCAAAGGGAAAAAAGACCCGGCCCACCCATCCGGGGGAGAAAGGGGGGCCGGGTTCAGGGGTAGTTGAGACTGATGATCTAGTCGACCGACTTGCGCAGGAAGGTCGGGATATCGTACTGGTCCTCCTCATCAGAGAAGCCGGGCTGGCGGCCATAGAAGGAGCGCCCCTGCTGCTCGCGGCGGATATAGGCCGGGATGTCGCGGTTCACTTCCTGGCGCGGCGGGAGCGAGGAGACCTTGCGCCCTTCCTGGCGGGCATAGTCGGCGTCAAACCGGTCACCGAAGCCGGTTGCGATGGCGGTCACCTTGAGCCGATCCTCCATTGCCTCGTCCACCACCAGACCGATGATGATATTGGCATCCTCGTGAACCTTTTCGTGGATGATCCGGCTGACCGCGTCATACTCGTCCATGGTCATCTTGGATGAACCGCAGATATTGACGAGCACCCCTCTGGCACCGGAGATGTCGATGTCTTCCAGGAGCGGGCTGGAAATGGCGGCAGTGGCAGCCTCCATGGCCCGGTTGTCGCCGGAGGAGATGCCGATCCCCATCATGGCCATGCCGCGCTCGCTCATGATCGCCTTAACGTCGGCAAAGTCGACGTTGATCATGCCGTGGGTGGTGATCAGGTCCGAAATGCCCTGCACCGCCTGGCGCAGCACGTCGTCGGCCGGCTTGAAGGCGTCGAGGATGGAGGTGCTCTTGCCGGCAAGACCGATCAATCGGTCGTTGGGGATGACGATGAGGGAGTCCACATGCTTCTTCAGTTCGCGGACACCGTCCTCAGCCTGGGTCATGCGACGACGGCCCTCACGGGTGAACGGTTTGGTCACCACACCGACGGTCAGAATACCGAGCTCTTTGGCCGCATCGGCAATGACCGGCGCAGCGCCGGTACCGGTGCCGCCCCCCATGCCAGCGGCCACGAAGACCATGTCGGCCCCCTGCAGGATCTCCAGCAGCCGCTCCCGGTCCTCGAGGGCGGCATCGCGCCCCTTGCTCGGGTCTGCCCCGGCGCCGAGACCCTTGGTCAGCTCGCCGCCGATCTGCAGCTTGGTTGTCGCCTTGGAGGTACGCAGCGCCTGGGCGTCGGTATTGGCAACGATAAAGTCCACATGATTGACATTTTTGTCGATCATCGTGTTGACTGCGTTGCTCCCCCCCCCGCCAACACCGAACACCTTGATTCGTGCCACCTGGTCAATATTCTCATCGAATTCAAACATACCTACCCCCTTGATAGTTTGGCTTCGCAGCATGTAAATTTGTACTGGTCCTCACGCAACGTCAGAACTATGGCGTTGCGCTTAGAAGAACTCCCCGAACCATTCGCGCATCCTCCTGCTCACCCGCCTAAAGACGTTGTCGTCGCTCTGGGTGGTGGGGAATTCGTGCACCCCCACGTTCTTGCTCCCGTAAACCACCAGTCCGACGCCGGTGGCATAGACCGGCGAATTGACCACATCCACCAGCCCGCCGATCTTCTGGGGCAGGCCGCGCCGCACCGGCAGATTGAAGACCTGCTCGGCCAGTTCGGGCATCCCTTCCAGGATCGTGGTACCACCGGTAATGACCACCCCGGAAGCGATCAGATCCTCGAACCCGGACTTGACGATCTCCCGGTTCACCAGGGTGAAGATCTCCTCCACGCGCGGCTCCAGGATCTCGGCCAGCAACTGGCGGGAAAGGACCCGCGGCTTGCGGCCGCCAACACTCGGCACCTCGATGGTCTCGTCCTTGCCGACCAGGGATGCGAGACAGCAGCCGTACTTCTGCTTGATCTTTTCCGCCTCGGCCATGGGGGTGCGCAACCCCACCGCGATGTCGTTGGTCAGGTGGTTCCCCCCCAGCGACAGGACCGACGTATGCTTGATGGCACCGTCGACGAAGATGGCGATGTCGGTGGTACCGCCGCCGATATCGACCAGCGCCACCCCCAGCTCTTTCTCGTCCGAGGAAAGGGCCGCTTCAGAAGAGGCGAGCTGCTCCAGGACGATGTCCGCCACATCCAGCCCGGCGCGGTTGCACGACTTGATGATGTTCTGGGCGCTGGCCACGGCGCCGGTGACGATATGGACCTTGGCTTCCAGGCGGACACCGCTCATGCCGAGAGGCTCGCGGATGCCATCCTGATCATCGATAATGAACTCCTGGGGCAGGATATGGATCACCTCCCGGTCCATGGGAATGGCAATAGCCTTGGCCGCTTCGATGACCCGCTTCACGTCTTCCGGGGAAACCTCCCGGTTCTTGATGGCGATGATCCCCTGGGAGTTGAACCCCTTGATATGACCGCCGGCAATGCCGGCATAGACCGATTTGATCTCGCAGCCGGCCATCAGCTCCGCCTCTTCCACGGCCTTGCGAATGGAGGCGACAGTGCTGTCTATATTGATAACCACCCCTTTGCGCAAGCCGCGCGACGGGCTGGAGCCGATACCGACGATATCGATGCCCTCTTCGGTGGCATTACCGACAATGGCGCAGATCTTGGTTGTTCCGATATCAAGACCGACGATCAGATTATCCCGTTTACCCGACATATTCCCCCCAACGGCTTATTACCAAGCCCGTATACAACGTAATCCATCCATTCATACGGCACAGCATACCGACTGCCGGGCTCAGACCTTTTTAACGATGATCCGGTCGCTATAATCGAGATCCACATACTCCAGGAGCGGCAGATCCTTCTGCAGGTCCCGGTAGATCCGTGCAAATCGCCGGAGCTTTGCCGGAAAATCGCTGTTTCCCATCTTCACGGGCACGCCGTTCCTCCGGGTGAACAGGGTAAAACCGTAGACTTTGTCGAAGTGGATCTCGGAGACTTCGGCAAGGTTGAATTTCTGGTCATCCCTAAGCAGGCCGATCAGGCCGAGGGCCGCTCTGACCCCTTCGCGGCAGCCGGCCGGATCACGGGCCATCCCCTCTTCGCTGAAACCGGTCAGGATCGGATAGTCGAGACGGTCTCCCACGGTGAGGGGCTTGAACACCTCGCCCTGGCCATCCACATAGTACAGGAACCCCATATTGATGACGGCAACCGGCTCCCGCTCCTGCAGCACAATGGTCAGGGTGTTCGGGAAGGTGCGACGAATCCGGACCTTTGCCACCCAAGGGTTCTTGGCGATATGCTCGCCCATCTGCCGAAGTCTCAGCCCCAGCATGTCTTCGCCGGTGCGCACGGTCGCCAGGGAGATGACCTCATCCCTGGAGAGCCGCTTCAGTCCGGCCACCTCGATCCGCTCCAGCCGCAGGAAGGTAGTCCGGGAAATGAAGCCGCTGGCTCCGTAGCCGATCAGACCGATGAGGGAGACGACCACCACCACTGACAGAACCCGCACGGACCTCTTCAACAGGCCGCGGAAATCGATCTTCCGGCGCTGGCGTTTGAACCGGTTGCGGCTGGCAACCTTCTGTTTGTTGAGGGTTAATTCGCGCATGGTAACCAGTTCGTTACCGGCTCTTCCTGACCAGACAAATGTCTGGCAATGTTAGCCGGCGATACTAGCACACTTTCGTGTTGCTTAACAGTCACAAATCATCCACCCGCCTGAATTTTCAGCGCCGCGGAGCAGGCAATCCGCTCCACCAGTTCGGGGAAATCCATCCCCCCCCCCCGGGCAATTTCGGGAAGCAGGCTTAAGGAAGTCATCCCGGGCAGGGTGTTGACTTCCAGCAGAAAACAGTCGCCGGCCCCGGTCACCAGAAAATCGACCCGGCTGTAGCCGCTGCAGCCGAGTGCCCGGTGGGCCTCTTCACCCTGCCCGAGCACCTTGGCGTACAGCTCTGGGGACAGGGGCGCCGGCATGATATGGGTCGCCATGCCGTCCGTATATTTGGCCTCGTAGTCGTAGAACTCGTTCCGGGGCACAATCTCGATGGCGCCCAGTGCCTGCTCGGCCAGGATACCCACCTGGATCTCCCGGCCCTTGACGAACTGCTCCACCAGGATCTCCCGGTCGTACCGGAACGCTTCGGCCAGGGCCGGCGCCAGCTGTATGGGCTCCTTCACGATGCTGACCCCGACCGATGACCCTTCCCGGGCCGGCTTCACCACCACCGGCAGCCCGAACGGCACCTGGCCCGCCTCCAGGGACTCGCCCCGGGAAAGCACGCGGTACGGCGCAACGGTCAGCCCGCTGGCCGCGAACACCTTTTTGGCAAAAATTTTGTCCATGGCCAGGGCGCTGGCCAGGACCCCGGAACCGGTGTAGGGGATACCCAGGAGCTCCAGGAGCCCCTGCACCGTGCCATCCTCGCCGTAGCGGCCATGGAGACAGACGAAGGCGACGTCGACCCCCTCCCGGACCAGCATCTGGGCCAGATCGCGCCCCACGTCGATGGTCACGGCCCGGTAGCCACGATCCACCAGGGCCTGATGGACCCCGGCACCGCTCTTGAGCGACACCTCCCGCTCCGCGGACAGGCCACCCATCAGGACCCCAATCTTCTTACCCTGCAGTTCAGTTCTAGTCATAGGTTTTACCAGTCCCTATTCCCCATCTTCGCCAACAATCCGCACTTCCTCTTCCAGCTCAACCCCGCTCGTCTCCCGGACCCGTTCCTTGATGAGCGCTGCCAGTTCGAGGAAATCACGGGCCGTGGCCCCACCGGCGTTCACCAGGAAATTGGTATGGGCCTCAGCGACCTGGGCACCGCCCACCCGGCAGCCGCGCAGCCCGGCCCGGTCGATGAGGCGCCAGGCCTGCTCTCCCAAGGGATTCTTGAAGAACGAACCGGCGTTGGGAAGCGTGACCCGCTGGCTCTCCTGCCGGTGGGCACGATAGTCAGCCAAAAGCTTGTCAATGGCATTGGCATCTCCCGGCTCCAACTGAAACTCCGCCGCGACAATCACCTCGGCGGGCGCCACGGCGTGCCGGCGGTAGCCGAACGACCGCTCAGTTGCCGCCCACTCCCGAAGGCTGCCGCCGGTCCGGGTCACCAGCCTGGCGACCCGCTCCATGACCGCCGTGCCGTGGGCACCGGCATTCACCGCCAGGGCACCGCCAACCGTGCCGGGGATCATGGCCAGAAACTCCAGGCCGGTCAACCGCTCATCCCGACAGAACCGCGCAAGCTGCGGGTTGGTCACTCCTGCTTCGGCCCGTATCCGGTCTCCCGAGAGGCGCTCCACCGTTGCCAGCCGCTCCAGGGAGACAACCACGCCGCGGAACCCGCCATCGCGCACCAGCAGGTTGTAGCCGCCACCGATGATCAGACAGGGGACACCATTAGTCTCCAGGACTGCCAGGAGCCCCAGGAGGTCTGCCCGGTCAACCGGCAGCGCCCACCAGTCGGCCGGTCCGCCCACCCGCAGCGACGTATGCCCGGCCAGCGGTTCGTTCTCCCGCAGCTCGCCGCGAAACTGCCGGAAGATGTCACCGTAGAGGCGAGTCATGAAATGCTGTTACCCGCCATCCTGCAACCGTTGCAGGAGCGCCTCCCCTGCCTGCCAGATATTGCCGGCTCCCAGGGTGAGAACGATGTCGCCCGGTCTGACGATGCCGGCCAGATACTCCGGCAGGGTCTCCCGGTCAGCCACGTGGGTCACGTCCCGTTGCCCGTGCTTGCGGATCTCGCCGGCCAGCGCCTCCGCGGTCACCCCGGGGATCGGCGGTTCGCCCGCCGGGTAGATATCGGTCATCACCAGCACATCGGCGTCGTGGAAACAGGTGACGAACTCGGTGAACAGTTCTTTGGTCCTGGTGTAGCGATGGGGCTGGAAGGCGACCACCAGCCGCCGCTCGGGCCAGCCGTTCTTGCCGGCCGCCAGGGTGGCCCTGATCTCGGCCGGGTGGTGGCCGTAGTCGTCCACCACCATGATATCGTTCAGCTCCCCCTTCACCTGGAAGCGCCGCCCGACGCCGCCGAACCGGGCGAACCCTTCCTGGATCAAAGGGAAAGGGACATCCAGTTCCATGGCCACGGCGATGCAGGCCAGGGCGTTGAGGACGTTGTGGGCGCCGGGCATCGGGAAAGTGACCTCCCCCATCCGGTACCCCTTGTAGTGGGCAACGAACGTAGTGGTGTTGCCGGACAGGGTCACATGGGTCGCCCGGATATCGGCCTGTGACGACAGACCGTAGGTAACGAACCGCTTCTTCACCCGGGGCAGGATCTCGGCAACGTTCCGGTCGTCGAGGCAGAGGACTGCCAGACCGTAGAACGGAATCTTGTTGATGAAGTCGACAAAGGTATCCTTGATCTGCTCGATGCCGCCGCTGTAGAAGTCCAAGTGATCGGCGTCGATGTTGGTGACCACTGCAATGGTAGGGGAGAGCTTCAGAAACGAGCCGTCCGACTCGTCCGCCTCGGCCACCAGGAACTTCCCCTGCCCCAGCTTGGCGTTGGTGCCGAGAGTGTTCAGTTTGCCGCCGATGACAATGGTCGGATCGATGCCGCCGTGGGTCAGGACCGTCGCCACCATGGAGGTGGTGGTGGTCTTGCCGTGGGTGCCGGCAATGGCAATGCCGTACTTCATCCGCATCAGCTCGGCCAGCATCTCGGCACGCGGGATGACCGGAACCACCCGCTGCCGCGCCTCCTGCACCTCGGGGTTGTCATCGTGAACCGCCGAGGAGATCACCACTACATCCACGTTGGTCAGGTTCTCCCGGGCATGGCCGATATAGATCTCCCCCCCCAGCGAGGCGAGTCGCTCGGTGGTATCGGACTGGCGCAGGTCGGAACCGGAGACCTGGTACCCCAGGTTGAGCAGGACCTCGGCGATGCCGCTCATGCCGATACCGCCGATGCCGACGAAATGGATTTTTTCGATTTTTCCGTACATGGTCGCCTTCCGTAGGGGCGCCGCTTGCCGCGCCCGGCCTTTCACCGTCCTGTCGGGCGCAGCAAGCGGCGCCCCTACAACACCTTCATCATCTCGTCCACAATCACTCGGGCTGCGTCCAGCCTGGCCAGCGACCGGGCCTGACAACCCATCTCAGCGAGCCGTTCCGGTTCCCGTAGAAGCCCGTCCACAGCCGCGGCCAGGCTCTGACCGGACAGCTCCAGCTCCAGGAGCATCTCGCAGGCCCCCTTTTTCAAGAGCGCCTCGGCATTACGCCGCTGATGGTCGTCCACCGCAAAGGGGAACGGGATAAAGAGGCACGGCTTGCCACACGCCGTCGCCTCGGCAATGGTGGTGGCGCCGGCCCGGCAGACCACCAGGTCGGCACGGTGGTAGGCGGCCGCCATGTCGTCGATGAAGGTGACCACCTCTGCCTCCAGCCCTGCCTCCCGGTAGGCCCGGGCGACCGCTTCCTGATCCTTGTCCCCGGTCTGGTGGGTGATGGTCAGCCTCCCCCGCCACCCTGCCAACAGCGGTGCCGCGGCAGCCATCGCCTCGTTGATGGCATGGGCGCCCAGGCTGCCACCGAAGACGAAGAGGTGAAAGGCAGGTTCGAGGTTCGAGGTTCGAGGTTCCGCTTCTCTCTGGCGTTCCACCTGCTCCAGGATCTGCCGCCTGAGCGGGTTCCCGGTCAGGAGCACCTTGTCCTCGGGAAAGTACCTGGCCGATTCGTCCAGGGAAATGAACACCTGGCCGGCAACGTAGGCAAGGACCTTGTTGGTCATGCCGGGGATGGCGTTCTGCTCGTGCACGAAGCGGGGGATCTGCAGCCCCCGGGCCGCCAGCACAGCCGGCCCCGAGGCGTAGCCACCGACCCCCAGCACCAGATCCGGCTTGAACGACCGGAGCAGTTGGCGGGACTGTGAGTAGGCATAGAGCAGCAGGCCGATTCCCTTCATCCGGGATAATGCCCCCTTGCCCCGAATGCCGGCTGCGGCAATGCATTCCAACCGGTAACCGAGCTTCGGGAGCAGTCGCGCCTCCACGCCCCGCTCGGTGCCGACAAAGAGCACCTCATTCGCCGGGTCGCGGGCCAGGAACTCCTCGGCAACCGCTATTCCCGGAAAAAGGTGGCCGCCGGTGCCGCCACCGGCTATCAACAACCTCATACCGCACCCCGCATCCGGCTGGAAATGTTAAGCAGAATCCCGATCGCCACGAGCGAAAAAATCAGGGAGCTGCCGCCGTAGCTGATGAACGGGAGCGCCAGCCCCTTGGTGGGGAAGAGCCCGGTCACGACGGCGATGTTGACGAAAGCCTCGGCGCCGAGCAGCACGGCGATCCCGAAAGCCAGGAAGCGGCCGAAACTGTCCTCGGCATGGATGGCCACCCGAAAGCTCCGGTGGACCAGGAGGAAGAACATGGCAATGATCACCACCACGCCGAGGAATCCCAACTCCTCCCCCACCACCGACAGGATGAAGTCGGTGTGGGCCTCGGGGAGATAAAAGAGCTTCTGCTTCCCCTCGCCCAGCCCCTGGCCGATAACGCCGCCAGTGCCGAAGGCGAGCCACGACTGGATGATCTGGAACCCGGTGTTGGTCGGGTCCTCCCAGGGGTTGAGGAAGGAGAGTATCCGCCGCTTGCGGTACTCCTTGTGCATGACCAGATAGTAGAGGATGGGGAGCGAGAACAGGACGATGGAGACGATGTGCGAGACCCGCATCCCGGCAGCGAAAAGCATGACGATCGCCACCCCGGCCAGGGTGATGGACGAGCCCATGTCCGGCTGGATCATCAGGAGGCCGATCATCACCAACAGGACGATCATGTAGGGGAAGAGCCCCTTGAACCAGCGGACCTGTTCCTGCTTCCGGTCCAGAGAATAGGCCATGAAGATGATGAGGGCCAGCTTGGCGAGCTCGGCCGGCTGGAAGTTGAAGCCGAAGAGACGTATCCAGCGGGTCGCCCCCTTGGCGCTGCCGCCGATCCCGGGAATGAACACCGCCAGCAGGCAGACCATGCAGACCAGGAGGAGCGGCACCGCCGCCTTCTTCCAGTGGTGGTAGTCCAGGCGCATGGCGCCGTACATCAGGCCGAAGCCGATCAGGGCAAACATCCCCTGCCGCTTCAGGAAGTAGAAACTGTCGTGAAACCGCTTCACCGCCATGATGGAAGAGGCGGAGTAGACCATGACCACCCCGAAGCAGGTGAGTGCCACCGCCATCAGGAAGATGATCATATCGTACCCCTCCAGGCGTCGGATCATTCCCTCTCCTCCGGCAGTGCCCGCACCAGGGCCTTGAATCGCTCGGCCCGCTCAGCGTAGTCCTTGAACATGTCGAAACTGGAGCAGGCCGGCGAAAAGAGCACCACCCCGCCCGGACCGGTCAGTTCCGCGGCAAGCGCCACCGCCTCTTCCAGGGAATCGGTCAGCCGGGTGTCACTAAGGTGGCCGAGCTCACGGGCGATCCGCTCCTTGGCCTCGCCGATCAGGACCAGGTGGTGCACCCGCTCCCGGACCAGTTCCGCCAGCGGTGCATAGGAGCCGCCCTTGTCCTTGCCGCCGGCGATCAGGGTGATGTTGTCGAAGCTGGCCAATGCCTTCTGGACGCTCCCCACATTGGTCGCCTTGCTGTCCTCGTACCAGGGAACATGGTTCACGGTCCGGACCAGTTCCATCCGGTGGGGAAGGCCGCGGAAAGCGGTCACGGCCGCCTGGGCATCGGCTGCATCGCACCCGAGCAGCAGGGTAGCGGCCAGGGCGGCCATGATGTTCTCGATGTTGTGGACCCCTTTGAGGTGGTAGCCGGCCACGGGAAAACGCTCCTCGCGCCCCTGCCAGCGCCAGACGATTACCCCGTCCCGGTGAAAGATCCCCTCGGCCAGTTCCTGCTGCTGGCTCATGGGGACCACTTTCGCCTTTACCCGGTCGGCGAACGCCCAGACCAGGGGATCGTCCAGGTTCAGCACGGCGAAATCGTCGCCGGTCTGGTTCTCGAAGATCCGCCCCTTGGCCGCAATATATTCGGTCATCCCCGGATACCTGTCCAGGTGGTCCTCGGTGATATTGAGGAGCACTGCCACGGTCGGCCGGAAGGTGTCGATCCACTCCAACTGGAAGGAGCTGATCTCCACTACCACCCGCTCTACCGGCTCATCCGTCGTAACCAGTTCGATGAGCGGAGTGCCGATGTTCCCGCCGACAGCGGTGGCAAAACCACACGCCGCAAAGATCTCCCCGGTAAGGGTGGTCGTGGTGGTTTTGCCGTTGGTGCCGGTGATGGCCACCAGGGGAACGGTGATGAAGCGGGACGCCAGTTCGATCTCGGTGATGACCGGCCGGCCGGCCCCGCGGGCGGCCGCCAGATACGGGCTCTCCTGGGGAACGCCGGGGCTCACCACCACCAGATCGCTGGCAGCGAAATCGGCCGCGTCGTGGCGGCCGAGCACGTAACGGATCGGCAGGCCGGCCAGCTGGCCGAGCTGCTCCTGCAACTGGGGCTCGGTCCGCTGGTCGGTAACCGTGACCCGTGACCCTTGGCCAGCCAGGAAGCGGGCGGTTGCCACGCCGGTGCGGGCCAGACCGACCACAAGTATCTCTTTCCCTTTTAGATCCATGTAAACCTTGAATGCTGTTCGAGGTTCGAGGTTGAGATAACTTCGAACATCGAACAGGTTCTAACGCATCTTGAGCGTCGAAATCGCCACCAGCGCCAGGATGATGGTAAGAATCCAGAAGCGGACGATGATCTTCGGCTCGGCCACACCCTTGAGTTCGAAATGATGGTGAATAGGGGCCATGCGGAAGATCCGCTTGCCCCGGTACTTGTAGGAGCCGACCTGGAAGATGACCGACAACGCCTCCACGACGAACACGCCCCCCACGATCACCAGGAGGATCTCCTGCTTGGTCAGCACCGCCAGGGTACCGAGCCCCCCGCCAAGGGCCAGGGAGCCCACGTCCCCCATGAAGACCTCGGCCGGGTACGAGTTGTACCAGAGAAACCCCAGTCCGGCCCCGACCATGGCCCCGCAGACGATGGCCAGTTCGCCGGTGCCGGGAACGTACGGTATCTGCAGATAGGCCGAGAGCCTGACATTGCCGGCAATGTAGGTGAAGAGCATGTAGGTGGCGGCATTGATGGCGACCGGGCCGATGGCCAGGCCATCCAGACCGTCGGTCAGGTTCACCGCATTGCTGGCCCCCACGATCACCAGGGTGGCAAAGGCGATGAAGAAAATCCCCAGATCAGGATGCAGCCGCTTGAAGAACGGGAAAAAGAGCTGTTCCGTGAACACCGGATCAACGTACAGATAGATAGCCACCCCGCCGGCCAGGAGCACCTGCCAGAACATCTTCTGCCGCGGCGACAGCCCCTTGGGGTTCTTCTCCACCACCTTCTTGTAGTCGTCCACAAAGCCGATCAGCCCGTAGCCGGCGATGATGAGCAGGGTAATCCAGACGTATCTGTTGGTCAGGTCAGCCCAGAGCAGGGTCGGCACGATGATGGCGGCCAGGATCAGCACCCCCCCCATGGTGGGGGTCCCCTGTTTTTTCAGGTGGGACTCGGGGCCGTCGGTCCTGATGACCTGCCTGGCCTGCAACCCCTCAAGCCTCCTGATCACCCACGGACCGATGAGAAATGCCACGGCCAGGGCCGTGATCATGGCGTAGATGGTGCGGAAGGTCAGGTACTTGAAGACATTGAACAGCCGGATGTCGGCAGCCAGCGGATAGAGAAAATGGTAGAGCATCTCAGTCCTCCTCTCCCGCCGCGCCGGCATAGATGCTGCGAAGCGCTGCCGCTACCAGGTCCATCCGCATCCCCCGGGAACCTTTCACCAGTATACAGTCACCATCCATATGATCTTTCCGGATATCGTCCACGATCGCCCCATGATCGGTTGCCACCACGATCTCCTCGCCGGCCACCCCGGCGTCGATGGCAGCAGCAGCTACGGTCTCCGCCATCTCCCCCATGAGGTACAGGCGATCGGCGCAGGTGGCGGCCAGCCGGCCCAGGTCCTTGTGCGCCGCAACGGTTTCCTCGCCCAGTTCCAGCATGTCCCCCAGGACCGCAATGACCCGTCCCTGGCCCTTCAGGTCCCGCAGGGTCAGGAGTGCGGCGGCCATGGAAGCGGGGTTGGCATTGTAGCTGTCGTCAACGAGGATGATCCGTCCCAGATTTTCCAACTGGAATCTTTTATCATACGGCCGAAACGATGCCAACCCGGAAACAATCAGTTCGCCGCTGACTCCCAGCGACCAGGCAGCGGCAGCTGCAGCCAGGGCGTTGTATACATTATGCAGGCCAAAGGCTTTCAACTCGACCCGGCTGCTCCAATCCGGCAGTACCAGGGTGAAGGCCTGTCCTTCCCAGCCGCGGCCACTGATATCGTTGGCGGTCACCATTGACCCGTGGAGCCCGAACCCGACCCTCCGTACCCCTGGGGGGACCGGACAGGCGGCAATGAGTGGATCATCGGCATTGTAGATCGCAACCCCTTCCGAAGGCAGGCGCAGGAAGAGCTCCCCCTTGGCCCTGGCCACCCCTTCCACGCTCCCCAGGGTCGCCAGGTGGGCCGGATAGGCGTTGGTGATGATGCCGACGCCAGGCGCCGCGATCTCTGCCAGCCGGTCGATCTCGCCGAATTCGCTCATCCCCATCTCCAGAACGGCCCATCGGTGCTCG
>JAJZTK010000090.1 GCA_021849045.1 Deltaproteobacteria bacterium | reverse complement strand
AATAGGTGTAATTATTTACCTTCATTGACAAATTAAATACATTGTATAGAGGGTTAGTGAGGACATTTCTATAACTGCCATAAGCGTAAGCCGTGGTGTTATTGTTACAGGTGTCGCTGTACTTCAAAGTGAAAGTTCCATCAGCAGAAAATGTTGCGGCAACTGAGCCTCTTAGCCAAACAAAGTCATGGAATGATGATCCTTTCCAACTTCCCACAAGGCCGGGGGTTACAGTAACAGTAGCTGTCGCACTTTTAGTCGAATCGGTCCCACTAACTGCCTTCACATGATACGTTCCCGCTGTTGCCGGGGCGGAATAGACGCCGCCCGAGGTGATGCTTCCCCCATTCGCCTCGACTACGCTCCAAGTTACCTGGTCCTGTAGTATTATTCCGGCCTTGGTGACCGTGGCATCAAAAGTTTGGCTGCCGTTCGCCGGTACACTGGCCGAGGCAGGACTGATGGCAACGCTTACTGACGTAGTCGGCTGAATGTTTGTAAAAACAGCATTAGTAATATTTAGCGGAGTTGTATATCCAGACTTGCTACTGGTTAGAATCATAGTGCCGGTCAAAGTTTTCAGATCCTGACTGGCTGTCAAGACCAAGCCAACCAAATATACCCCGCTTGTATCAGTTATATTTATGGTAACTTGGACCAGCCCACTTGAGCTTGAAATGAAATTCAGCAACTCATTTCCTTGAATAACCACAGTTCCATTGCCAGAAAGTCCCGGCCAATTTACAGTGCCCGAATAACTTCCTGGGCTGACTGCCTGTTTTACGGTAAAAGAAACCCCATTCGGCCCATAATACCATGTTCCTATTGGGAAAGGCCCTGATGTTGAAGAAGAGGCTGTTGCTGTTATCGTCACCGTTGCAGTAGCAGACTTTGTCGGATCGGCAACACTCGTTGCCTTAACATGATACGCCCCCGCCGTTGCCGGGGCGGTATAGACACCAGCCGAGGTAATCGTGCCGCCTCCCGCTTCCACCACACTCCAGGTAACCTGTGTGTTGCTACTGTTGTAGACCGAAGCGGTAAGGGTCGCCATGCCGTTCGTTGTAACCGTGGTTGCAGCGGGGGTTACGGTAACGACCACCGGCGGCTGAGGAATATTTGCAATGGTAAGTGTCCCGCTTGTAAACTTGCTTATCGAGCCGGTATATATGGTCGCATTGGTCAGCTTGTTGGTTACAGTAACGGTCCCGGTTGCATTTATGTCGACTTTTACCATATCCAGTACGCCATCCAGTCCCAGGTGGTTGGCCGCGTAGCTGCCTGAAACTGGATTGTCGGTTGCGTTGTAGATAGTAAGTAACGGCTGGAGCTTGGTTTGGATGTCGGTTACAGCCTTGGCGAGGTTGGCGGCAATCGCTTGCATTGTTGCCGCAGACGGGGTTGTATAGAGAGCCGCCAAATCAGCGCTCGCCGCGGCATTTGTCACCGCAAGGTGCGCGAAAGGGTTGATATTGGCGATGCCGGGGCCGGATGAAAAAGAATACAGGGTGTAATTCACGCCGCCAGTCGTCCCTTGGGCCTTAAGAATGAACGGGGGCTTCAGGCCGTCAATATTGAAAAAAAACGAACCGTCGACGTTTATTGTGCCTGACAGTTCTTTGGCCGGCGTCGATGAATCCTTCAAATATGCCGTTCCGTTGATCGGAGCTCCCGCTGACGCCACACCCGAAACCGTGCTGGTATTACCAGCACCATTACCACCACCTCCACCGCAGCCGGCGAAGAGCATAAGAAGCGGCACAAAAAGAATCAATAACAGCCCTGATCTTCTTTTCATATGTCAATTCCTCCTTGTTTGAAAATGGAGCATTTATCTGAAATCAGACCTTTACTGCCAGCATAATGATTATGAGGCGACTCCTACAGTAGATGTTATTACCTCACATTGAATAACTGGCCGCAGGTTGACAGTGTATACCTCAAGACCGGTTACACTTCGGTTACACAGGGAGAAAATTTATCCTCCGGGAGGAGAAAGTTAAATCACCCTGAATGGTGATTTTGGGATGAGTTTGGGAAGAATCTGGACTTCGAGATCAGGACTGGATCAAGGGGGGGGAGGATAGATGATTCTTATTCCGGCAGGTTATCATCAATATATGTCATGGTTGTTGCCTTATCAGCCCACGCATCTACCCAAACAATTTTTTGGTCAATGCTTACCCGCCCACCTTTGACGATTATAGCTTCAGGGCAGTCCAGTATCTGACGCAAGCGGTGCATGGTAGTCTTGAAGGCACTGTGGGCAGAATCTCCATCGCTTTCGGGCCAGAGAAGATCGGCAATTTTTTCCTCCGCCACGTTCCGGCCACCGAACGAGATAAGTGCCTTGAGCATTTCCATTGGCTTCTTTCGCTCTTTGACCGGGAAGTCGAACAGGACACCATCCTTATATATCGCGAAATCGCCCAATGCATATATTTTCAGCCTCCAAGGCCACTCTTCCAGATGGACAGGTGGGGGATCGGGTAATAGACCGCGCAAGCGGATGAGCTCCCGTGCATACTCCGGCTCTATACCCGCCTCCAGGGCCTTCACGCAGAGCCTGGCCATGGCCTTCGGGTACCACCACCAGAACATGGTGAGATACCCCTGTTCGCGCCCCACGGCAAAGGCCTTGCGGAGATGTTCGAGCCCGGCGGTCTCGTCCCCCCGCTCCAGGGTAATCCAGGCCTCGGCGGACAGGTACATATATTCCTGGAACCTGCTCCCCGTCTGCTCCACAAGCTTGCCGGCCACGGCAAGCTGCGCTGCCGCCTGGCAATGGTCGCCGGTTTCATGATGAATCTGGGCCAGCGCAAGCCTGGCCAATACCTCCGGGAGGATCTGCCCCTTTTCCTCGGCCAGTTTCGCGGATGCCCTGGCATGGCCAAGCGCCTGCGAAAAGTCGCCGCTCCTGGCCCAGTACCATGCCGACAGATAATGGTACTGGCAATAGTTGCTCCCCCCATGGGCAAGGACCGCCTCCATCCGCTGCAAAAACTCGCCGGCAGCAGCCAGGTCACCCTTGTTCAGGGCCGCAGATACGCCGGTTGCCAGGATCAGATGGTCCCAGATATGCAGTTCGCTGGCGTCACCAATCTCCAGCGCTTCCGACAGGAGTTGCAGCGACCGGTCATAATCGGTCGTGGCGGAGTTGTTCACTACGGCCACCAAAAAATTTCTGAGCATCTGAACCATGGGAGAAACATTCGCAGAGCATACCATCCTGCCGATCTCCTCGACCAGAATGTTGCTTCTGGTTATGTCCCCCATCCAGATGTAGTAGTGCTGCGCATGAAAACCGGCCATCACGTGAAGGCCGTAGTCCCCGGTCTGCCGGGAAAGGGACAACGCCCGTTCCAGCCAGCTGCCGACATCGGAACGCCCCGGTTGCCGCCAGGTCAGGGCATCCGCCATGGCGGCGGCCACTCTCGCCTCTATTTCCGGGGCAGGGAAGGAAGGGTTATGCTTCATCCGTTCATCGAGCCATGCAATCCATTTATCGAACAGGGTAAAATCATCGTACTCGTAATGCACGCTGTTCATGGCCCCTGCGCAGGCCAGGAGCTGACCGACGTCATCCCGCGTCTGCTCGAAAGCTCGAAAAGCGCCCTCGAACAGCGAGCGCGCCTCGCGCGGATTGAACGAGAGTTTGCAGACCCCCAGCCAGTACCGAAGCCACGGGATATTGTCCAGCGCTTCACGGGGAACGCCCGTCAGCCAGTCCAGCAGGGTTTTAAACCTTCCCTGTTCAGACAATGATCGGGCATGGCCCAGAATCAGACGAATAAATCCGTCCCATTCCCCGGATTCGCGCAACAGGCGCGCGGCATCCTCAACCTGTCCCGCTTCTTCCAGGAGTGCGGCGGCCTTTTGCCGGACCGCCTGAAGCTTGTCAGGAGTAAACTCCGTTCTGGCCCGATTGAGCAGGAACTCCCTGAAGAGCGGATGGTATTGGTACGCAGGCTCGGAAGGATCATGCCTTTCCGTAAAAAAGTTATTGCGGTTCAGCGCGGATAGGATATCTCCGGACTTGCCGATGCCGGTAAGCCGCTGCGCCATGCCGGCTGTCGTTCCCGGCAGGAAGGCGGTTTCCAACAGGAATTCCTGCATCTCGGTGTCCGTTTTGGCAAACAGCTCACTGGCGAAATAATCAAAGATTTCTTCCGGAGTGCTCCGTCCAGCAGGGAGATTGATGCCCCCTTCCCACCTTTCCCTCTCCAGCATAAGAACGATTCCGGCAATCCACCCTTGTGTCCTGTCATGGAGGTTCAGGCTGTCTTCGCGCGACCGGCGATCTTTCCCGTAGAGGCCGACGAAATCGACCGATTCTTCAGCGGTCAGACGAAGGTCATTCCAACCAACGTAACTGATCTTTTGGCCGGCCCGCAGACGGGCCAGAGAAATGGGAGGGCCGCTCCGGCTTACGAGAATGACGCTTATCCCCTCAGGCACCGCGTCCAGGCCGACACCGAAAACCTCATGAAGGGGGGAATCAAGGGAGGCCTCTTGGTAGTTGTCGAAGACAAGCGCAAAAGGGGGCTGCAACTGGCTGAAAAGCTCTGCGAAGAACCGCCTGGCAAACGTCCGGAAGGTCAAATGATGGTCGGGTGTAAGAAGAGGCAGGGCGTTACGCCTCCCGTCACCACCTTTATTAGCCGCCAACCCCAGGTAGTAAAACAGGGTGGCGATATCCCCATCCGTTTCGTCCACCTGGTACCACAAACAAGGGGTCTTGCGGACATCGAGGTAACTCGCCACCAAAGTCGATTTACCCGACCCCGCCGGTCCGCCGATCCATGTGACCGGTCGCGTGACGCAATCGTCCAGCAGCCTGAACAATCTCTCACGCGGCAATACGTCGGTTATTGTGGGACGGATTATCTTGTTGAACGGCATGAATTCGTTCTCCGATGCGGTCAACGCTAAACAATGGTCCGGCTGACGGGCAAGGAAAGGAGGGGAGAAGGTCTAACGTCTTTCCCTGGTGCCTTTGGCAGGTGAATGGGCGGGTGACGACTGTGACGTGTATTTCTCCCCCTCTACCAGCATTTACATTAAAATTTAAGGATTAATAAAACACAAATGTGGCAGACCTGCAACATATTTGGGCGGATGTGCCTTTGAATTTTCCCTGACCAGGTGGGTGTCCCTTTCGGAAAGTTTGGTGTCCCCATACGACAAAGAGCCTACCCCGCTAAGGATAGGCTCTTTGTCGCACAGCAAATGCTAACGGCCATCACGGCCACGCCAGTGCCATGGTGTCCCTCATGGAGTGAAAGTCAGCATCCCTTTGCCTGCTTCCGTTTCTTCATGTACGCCAGGTACTGCTTCCCCTCTTTGAGAAGTTTCTTCCGCTCGCCACTGTCGGTGATCATCTTCATGACACTCCGGGCGATGTACTTGGGGCGGAAGTAGAACTTGTTGTAAAACTCCTCCACCGAATTGAAGATCTCGGTATTGGAGAGATGGGGATAGTTGATGACACAGGACTGGTGGCCGGTTTCGTCCAGGAAGGTGTCGGAGGCGATCCACCCTTCCTGCTTGCAGAGCTCATAGAACTCCGTCCCCGGATAGGGGGAGGCAAGGGAGGCCTGGATGGAGTTCAGGTCCATCCGCTTGGCGAACTCGATGGTTTCCTGGATGGTCTGCCTGGTCTCGCCGGGAAGCCCCATGATGAAGGCACCGTGGACCGAGAGGCCGAGCTTCTTGCAGTTTCTGCTGAACTCGATGGCCTGATCCTTGGTGACACCTTTCTTGATGTTCTTCAGGATCTGCTCGTTACCGCTCTCAAACCCCACCACCACGTGACGGAGTCCGGCTTCGCGCATGACCTTGAGGGTCTCGAAGTCGCAGTTGGCGCGGGCATTGATTGTCCACGATATTCCCAGGGGCTTGATCAGCTCGGCTACTGCCCGGGCATGCTTGCGGTCCGCCGTAAAGGTGTCGTCGTCAAAGGAGAGCTCCCGCATCTCCGGGATATTGTCCTTGATCCACTTGATCTCCTCATAGACATTCTGCGGGGAGCGGGTACGCATCCGCCGGCCGGAAAAGGTCTGGGGCCAGAGGCAGTAGATACAATGGGAAGGGCACCCCCGGCTGGAATAGATAGAGACATAGGGATTCAGGAAGTGGGGGATGACGTACTCCTTGATCGGCAGGTCACGCTTGTACACCGGAGCCACAAAAGGAAGCGCGTCCAGGTCCTCGATGGGGGGCCGATCCGGCGTATGAACCGTCTTACCGTCGCGGATAAAGCTGATCCCATCCACCCGCTCCCACTCCCGCCCCTCGCAGAGCTCCTTGGTGGAGTAGTCGAACTCGCCGCGGCAGACGATATCGATCACCCCCTTGCCAACCGTCAGCGACTCCTCGGGCAGTATCGTGACATGGGGGCCGGTCAGGACGGTAACGATCCCCGGCTTCCGCTCCTTGATGCGGCGGGCGGTCTCGATGTCGATCTTCAGGGTGGGGGTGGAAGTGTACATCACCACCATGTCGAAATCTTTGGCAATGGTGAGGCAGTCCTCCAGTGTGAACTTCTGCACCGGGGCGTCCACCACACGGGATCCTTCAATCATCCCGGCCGGGAAACAGAGCCAGGTCGGATACCAGAAGGAGGTAACTTCACGGGAGGCCTGATAGCGGGCACCGGCCCCGCCGTCAAAATCCTCGAATGTTGGCGGATTGAGAAAAAGTGGCTTCATATATGACTCCTGCACGGACATTTTCAGGGGGAACGGAACGAGGCAGAATAGAGGTAAGAACGGCCGATGTCAAGGCAAAACGGGGAGTTGGCGCGGGCAGCAACTCCTACCGGCGACGTTCAAATGAGTTTACCAGCAAAACTGCCGAGAAGGACGGTGCCCGTATTTGGGGCAGGTTTGGTCTGGCCGATTGAACAAAACCGCAGGCGTAGCACCCAAACACCGGGCATAAACAGCGCTACGTCGAGGATTTTGTGATTGAGGCCGGGCCGAAGATGCCCTAAAGACGGGTGCGGTCTTAGGGACGGATGACCGAGCCGGCCTGCAACAGTCCCTCGGCGATGGTGAACATATTGGTCACGCTCCCCGCCTTTAGCTGGTCCTTTCGTTGAAAAAAGTCGAGACAGACCCCGCAGGAAAGGACCTCCACGCCGCGGTTGCCGAGCTTTTCCAGGGCCTCCAGCAGTTCCGACCCCTCGGTGGTGAGAAACACACCGCTGTTGAGGAAGAAGATCCGGTCCGGAAGCTCGGCCAGGTCAAGCAGCGTAATGATGAAGTTTTTCATCAGCAGCCGCCCCAGCTCCTCGGGCCCGTCACCCAGACGATCCGCTGTCACCAGCACAACTGGTGCGGCCCGGCGGCTGACTACGGCTGGTGCCGGCTGTGACGGCTGGCCACTGATGACCAGGGAAAAGCCGTCGTCGATCGGGCTTTCGGTAACACTGTAGCCGCGGCCGGCGGCAAAACGAGTCACATTCTCCCGTGGTGCACCATCGTCCAGCAGCACGGTCAGCGGTTCGCCGCCTCCCGCTTCAAGAGCCCGCTTCACGGTCACCACCGGTAAGGGACATGACATGGTACGACAATCGATTGATTTCATTCTTGGGTTCCTCTCGGCAACATTGCTACTGCTCCAGATACTCCTCGCCCTGCTTCACGAAGACCTTTTCCGGGGTAAGACCGTTCTCTGCCAATGTCCGCTCCACCTCTTCCCGCGCCGCCACCCCGTACCTGATTGCCAGGCCGCAATCGGTATTGACCGCCCGGGGGGCAGGTATGAGCAGGATCGGGAGCCTGCACTCCTTGAGGAGTCGCTCGGCCTTCATCACCCGGTGAATTGAATTGAATATCGCCACAAAGTCGTTGTCTGCTACCATCTGCCTCTCCCGTTTCGATGCCAACTCTGCCACAGAAGATCACATTTATGCAAGGGGAAGCGGATTGACAAACCGTTCCGGGACCCGTAAGATGCCTCCCAGAGGTCGCTCATGCACGTATACCTGCTCCTCCTGGGAGTCATCCTCCTCGCCTTGATCGTCAACCTGCCGCTCGGCTATTTCCGCCAGGGTTGTGACAAATTCACCTTTGCCTGGTATTTCTACGTCCACATTTCCATCCCCCTGATCATCTACATCCGCATCAAATCAGGCTTCAGTTGGAAATTCATCCCCTTCACGATTGGCGGAGCCGTCGTTGGCCAGCTCATCGGCGGCCGGGTCCGCAGGCGGCTCAATGGCGCAGGATGATCATGGGCACGGCCAGACTGCACCGGAAGGGCGGGCCACAAGCGGCAAGCGTGCAAGGATGCCCCGCCCTCAAGGGGTCTCAGCCCTGCTGGCCAGCGTCTTCGGCGGCAAGCCGGCGGCCAGACTCCTCAGGGAAATCGCTATCTGGCAGGTATGGGATGAAGTTGTCGGGCCGCAGGTCGCTCGCCGCGCCCGACCGACCGCCATCCGTGACGGTGTTCTCACCGTAACCGTTGCCAGCGGCCCATGGCTGCAGCAGCTCACCTTTCTGAAAGGGGAGATCATCACCCGGCTGAACGAGAAGACCGGTGAAGATCTGGTGCGGGAGATCTACCTGAAGGCAGGCAACCCACAGCCGGCAAAACGCCTTCCCATTGCGAAACAGGTACATTCCCGCCCCCTCACGGCCGAAGAGGAGCAGTTCATTGACCGGCAGGTGTCGCTGGTCGAAGATAACGAACTGCGTGACGAACTGGCAACCCTCATGCGCAGACATCTGATGAGCAAGGACGACTAAGTGCGGTTTCCGGCTTGGCCGTCAACGCTCCCACCACCTCACCACAGCATCACACCCCCGTCAGCATCCGCGAAATCTCTGCCGAGTAATCGCCGCCATTCCCCCGGGTGATCAGGGGCGGCAGCACCTGAAGTTCACCACGCCGCCCCTTGGCCAGCTCGATGAGAAACATTCTGGCATCGGCAGTCGCCGCCCCATGGACCAGGCGCAGCCGCAATGGGGCAAGTTTGAGGGTGGCGGCCGTCGCCAGAAACTCCCCGAGCCGGGCCGGCAGATGGACGAAACAGATCCTCCCGCCAGGTTTGACCAGGTACTTGGCGGCGGCCAGGAATTCGGCGAGTCCGGCAGACGATTCATGTCGCGCCAGATCCCGGCCTGCCTTCGGACTCAGCCGGCCGGTCCCCTGTTTACGGAACGGCGGGTTTGCCAGCACGCTGTCAAAGGATGAAGCGGGGAAATGCCCGGTCAGGGCCGTTACATCCTCGTGGAAAATGGTGATCCGCTCTGCCAGGCCGTTCATCGCCACGTTGCGCCGGGCCAGTTCCGCCATTGCCTGCTGATGCTCAACCCCGACCAGTTCGAGGTCTGCCACGCGGCGTGCCAGCATGAGCGGGATGATGCCGCTACCAGTTCCCAGATCGAGAACCCGCTCCCCGGGGCGCGGCAGGCCAAAATCACACAAGAGAAGCGGATCGAGGGAAAAACGGTAGCCATGGATGGGCTGGGCGATGCGAAGCCCATACCCACGCAGTTCGTCCAGGGTTTCATCGGCATGCATATTGGTACCGACATCGTTGATGGCATCGTACAGAGCGATCTGTTCTGCCTGAGACAGCTTTCTGCGAGGAGTCGCACATGTTCCCCGGCAGAGGCGGCAGCGATCGTCACCGCACCACTGGCAGAAGCTGCAGTCAGGACAGGGATGTTTCTTGGGCTGCTCCTCACTCCTCACTCCTCACTCCTCACTCCTCACTCCTCACTTCTCACGGCTTAATACACTACGTTCCGCTTCGGTCCCTTCCCGACCAGCAGTTGGGCAAAGGCCGCGCCTTTGTCGGCGTTGATCAGGAGATAGCGGGGGAGTTTCATCACCTGTTCGCCGGCTGTGGCATTGCGGCGCTCGATGGTGAACGTTCCCACATAACCAGCGGCAGCGGCCCGCCGGAGCAGGTCGTCGTCGTAGATGCCGAACGGCCAGGCCAGGAGATCGACCTTCACCCCCAGCTCCTTCTCGATCCGCGCCTTGGACTTGGTGAGCTGCATCGTCACCGACTTGTCGAACTCGGCCGGCTTCATCTTCTTCCGGTCCTTCCTGAAGTTCGGATGCCAGTAGGTATGGGACTGGAAATCGAAGAGCCCGCTCTTCTTCAGCTCCCGCAGCTGATCCCAGGTCATGGCATACTTGGCGTTGGAGATGGCCGACGGATAGATGAAGACCGTCACCGGCACATTATACTTTTTCGCCAGGGGCAGCATGTCGGAGTAGACCGACTTGTGGGCGTCATCCTCGACGATGACCACCGACTTGGGTGCCGGCGCCGGTCCCTTCTTCAGGTACCAGTCCACCAGGCGCCGGAGCGGGATCACCGTGTAGCCGTTGTCCCGCAAGTACTTCAAATGGCTCTCGAATACCGGCGTGGTAATGGTCATGCCGTCGGCCACCGTGGCGCCGAAGCGGTGATAGAGCAGGATCGGGACACTGACCGGTACGGGCTGGGTGGCGGGTTGGGCGGCAATGACGTTCTGGGCGGGGATAAACAGGACAAAAACGAGGATCAGACGGAGAAACTTCAACTAAAAACCTCCCTGGTTTATTGGAGGTTCTCTTATAGCAGATAACCGGGAGGGAAGGAAACGGGAAAGGCGTCAGCGCAGGCCGAATCGATTAAAGAGAAGCCCCAGGAACCTGTTGAGGAAATTATCCCGGTGCAGCCCTGGGAAAACCGGCTTCTTGCGGGTGCCGAGCCTTTCCAGCTCGTCGATGATGGTCCGATCCTTGGTGTAGACCAGCCCCTGGCGGAAGAT
Source organism: Deltaproteobacteria bacterium (assembly GCA_021849045.1). Taxonomy (GTDB): domain Bacteria; phylum Desulfobacterota; class Desulfuromonadia; order Geobacterales; family DSM-12255; genus Geomobilibacter. The sequence continues at coordinate 6,573 of JAJZTK010000090.1, read as the reverse complement.
GCGGACAGCATCACCCCGCCTGCCGGCCAGCAGATAGATGCGCCCCAAGTTGAGACAAAAAATGGGATTGTACGGCTCCTGGGCCAACGCCTCGCTCGCCATTTCGATCGCCAGGCCGGCATCACGGCCGTTGGCTGCCAGACAGTAGGCCAGATGGGAAAGGACGATGGAGGTCCGCTCGTAGCGGGCCGCCTGCTCCAAGCAGGTCATGGCCAGGTAGGTATGATTGTGCGCCAGGGCCTCAAGCCCCTTGGCCAGCAGTCCTTCCGCTTCCGTCTGCGTCACGTCCCACCCTCCTTCCGATCATCTCTCGCCGAAGATGGCCGAGCCGACCCGGACCAGGGTCGCCCCCTCCTCGATGGCCACCTCGAAGTCGCCCGACATCCCCATGGAGAGTTCGGTCATCGTCACGCCGGGAATGACCAGCCGGTCGATCTCCTCCGCGAGTTCCCTTAGCGCCCGGAAATAGGGACGGCTACCTTCCGGATCGTCGAAGAACGGCGGCATGGTCATCACCCCCTTGACCCGCAGGTGGGGAAGCCTGGCAACGGCCGTCACCAGCTCGACCGCCGCCGCCGCGGTGGTACCGCTCTTGGTGGACTCGCCGGCAATGTTCACCTGCACCAGCACGTCGCACGAAAGACCCAGCTTTGCCCACTGCCGGTCGATCTCCTCGGCCAGGGAGAACCGGTCCACCGAGTGGATCATGGTCACCATGCCGGCAATCTGCCGCACCTTATTGCTCTGCAGGTGGCCGATGAAATGCCACTCGACCGGTTCGGTCACTGCCTGCGCCTTGACCGCAAGTTCCTGCACGTAGTTCTCGCCGAACAGCCGCTGCCCGGCCCGGGCCGCCTCATTCACCAGGGTCGCCGGGTTGGTCTTGGAGACCGCCACCAGCCGGACCGACGCCGGGTCCCGACCGGCCTTCAACGCGGCAGCACGAATACGTTGACCGATTTCGTCCAGGTTCTGTTGGATCGACATGACGATAATTCTCCCTGCTCAAGGGGCAGATGTCAAACCGCGCCCATTTCCCGCAGGGCAGCCACCACCTCGCAGAGCGGCAGGCCGACGACATTGGTGTACGAACCGTCGATCCGCTCCACCATGTAGGCCGCACCTCCCTGGATGGCGTAGGCCCCGGCCTTGTCCCGGGGGCAGCCGGTCGCCACGTAGGCAGCGATCTCGACGTCAGCCAGCGGCTTGAAGATGACCCGGGTGGTCACGGCCCGGCTCACCGCCGTCCCCTGCCCCCGGTCGAGGACTGCGAAGCCGGTGATCACCTCGTGGACTACGCCGGAGAGCTTTCTGAGCATCCGGATGGCGTCGTTATCGTCCCGCGGCTTCCCCATGATCTCACCGTCGCAGACCACCACCGTGTCGGCGCCGATGAAGAAGCGGCCCGGCTCCCGGCCGGCGACCTCCCGGGCCTTTTCCCCGGCCAGGCGGAGCACATGGGCGGCGGGAAGCTCATTGGGAAACGGGGTTTCGTCGATATGGCCCGGCACCACCACGAAGCGGATGCCAGCCGACTCCAGCAGCTCGGCCCGGCGGGGCGACGCCGAGGCGAGGACGATCTCAGTTGCCATGTTTTTTCTTTTCCTTTTCCCTCTTCTGCCTCTCTTCCATCCGCCGCTGAAACTCCTCCTGCTCGGCCCAGTGCTTCTTCCAGTCCTTCTTGCGGACAAAATGCAGGGCAACCGCACCGACGATGATCAGTCCCCCCCAGAAGAGCTGGATCGCCTCACCGGTATACAGTCCGGAGCCCAGCGAAAAGAGCCCCATGAGAAAGATCAACGCCTCCAGGCAGAAGAGACGGCCGATCACCGATAGTTCCTGTCGTTCCTTGTCCTTGTCCATAAATCGCCTCGTAGGGGCGGGGTCTCCCCGCCCGGGCACGGCAACCGCGCCCCTACAGTGTCGTCATCCACTCGTCGAGCATGGCCGTTGCCCGCTCGGCCAGCCTGGCCCGCCTCTCCTTCTTTTTCACCCGGCCGGGGAGGTCGAGGAAGAGGCCGTAGTTCACGTTCATCGGCTGGAAATGCCGGGCGTCCGTGTTGGTGATGTGATGCACCAGTGCGCCCAGGGCCGTCTCCGGCGGCGGCAGGGTCAAGGCTTCGCCCCGGACCAGCCGTGCCGCGTTGATCCCGGCCAGAAAGCCGCTAGCGGCCGACTCCACATACCCCTCAACCCCGGTGATCTGGCCGGCGAAAAAGATACGGCGCTCCCCCTTCAGCTGGAAGGTCGGCTCCAGCAGCCGGGGGGCGTTAATGAAGGTGTTCCGGTGCATGGAGCCGAGGCGGGCAAACTCGGCCCGGCCAAGGCCGGGGATCAGCGGGAAGATCCGCCGCTGCTCGGGCCAGGTGAGCTTGGTCTGGAACCCCACCAGGTTGAAGAGGGTCCGCTCGCGGTTTTCGGCCCGCAACTGGACAACGGCATGGGGCTCGCGGCCGGTGCGGGGATCGACCAGCCCCACCGGTTTCATCGGGCCGAAGCGGAGCGTGTCGTGTCCGCGGGATGCCAACGCCTCGACCGGCATGCATCCCTCGAAGTGTACCACCTTCTCGAACTCCCGGGCCGGCACCTTTTCGGCCGCCAGCAGTTCGGCCACGAAGCGGTCGTACTCCTCCTGATCGAGCGGGCAGTTCAGATAGTCGTCCCCATCCCCCTTGCCATAGCGGGAGGCGGCAAATACCTTACCCATCTCCAGGGAATCGGCCGTGACAATGGGAGCGATGGCGTCGTAAAAATAGAGGTACTCGCCGGTCAGCCGCTGCAGTGCTACTGCCAGAGGGTCGCTGGTGAGCGGGCCGGACGCGACGATGACGATTCCATCGAGAGGAAGCGCGGTCACCTCTCCCCGCACGACCGTGATGAGCGGGTGACTGTCTATCTTCTCCGTGATGGCAGCGGAGAAGAGCTCCCGGTCGACGGCCAGCGCACCGCCGGCCGGGACCCTGGTGGCATCGGCCGCAGCCATGAAGAGCGAGTCGGCCCGGCGGAGTTCCTCCTTCAGGAGACCGACCGCGTTCTCCAGGGACTCGCCCCGCAGGGAGTTGGAGCAGACCAGTTCGGCCAGTCCGGGAAGGGAATGGGCCGGCGAAAACTTCGCCGGCTTCATCTCGTGCAGGGTGACGCTAACACCGCGCCGGGCGGCCTGCCAGGCAGCCTCGCAGCCAGCCAGGCCACCGCCGATAACTGTAATGGTATCTGTCATGTGAGTAATGTTTGCCATGCCTTGCGGAGATCCGGTCCCTAGAATTTCAGGAACGGCTAGCCCCGGCAACGCCGAATAAGGAGGGTTCACGAGGGTTGATAGCACAGTTGCTGTTAAAAAACAAACAAAACGGCGCCGTTGCACTGCCACCGATCATGAATGGAAGCGGCTATCCCGCGGTTGATGCCACGACAGGGAGTCATAGTTCTCTGTTCAAAAGGATGTTCTGAATATGGCTGCATAAAAATAAATAAAAATAAGTGATTTTTTCTTGCGGACAGAGCCGCCACAGATCAACAAGATCATAGAATAACGTTACTGATTTCTCACAATAAATATCAGATAAATATCAAACAGTTACGCTCACACCTACTCACTTCCCGTTCACTAGAGCCAGCTTGCAAAAAACCAGTTCGCCACTCAAAACACACACACCGTAACACACTGTATTACATGACTTTTTTGTCAAATTCACGCTTGCAATGATATTTCTGAAGCGTATAGTTTGGTCAAAATCAAACAGCGCGGAGGAAAAGCCATGAACGTGTCACAATGCACCAGCAGGATTGTCAACGGAAAGAGTACCGGCAAGCGACCGTCCCCGGATTCTTACCGGGACGACCGGAAACAGGCTACAAGCTCCACGGAAACATCGAGTGCCGCCCGTCCTGTGGCTCCCGCAAACGATGAGCCCGAAAGACTGGACATGCCGACCTGGATGTCAATTGGTGCCTGGCGGGGTTATCTGGAAATCAATCGCTATTGAGCAAAAAAGAGGTCGATGCGGTCAGAAGTTGTGGCCACTACCTGAAACCGGGACCTATGGGGGGGGCTGAAGAATTCTTCGAGAATTTTTGCCCCCTCACTATTTTTCCCTCAATGCAATCAATTAGAAGCGGTTCGGTCAATATAGTCAAGGCATGCTTGGCAGGACTACACTTGTCAATACTGGCAGGATTATCTGGTTGAATTTGTGTTGTTTTCCGTATAAAGTTCAATACATGAAAAAAATACGGAAAAAATATCATTGGATTGATATAGGTGAAGATGCCAGGCGCCAGTATATCGACGCTCAGGCAACGTTCACGGCCTGGGAAGATGCCCGAAAAGCTGCTTCCGAAGTACGTGGGGGCATGTATTGGAAGCGACAGGGGGAAGCGGAATACCTGATCCGTACTTCGCCCAGCAACGCTCAAAAAAGTATTGGTCTTCGCACTGAGAAGACAGAACAAATTTACCAAAATTTCATCGCTAGAAAAACAGAGGCCGAGCAAAGACTCTCAGACCTTACAAGTGCGCTTGAGCGACAACAGCGGATGAACCGGGCGCTTTTTGTCGGCCGGACGCCTCGTATACTCATCGACATACTAAACAAGCTCGCCAAAGAGGGGCTTTCGGACTATTTCACGGTCATCGGCACTCACACCCTCTACGCTTATGAAGCTGCGGCAGGCGTTGGTTTTGGAGAAGCGGCAGCATTGGCAACCAAGGACATTGACCTTCTTCTGGATACCCGGAAGCGCTTGAGCTTTATCGCACAGATGACCAGTGCGGGTACATCAATGTTGAAGTTGATCCAGAAGGTGGATTCCACCTTTAAAATCCGTAGCGACCAGAAATACACTGCCGTCAACAGCAAGGGCTTTGAAGTCGATATCATTCGAAGGGAACCGAAACACGGTGATCCCCACCCTCTGCGACTGACCGAAGAGGGTGATGAGTTCTATGCAGTACCTGCACGGAATGCCGGCCTGCTGCTCGATGGGCCACGCTTTTCGGCGATGATCGTGTCCACGACCGGCCACATGGCAAGGATGAACACTATTTCTCCATTGGCCTTCGTCAGCTTCAAAAGATGGATGGCTGAACAGCTTGACCGGGACCCTATGAAGCGTCAAAGAGACATCCTTCAAGCGAATCTGGTCGAAGAACTGGTTGCCGAATACCTCCCTCACCTCCAACGATAAGACTTCTCAAGGCGCTGTTCCCAACTTGACACAGTGGACCTGCAACGTTTCACATGGGTAAGGGGTGCAACGACCTAAAGTTGAGCTTCCCGGCGACGATATAAGCGATGGCAATCAGGTTGTCTGGATTTCGATACCCACATCCAAGCTGCCAAGAGAAGGGCCAGAGGGTACCGCTCTACTAAGAACCTCATCAACATGGCTTACCTTATTGCCGGTAAGCTCGATTTCAGGCTACCCACGTAGCACAGCGAGGAGCCTAATGAGGCGCACCAGCGGCGCTGGATTTATCCGCGCCGACTGAGTGCCGTCGATTGTTGGACCTTTTCCTTCAAACTGGTTGACCGATTACCTAAAATGATATATCAATATAAAAATGAACGGCAAAGGAATCATAAAAAAGCTTAAAGCTCTGGGATGGGAGATCAAGGCAATTAATGGCAGCCATCACCAGATGATAAAAGATGGCGTGAAGGTCACTGTGCCGGTTCACGGCGCACAAGACGTCAAAATCAAGACGTTGCTCTCCATCGAGAAACAAACGGGGGTAAAATTAAAATGAAAATCGAATATCCGGCTATATTTGATCCTGCCGATGAATGCGGATACACCATTACTTTTCCTGACTTCCCTGAAGCCATCAGCGAAGGGGACACTCTTGAGGAAGCTAATTACAACGCCATAGAGGTATTAGACCTAACTCTTAAATCAAGGATGGAAGATAACGAGATTATCCCCCTTCCACACTCCGAATCTGGCGCTAACGTGCATATGATTGCGCCGGATGTCAACATCCAGGCGGCTCTTCTCGTCAAGTTGAACCGAGGAGAAAAAAAGTTTTCAGATCTTGCACGAACCCTTGGCACTTCGTGGCCTGCGGTTTCTCGCTTGGAGGATCCGAAACATTGGCCGTCGCTCCGCCAACTTGATAAGCTAGCAGCAGCTCTTGGTAAGCGGTTAGTATTATCACTCGAATAATTTCCGGTTCATCGGCCTACTGGAAACGACAAAGCGACAAGGCATGGACCCGCTTGGCAGCGGTTCCATGCCTTCTTACTGAAATTTGGCTGTCATTTTTTGGGTCGTTCAAAACAGATGACTCCGGCTGTACCTACTCGATTTGGGGCAATTACTTAGGTATCAAACCTACACATTTTACTTTTTCTAGAGTGTGGGTTTAATACCACTTGACTCTGCCCTGTCAAAACGCTCGATTCTTACTAAAGCCAAGTCACCAACCTTCTCAGTTGATATCTGCAACCTGACTCCGTGACGCTACATACATAAAATTGCTCCAATCAGCTTCTAACATATCGAAGTTCTTTGATAATTATGCTATTCTGCCAGCCAGCAAAATCTCACCCGGCAGGTGAAATCCATGAAGCG
>JAJZTK010000251.1 GCA_021849045.1 Deltaproteobacteria bacterium | reverse complement strand
CTTGCCGCATTTACGACACCGTGCAACCACTTGCATAGCGAAACTCCTCTTATGGGGCGTTTTGAGCCTTGGCCCTGAGCACCAGATGGGCGGGCTTTCCCGCCTCGCCCAGCGACTGGATCGGCTTGCCGTTGAAATCTCCTTCGAAAGCGGCGCCGTTACCCACGTCCAGTATGAAACTGCGCTCGCCCTTCCACTCTATGACATCCCCGTTCTTGAGTTCGTACTGCTGGGACATGGCGTCATCGATGGTAATGGTGAGCCAGCTGTCCTGAACCACCTTGAGCCGGAGCACAACTCCTTCGCTTGGGGACTCCCCCCGGGGTTGCTGCCCTACCACCGATTGTGATCCGACCGCCGGCGCAACCGGTTGCTCCTGGTGCCGGCGGGCACTGGTGACGGCAAGCTGTCGCGACTGCGGCGCTGACGGCGCCACCACTGCCGGGATGGGGTGATCAACCGTGGCAGTCGGTTGTACCACGGGTCCTGGCCGCCGGTCGCCGGTCACCAGGGCGATCAACACGATAAGGACCAACAGCAGGGCGGGAAGAAGCCAGTTCCTCGTTGCGTTCGCCCCTCCCGGCTGCTGCCGGCGGAGGGGACCGTTTTCCAGACCGGCACGGGTGTTGTCTCCCGATTCCGGCAGAGGCGGGTCCAGGAGGGCGGCGATCTCGGCCTCTCCCAACCCGAGAAACTGGGCGTACTGGCGAATGAAGCCGCGGCTGTAGGCACCGCTCGGGAGCTTGTCCAGACGGTCATCTTCAATGGCCAGGAGATACTCTTTGCCGATCCTGGTTACCCGGGCGACCTCTTCCAGGGCTATCCCGCGGGAAGTCCTGAGCTCCCGCAGCGTGGCTCCGACCCGGTCATTGGCATGGTATAGATCCGGCGACTCAGGCACAGTCATCTCACTTCGTGAGGTCCAGATACTCACGGGACAACTGCCCGATCTCGGCATCGGGAGAAATCCGCACCACCTCCCGGAAGGAGGCGCGGGCAGCGCTCTTGTCTTTTTGTTTCAGGTAGGCCAGGGCAAGGTTGTAGTGGGCTGCGGCATAATCGGGGTAAAGTTCGATCGCCTTCCGGTATTCGGTAACGGCCAGCTCAAGCTTGTCGAGCGAAGAGTAGACCTTGCCGAGATTCAGGCGGGCCCGGGGATCACGGGGATAGGTAGCGACGAGCGGCCTGAGAATGGCCAGCGCCTGCTGGAACTCTCCCTTGCCCGAATAGCTAATGGCCAGATTGATGGCCGCAGCGGCCTGGTCGAGATAGAAAATATCCTCGGTCACCAGCTTGAACTGGTAGATCGCCTCGTCCCAGCGCTTCGTCTCCAGGAATACGAGCCCCAGATTATTCCGGGCGTCGGTATACGTCGGCTTCAGCGTCAGGGCCCGGCGGAATTTCTGCTCGGCAATCTCGAACTTACCCTTGCGCAGATAGGTCAGCCCCAGGTAATTGAGGAGCTCCGGGTCATCCGGAGAAAGCGACTCGGCTTGGGTGAACTCGACGAGTGCCCCGGTGATATTGTTTTCGGCCAGATGGGACTGCCCCATCTGAAAATGGTAGGATGCCTGATTCCTGGCAGTCGCGGTCATACTGCAGGCGGTGAGCATCAGGGCAAGCGCTATGCTTGGAAACAGAAAACGGCACATATCCATTGGTTTCCCCGGTGCGCAGGCCACTGAACGCGCCGGCCGCGAGCCTCCCCCTATGAGCAAATTCACAGCATGCGTGCGGCACCCTAGCAGATTCGCCCGACAGTGTCAATCCGGTGGGACTTCCGGCACGTTAGCCTGCGGCAAGCCCCTCGAAATGGGTCATCCCCTTGAAGCTCCGATAACGGGCCTCGATTTCCGGGTATGCCAGCCGCTTCAAACGATTCAGGCTGAAGTCCTCCACCGTAAAGGAGGCCATGACACTGCCGCAGACAATGGCCTGGCGGATGCCCTCCTCGGAAAGGTTCCCGGTATTGGCCAGATACCCCATGAAGCCGCCGGCAAAGGTGTCACCTGCGCCGGTCGGATCGAAGACCTCTTCCAGCGGGTAGGCCGGCGCGGCAAACACCGACGAGCCGGCGAACATCAGCACCCCGTACTCCCCCCGCTTGATGATCAGGTTCTTGCACCCGAGGGCAAGAATCGAGCGGGCCGCCTTCACCAGGTTGACCTCGCCGGAGAGCTGCCGAGCCTCCCCCTCGTTGATGATCAGAAAGTCGACCTTGGCCACCACCTCTTTGAGCGCCTCCGGCTTGGACGATATCCAGAAGTTCATGGTGTCGCAGGCGACCACCTTCGGCTGCCGGACCTGCCGCAGCACCTCCAGTTGGAGTTCCGGATCGATGTTGGCCAGAATCAGGTACTCGGCATCCCGATACGCCTCCGGCACCCGGGGACGAAACGAGGCAAAGACGTTCAGATGGGTTTCGAGTGTCTGGGCCTCGTTCAGGTCGAAGCCGTAGCGCCCCTTCCAGTGGAAGGTCTTCCCCTGGTCACGGACCAGCCCTTGCAGGTCGATGTTCCGGGAACGGAGAAACGCCACATGTTCCTCGGGGAAATCCTCGCCCACCACCCCCACCAGATTCACGTCGGTGAAAAAACTGGCCGAAGTGGCGAAATAGGTCGCTGACCCGCCAAGAACACTCTCCCCCTTGCCAAACGGGGTCTCCACCGAATCGATAGCCACGGAACCGACAACCAGTACTCCCATTCCAATCTCCTTGATCGTGCAGAATCGGCACTGGCCTTTACTGGGAAAGGTTTCAGCCCCGACACATCATATACTGTGCCTTCCTGATCAGGTCAAGTGCTAACTGGTTTCCGTCACGCTTGCCCTGACAGCCCGGAACGGGTATAGTCCTCCCATGCTGAGCTTTTCCATTACCGAATCCGATCACTGCCGCCAGCTTGAAAGCTGGCTGCACGCCGTGCTCCCTACGGCTCCCGCCGCCTATCTCCGCAAACTTCAGACCCGCGGCCACCTGCTGGTAAACGGTCAGCCAGCCACAGGAACAACGCTGCTGGTAAGCGGCGACCATATCGCGATGAAGGAAAGTGCCCGGACCAGGGAACTGCTGGCATCGACACGACCGCTTCTCGATATTCTTTACGAGGACGAACGGGTCATCGTCGCCAACAAACCGCCGGAATTACCGGTTCACCGGACCGGCGAAGACGAACCGACCCTCCTGGCCGTTGCCGAACGGTTTCTGGAACTACGGGGTACCCCCTGCCGACTCCGGCCGGTGAACCGCCTGGACCGGGGGACGTCCGGT
>JAJZTK010000089.1 GCA_021849045.1 Deltaproteobacteria bacterium | reverse complement strand
TTCTTTGCGCTCCTCCTCGGTCAGTGTTACTCGGTATCTCGGCGACATGGTGGCCTCCTTGAGTGAGTTGCCACCAGTATACCATATGTTGGGCTGATACGAAATATTATGTGTTACTTGGTACTAGAGTGCACAGAACATTATGGAGAGGTTTGATAGTTGGTTTATTGCTGATTATGGGATTTGTTCCTTCTGCATTTGCAAGTTGGTGTGGTTGGGATCGTATGAATACAAAATATGAATGGGATAGTGGTGATGGTCATGGCGCGAGGTGCGATGGGGGCACGTTCCCAGACAACTGGGGGTGGAATTGTACTTGTAGTGCGCCATATTATCCTTCACCTACTATTGAAATACTGTGGTGTGCTACACCCGCTTGGAACTGGGATATATCCAGTTATAACCCGGCACCGTTCATTAAATCAACAACACAATATATAACCATTTGTGACACCACAATAGAAAGTTTCGCTGGCTCATCAAGTGAAATCAAACCCGGCGAATCGGTGTCCTTTTCTGGTAGAGCTATCGAGCCTTGGGGGGAATACTACGGCTTGGTGACCTCGACCATCACGTTACCAAATGGGAAAACGGTTAGTCGCAAAAACACTATGGCAGTGGCATATTGGGATGGGAAAGATGCGAACGGGGTTGATGTCCCTCCGGGAGTTTATACTGCTACGTATACGGTCAAATTGGCTGTCTGCAATTGCAGCGCTAAGACTCAAAATGCTCAGGTAATTGTTAAATCTGCGTGCAATCTACATATCACCAACCTTCAAGCTGCTAGCAAGCTAATCAACCCTAATTTCGGCGGCAGTATTAATTTGTCCGGCGCAATATCGGACGATTCCGGCAAACCCATCACTTGGACAATGACTGTGGCAGGCAAGACCTATCAAGGCACCGGCATATCCCCCTCTGTCACATGGGACGGGAAAGACACCAGTGGCAAAATCGTTGATCCGGGTACCTATACCGCCACCCTCACCGCCCAGACCAATGACGGCAAATGCAGCGACTCGAAAACCATTGCCTTCACCGTTACTGAGCCCCCTGCTGGACAATGCGGTCTCTATGTCGATTTCGGCTCTTCCGCCCACGTGGCCAGCGGCAACCTCTCCCACAGCCAGGAGCTGTTCTCCTCCAAGGGGACAGGGCTTGACACGGCCAAGACCCTTTATTACAATAGCCTTGCCCCCCACAACGGCTCTTTGGGACGCAGTTGGAGCCATAACTATGAACATCTCCCTGAAGGAAAACGCCGACGGTTCGGTGCTCATCAGCGAACCAAACTGGAAATACGACTACTTCACCCTGTCAAACGGGGCCTATATCTCCCAGCCGGGCAATTATTCTACCCTGGCTAAGAATGTCGACAAGACCTTCACCATGACCCGGAAGGACGGCACAAGATACAACTTCGGCGCTGCCGGGAAGATTACCTCCATCACCGACCGCAACGGGAACAGGCAGAGCTTCACCTACAGCGGCAACAACCTCTCGACGGTCTCCGATCCAGCCGGCCGGACAGTCAGCTTTGCTTACGATGGCGCCAACCACCTGACCGCGATCACCGATCCGGCCGGCTACAGCTATGTCCTCTCTGTAGGCACCACCTTGAACTCTGTCACCCAACCCGATGGCGGCACGTGGCGCTATACCTACGACACCACTGCCTTCATGCTCTCCAAGACCGACCCTCTTGGCAACACCACCAGTTATACCTACGACGCCAACCATCGGGTGGCCTCCTCCACCGATCCGGAAGGAAAAACCAGGTCCATTGCCTATCCTCAGGCGACCGACACGACCAGGACCACCACCTTCACCGAGAAGGACGGCGGGGTCTGGAGCTACACCTACGACACCCAGGCCGGGACCCTGAAAAGCAAGACCGACCCCCAGGGGGGTGTGACGGGCTACACCTACGACGGGGCCGGCAACCGCCTCTCCACGACTGCTCCCGATGGCACAACCACCACATCCACCTATGACAGCCGGGGGAATATGACTTCCACTACCGACCCCCTCGGCCAGACGACCTCCTACACCTACAACCCCTTCGGCCAGGTACTGAGCATCACCGACCCGCAGGGCGGAGTGACCGCATACGCCTACGACACCAAGGGTAACATGACGGCCATGACCGACCCGGCCGGCGCCACGACTGCCTACGCCTACGACGTCATGGGGAATGTTGCCAAGATCACCGATCCCCTCGGTCAGGCAACGAGCTTTGCTTACGATGGGGCAGGGAATCTCGCCTCGGTCACCGACCCGACCGGCGCGACCACGAGCTACACCTACGACGCGGCCGGGAACATGACCAGCCAGACCGACGCCAAAGGGGCAACTACGCGCTTTGAGTACAACGCGAAGAGCCAGCTCGTGAACGTGACTGACCCGCAAGGAAACGCCACCACCTACACCTACGACCTGAACGGCAACAAGCTCTCCCAGACCGATGCCAATGGCAACACAACCAAATACGAGTACAACTACAAGGGAAAGCTCCTGAAGACCACCGATGCCCGCGGAAACGTCACCAGCTACGCCTATGGCGGCAGCACCTGCCCATCCTGCGGGGGCGGGGCGGACAAACTCACCTCGTTGACCGATGCCAACGGCAACGTAACCAGCTACAGCTACGATCAACTCGGCAGGCTCGTCAAAGAGGCCGACCCATTGGGCAATGTCACCAGCTATGCCTACGACGCCAGGGGCAATCTGGTTTCCAAGACCGACGCCAACGGCAATACCACTGGCTACCGCTATGACGGCAACGGCAGGTTGTTGAAAAAGATCCACCCTGACCATACCGAAGAGTGTTACACCTACGACGCCAAGGGGAACATCCTCACTGCCGCGAACAGGGAGTTCTCCTATACCTTCAGCTACGATGCGGCCGGAAGGATGCTTTCTTCAACGGATGCCAACGGCAGGGTACTCCAGTACACTTACGACAATGCCGGGAGAAAGACCAAGATCACCTATCCTGAAGGCTCGGTGGTCAGCTATGCCTACGATACCGCGGGACGCCTGGCAACGATCACCGATGGCGGCGGTAGGACGTATGCGAACACTTACGACAAATCGAGCCGGAGAAGCGGTCTCGCCTTCCCCAACGGTGTAACCACGACCTACGCCTACGATACCTCCGGAAGGCTGACCAGCCTGACGACGTCCGGCGCCTCAACTGTAGCCGGTTTTGTCTACACCCACGACAAGGTGGGCAACCGCCTCACCAAAACCGAACCTGCCGTACAGTACACCTATGGTTATGATAAGCTGTATGAACTTCTCCAGGCCGTTCCAACACCGTTGCAGGGCCGGGGAGAAGACCGGGACGAAGGCGGGCACCATGATCGCAAGATCCGGGCGGAGCAGTACACCTACGACCCGGTCGGCAACCGCCTGACCGGCCCGCGAATACAGGCGGCGTATGCTTACGGCTCCGGCAATCAGCTGCTCACGGATGCGCGCCATGTCTACACCTACGACAAAAACGGCAATCTCACTGCCAAGACGCCAAGACTTGGGCACGATGGGGAGAACGAGGAGAGGGACAGCAATGCATGGACCTACACCTATGACTTCGAGAATCGCCTGATAAGGGCGGAAACAAAGTACGAAGATGAGACTCTCTCAGCCAGTTTCAAGTACGATCCCTTTGGCAGGAGGATCGAGAAGAAGGTCGAAAAAGCCGAGCACGGCCGAGTGGAAGAATCAAAAACCTACACCTACGTCTATGACGGTCAGAATATCATCCTGGAATATCTGACCAAGACAGAAGAAGGGCAAACGAAAACCGACACCACCAAATACGTCCATGGAGTCGGCATTGATGAACCGCTGTCGATGCAGCGAAAGGGAGAAGTCTATTACTATCATGTCGACGGATTGGGGAGTATTATTACCCTGACCGATAAGGCTGGGAAAGTCGTCCAGACCTACGAGTATGAGTCGTTTGGCAACCTCAAAGATCAGAAAAACCGTGTCAAACAGCCGTTTACCTATACCGGCAGGGAGTGGGATAGGGAGACCGGGCTCTACTTTTACCGCGCACGATACTATGATCCGATGGATGGGCGGTTCATCAGTCGCGACCCCATAGGGTTCGATGGCGGCGATGTAAACCTGTACGCGTACGTTCAAAATAACCCAACAAATTTGACCGATCCTTCTGGAAAAAGTCCTTGGTACGGCAACTATTGCGGCCCTGGATATTTTTCTGCTCCACCAATTGATGAGTTAGATGCGGCATGTCAACAACATGATGCATGTTATGCTGTTAATGGTTTCGGTTGGAGAGATGTTGTGAACCCACCTACTGAAGCAGACGCGTGCAATAATAAAAACAAATGCGACAAAGAATTACGTGACGCAGCAATGAGATTTCAACCCCATGATGATAAATCAAGAAGAGCTAGAGATATGGTTTTGCGTATTTTTTGATTTGCTGGATTTATCAGACCCGGAAGTACGCTAGCAAGGAAATTCAATGAAAAAAGTACTTATCGCAATAATTGTGTTGTTATTGGCTGTATATTTTTTCATGTTTACAAATATGGGCATAGGCTTGATAGAGCTTATTGACGATTGGTCAAAAGGAGATCCTCCAGTCCCCACTGTTAACGAAATCGTAATGCCACCTAATTCAACAGTAGTAGCTACTACAAGTGCGGGGACTATTAGCATCAAATCTGGGAAAGGACTGAAAAGATATTATACATGGGAGGGGGCCACACGATCTGTTGTCATGTCGCCGCGGATTAAACGCTGGAATGGCAGCATGGGAATTAGTTATCCAGGCTTGGGCAGCCATTGGTTACCCAAGCATAACGGGATCAGCCGAGCTGTATTAGAAGAGGGACAGCAGCATTTTAAAACCCTGGATGATGCAATGGCCTGGATTGAGAAATGCAAGCAATGGGGTCCTCTGGTTTATCGAAACGATGGATTACTAATTGCGTATGGAAAAGCTTTGTCGAGAGAACAGCTTAATGTAGGTGTCTGGCAAATCATGATTAATGGTCAGAAACCGGTAAGACTGAATGGGGCCAATGATGATGCGATTCACACGTCGTGGGACAAGAGTGTCAAGGGAGACCTTGGGGACGTTGTTTACTTGTTGATTAACTCACCTCTTCTGTTATCCTTCTCCTATGCCACGCTCTGCCCGCTTAGATACCCCTGACCTTCTGCAACATGTTATCGTCCGCGGCGTGGAACTCTCCGACATTTTTCGCGACGATAATGACCGCAGCCGCTTTGTCAGCAAGTTATCCCGGCTTCTTACCCAGGCCGGCACTGAATGTCTTGCCTGGGCGCTTATGTCCAACCATTTTCACCTGCTTCTCAGACCTCGCGGGACCCGGCTTGCGCCGCTCATGCGGCGACTGTTGACCGGTTATGCCATCTACTTCAACCTCAGACACCAACGCTCGGGCCATCTCTTCCAGAACCGTTACAAGTCCATTGTCTGTGAAGAGGAGAGCTATCTGCTCGAACTGGTCCGCTACATTCACCTCAACCCCCTCCGCGCTGGCATTGTGAGCGATCTTGCCGCCCTTGAACATTATCCGTGGTCCGGCCACCGCGTCATCATGGGTAATGGAAAGATGGAAGGGCAGGCGGTGGACGAACTGCTCTTGTATTTCGGCAAGGGCAAGCGTGAGGCTAGGGAGAAGTACCGGCAATTTGTGGCCGACGGCATGGCGATGGGGAAGCGCGAAGAACTGGGTAGCGGACGGAGGATGCGGCAGTACGCTCCGGACGAGCGGGGTGAAGAGCCATACGACGCGCGGATTCTCGGCAGCGGTGATTTCATCCTGAAGCTGCAACAGCGTCGGGAGTTAACAGATCATCTGCCGCGGGGAGTGGCGATCGGAGCGATTGTAGCCAGGGTCTGCGATCATTTCGGCATCGAACCGGGAATGCTACGGCTCAACAGCCGGGCGGCCGCGATTGCCGCGGCCCGGAGCGTGGTCTGTTATCTGGCGGTGCGGCGGGCAGGGCGTAGCGGTGCGGAGGTGGGCAGGCACATCAATCTGCGTCGCGCCGGTGTCAGCGTTGCCGCCGGCAGAGGGGAGAAGCTGGTGTTAAACAACCCGGCTTTGCAGGAGTTACTTGACAGATAAACAACGTCCCCAACTTCCCCCCTTGACAGATAAACAACGTCCCCAACTTCCCCCATCACCAACTGCGCCGGTGCTTGTGGCAGGACTGGCGCTCGTCTTCTTCGTTCTGCTGGTGGGGAAGAGCCTCTCCCCCACCGGATCTACCAGCAGGGGGCGGCGGGTCGATGGCGCCAAGGGGGCTTCACCGCCGGCCACAAACCGGACACCCCTGCATGGAGAGCGGCTTTTCCAGCCGGCAGGCGGCGAGCAGCGACTCGTCCCGGAAGATCTCCCTGGTTGGGCCGTCAGCCTTGACCTCCCCCTGGTGCAGCACGATGGTCCGCTCGCAGAGGTCGAGCACCATGTCCAGGTCGTGGCTGGTGACGATCTTCGTATGCCGGAATTCGCCGAGGAGCCCCATGAGCTGCCTCCGGGCGCAGGGGTCGAGACCGCTGGTCGGCTCGTCCAGGACCAGGATGTCCGGCGCCATGGAAAGCACCGTGGCAATGGCCACCCGCTTCTTTTCCCCGCCGGAGAGATGGTAGGGGGCCTTCCTCTGCAGATGTCCGGCCCCGACCCGCTCCAGGGCATCCCTGACCCGCTGCTCCACCTCTGCGGGAGGGAATCCCAGGTTGAGCGGGCCGAAGGCCACGTCGTCATGCACCGTTGGCATGAAGAGCTGATCGTCAGGGTCCTGGAAGACCATGCCGACCGTCCTCCTGATCTCCGGCAAGGTGGTCCTGGTCAGCGGAAAGTCGCCGATCCGGACCTCCCCGGTTGTCGCGGAGAGATAGCCATTCAGGTGCATGAGCAGGGTCGACTTGCCGGCCCCATTGGCGCCGATGATGGCCACCGACTCGCCGTGATGGATACGGAACGAAACATCCCGCAGGGCCACGGTGCTGTCGGGATAGACATGACCGAGGTTCCTGACCTCGACGAGGTGATGACTCATGACAGCGCTCCGGTTACGAGTTCCCCCAGCAGCCGGGAGACATTATGCAGGCGGAAAACGATAAAGAGCAGAGACCAGCCCGCCAGAAAAACAGACTCCTTCCAGCCAAAGGCACACGGGTGTTGCGTATGAAACTCCCCGGTAAACCCGCGTGCCAGCATGGCCATATGGACCCGTTCGGCCCGCTGCCAGGTTCTGAGCAGGAGATGTCCCACCATTGATCCGTAGCTGCCCGGTCCCAGCCCCCACTGCCCGAACGAACGGAGTTCGCGCGCCCGCGACGCCCGCCCCCCCTCGTCGGTAAGCACGAAGATGTAGCGGTAGAGAAAAAGGAGTTGCACGGCAAAGGCCCTCGGCAGTCCCATTTTCCCCAGGGACTGACAGATGGCGGTGAACCCGGTCACCCCCATCAGGACCAGTACCGCCCCGACAGTGAGCATGGCCCGGACAACGATGGAGGCGCAGGAGAGCCAGCCACCGCTGATCCCGAGCGGACCGACGTGGATCAGCAGTTGCCGGTCGAAAATGGGGTTGAACATACCCATGACAACGGCAAACGGAATGACGACCCCTATTTTCCTGACGATATAGCCGGCCGGGAGATTGCCGAGGGCGATCATGGCCGCCGGAAAGATGAAAAAGGGGAACAGGGCGGTCAGCTCGTATCTGCTGAAGGAGACGACCGAGGTGATGAAGACGAGCGTAGTCAGCACCTTCGCCCGCGGATCAAGCCGGTGGAGCACCGTATCCCCGGCTGCCAGCCGGTCCAGACGTTTGAAATCCAGCACTGCACCATCAATGGAAACCATATCCATTCCTTACGGCCGGATAAAAACAAAAGGGAGAGGTACGCCCCCTCCCCCCGGTGCCATCGACACCCGCCCCTCCCTCAACCGGGGGCTGCCCGCCGCTTAAGCGCAACCCCGACAAGAACCGCCGTCACAAGGGTGATGAAGCTTCCGACGATCCCGGCAATGCCGGTTTCGATCCCGCGATCTTCGCCCTTTTTCTTGGCATCTTCGGCCAGTGCAATTGCCGGCCGCCTAAAAGAGTAATCCGGCAGAAAGGCAATTCCCCCCTGCAAGGTTGACAGCAAACCGTGCACGCCATATTCCCGGCCCTTCAGTTCTTCCTTGCCGGTCACCCCGGCTATGGACCATTCCAGACCGTCAGGGTTTACCGAGGCGAACCGGGAAAAGATACCGCCAGTCAGGAGAGCAGCGGCAAAAAAGGCGAGAATGATGGTGCGTATCGGATGGTTGCCCATGGGGTGCGCGTCCAGAGCGCTCCGGATGATTTCCGGACGTGCCTTGTACACAAACGAAACGACTGCCGCGGTCACAATCCCCTCAACGATGCCGATTGCCAGGTGAATAGGTTGCATAAAGGCAACGAATGTCGGAAACGGCAGCGAGGAGATCCCGGACAAGACGGTTTCCAGCACCACGCCGAAGGCCCCCATCTGCAACCCGGCAATGGCGGCAACGATGGCAGCCACGTTCAGCCGCCGACGGGTCGGCCGTGGAGTTGTGATCTTCCTGTAGATGAAGGGATAGGCGATGAATGCCGGAAAGAAGCCGAGGTTGAAGATGTTGCACCCCAGGGCCAGGAGCCCGCCGTCGGCAAAGAAGAGCGCCTGGACCACCAGGACCGACGCAATCACCAGGAAGGCGGCATGCGGGCCGAGCAGGATCGCCAGCAGGAGTCCTCCCCCCAGATGGCCGCTGGAGCCGGTGGCCGGAATGGTAAAGTTGATCATCTGGGCTGCGAAGAGGAATGCGCCGAGAACCCCCATGAGCGGCACCTTGCGGTCATCGAGATCCCTGCGCAACCGTGCGGAACAGTAGGCGATGGTACCGGCCGTGGCAGCCCACATGGTGCCGCCGACAGCAGGCGAGACGAGCGCATCCGCCATGTGCATGGCGCCCCTCCGTCCTTCCGCCGGCCAGGAGGCGGGCGGAGACAAGTGTGTTACGATTTGGAGTTTCGTAACACTACTACCCCATCACCACCCACCTGTCAAACGATATCACCGGGAAACGTGAAGCGCGAAACGTGCTTTTGTAAAAGCGGAAACTTGGATTTGCGATAATTCCATTCACGCGGATTCGGAATTTCAGGAGAACCTAAAAATCTTCTTGACAGACTGACCGGCTTTCAATAAGTTGAAAACGACTATCAAATTCATCCGCCCTGAATCAAGACCGCTTCCGGGGACAGCAGTTCCATCAATATAGGGTTTTCTCTCGCCACGGCGGTACAAAGTTCGCCATGGCTTTTCCAAGGCACACAGTTGAAAACCGTATTCACTATCAATAACTGATAACCGGTAATTACAGAGCAAGACCGGACATCTGTTCAACCAATCGTACACCGTCCCGACGGACGAGGTTTAAAGGGATTCGAGAAAGGAGAAGCGTAATGAGTAAGTCGTCGAACATGAAAGGGGTAGTTCTGGTGCTCGCGGCGGTGTGGCTGGCGGGATGCGACAGCATCGCGAAACCATCCCACGCCAACCAGGCCGAGACGGCGGCTCAGGCGAACGCCCCGCTCATCCGCGAGGAGGGTCGCGTTCGCGTGCCTGACGCCTCGCCATTGCGCAGCTCGCTCCAGGTTGCGGCGGTCGAGGAACAATCGGTCGAACCCCCCATCACGGTACCGGGGGTGGTGGAGGTCGACCCGGCCAAGCTGATCAAGGTCGTGCCACCGCTCTCGGGCAGGATCGTGCAACTCCATAAGCACCTGGGCGACCCGGTCAGGAAAGGGGAAGCGCTCTTCACCCTCGATTCCGCCGACATGGCCCAGGCGTACAGCGACGCCGCCAAGGCGGAGGCGGCCCTCGGCCTGACGAAACGCAGCCTGGAGCGGCAGAAAGAGCTTGCCAGGGCCGAGATCTCCGCCCGCAAAGACCTGGAACAGGCCGAGAACGATTACAGCCAGGCGACGAGCGAGGCACAGCGGGCCAAGACGCGGCTCTCGCTCCTGGGAAGCGCACTCGGCCGGGGCAACGGCCGCCAGTACACGCTCCGCTCGCCGATTGCGGGACACGTGATCGAATTGACCGGCGCCCAGGGAGGGTTCTGGAACGATACCAACGCCCCGATCATGATGGTGGCCAATCTCTCCACGGTCTGGCTCGCGGCGAGCGTGCAGGAAAAAGACCTTGCTTCCGTGTTCGTCGGCCAGGAAGCCCGGATCTCGCTAAATGCCTACGAGGGGGAGGGCTTCTCCGGGAAGGTACGCTACGTGGGAGAGGTACTCGAGCCGGACACCCGCACCGTTAAGGTGCGTATCGCCATCGACAACTCTTCGGGACGCTTCCGACCCGGCATGTTCGCCAAGGTGGTTTTCAAGGGACCTGCCCGCAAGGCGGCCGTAGTGCCCGCGACGGCGCT
This sequence comes from Deltaproteobacteria bacterium, assembly GCA_021849045.1. Classification (GTDB taxonomy): domain Bacteria; phylum Desulfobacterota; class Desulfuromonadia; order Geobacterales; family DSM-12255; genus Geomobilibacter. Next base: position 7,484 of record JAJZTK010000089.1, on the reverse strand, counting down.
CGTGCAGAGCGGCCTCAACAGCCGCGTCTTCGTCGAAACCTCCCCCTGGCGGTTCGAGCCGCGCGTCGTCAAGACCGGCGCCCAGCTGGGGAACCGTATCGAGGTCGTCTCGGGGCTCAAGACCGGCGAGCGGATCGTGGTGAAGGAGGGAGTGCTCCTCAATGATTGAACGTCTCGTCACCCTCTGCTTCAACCGGCGCGGCATCGTCGGCCTGATATTCGCCTTTGTCGCCCTCTACGGCTGGTACAGCTGGCGACAGCTCCCCGTTGAAGCCTATCCCGACATCTCCGATGTGAGCGCCCAGGTCATCACCCAGGTCCCGGGGCTTGCGGCCGAAGAGGTCGAGCAGCAGATCACGATCCCGCTGGAGCGGGAAATCATGAGCGCCCCCGGCATGCACGTCATGCGCTCCAACAGCACCTTCGGCCTCTCGCTCATCACCGTCGTCTTCAAGGACGGGGTCGAGGACTACTGGGCGCGCCAGCGCCTCCAGGAGCGGATCAGTGGCGTCTCCCTTCCCTACGGCGCGCAGCCCGGTCTCGATCCGATGACCTCGCCGATCGGCGAGATCTACCGCTACACGCTCGAATCAAAGAGCCGCGACCTGCGCGAGCTCTCGGAATTGCAGTTCTGGAAGGTCATCCCGCGCCTGAAGCAGGTCCCCGGCGTGATCGACGTCTCCAATTTCGGTGGCCTCACTACCCAGTTCCTCCTCGAATTCGACCCTGCCCGGCACACCAAGTACAACATCTCTCTCGGCCAGATCACCCAGGCGATCAACGCCAATAACGCCAATGCCGGCGGCAGCATCATGAACCGCGGCCAGCAGGGGTTTGTCGTGCGCGGGGTGGGGCTGATCGGCGGGCTGGACGACCTGGGTAACATCGTCGTCACCCAGAAAAACGGCGTGCCGGTGCTCGTGCGGGACCTGGGCGAGGTGAAGCTCGGCCATCAGGAACGCCGCGGTGTGCTCGGCAAGGACAACAACCCGGACACCATCGAGGGGATCACCCTCATGCTGAAGAACGAAAATCCCTCACGGGTCCTGGAAGGGGTGCACGAGGCGATCCGCGACCTGAACGAGCATATCCTCCCCAAGGATGTCAAGGTCGTCCCCTACCTCGACCGCACGAACCTGGTGAACACCACGGTCTCCACCGTGGGCAAGACGCTCTGCGAGGGGATGATCCTCGTCACCCTCGTGCTCCTCCTCTTCCTCGGCAGCCCGCGCGCGGCGCTGATCGTGGCGGTGACGATTCCGCTCTCCCTCCTGTTCGCCTTCGTCTGCATGCACCACTTCCGGATACCGGCGAACCTCCTGTCGCTCGGGGCGATCGACTTCGGCATCATCGTCGACGGCGCCATCGTCGTCGTGGAAAACATCCTGCGCAAACGGGAGGAAGACGAAGGGCGCACCCTTTCCGCCGGCGAGGTGATGGCGGCCGCCCTCCAGGTGACCCGGCCGATGTTCTTCGGCATGCTCGTCATCATCACCGCCTACCTGCCGCTCTTCGCCTTCCAGCGCATCGAGTACAAGCTCTTCTCCCCCATGGCCTACGCGGTCGGCTTTGCCCTCTTGGGGGCGCTTGCCGTGGCTCTCATGCTCATTCCGGGGCTCGCCTACCTCGCCTACCGCCGGCCGGGCCGCGTTTTTCACAACCCGCTGCTGGAAAGGCTCTCGCCGCGCTACGAAACGCTCCTCTCCCGCATCGTTGGCCACCCCCGGCGGGCCGTCGCCGCCTTCGCGATCACGCTCGCCCTCGTCGTGGGGCTGGGGGCGACGATCGGCCGGGATTTCCTCCCCTACCTCGACGAGGGCTCCATCTGGCTCCAGGTGACGCTCCCCCCCGGCATCTCGCTGGAGAAAGCCGCCGAGATGGCCAATGAACTGCGTCGGGCAACGCGGGAGTTCAAGGAGGTCTCCTACATCGTCACCCAGCTCGGCCGCACCGACGACGGCATGGACCCGTTCACCCCGTCCCACATCGAGGCGATCGTCGGCCTCCATCCCTACAACACCTGGGCATCGGGGCTCTCCAAGCAGGAGTTGATCGACCGGATGTCCGCGCGCTTCAAGAAGCTCCCCGGCGTCCAGGTAGGCTTCACCCAGCCGATTTCCGACATGATCCTCGACAAGGTGGCCGGCGCCCACAGCGACCTGGTGGTAAAGGTCTACGGCAATGACTTCAAGGAGTCGCGCCGCATCGCCGCCGACGTGGAGCGGGTGCTGAAGGGTATCCCCGGTGCCCAGGACGTGGCCATCGACCAGGAGCCCCCCCTGCCCCAGGTACGCATCGCCGTCGACCGTGGGGCCGCGGCGCGCTTCGGCATCAATGCCGCCGACATCGCCGACCTGATCGGCACCGGCATCGGCGGCAAGCCGGTGGCACAGCTCTTCATCGACGAACGGCACTACGACATCGCTGTGCGCTTTGCGAGCGAAACGCGTAACGACCCGGATGCCATCGGCAACCTGGTACTCACCTCCCCGACCGGCGCGCGCATTCCGCTGGCGCAGGTCGCCTCGATCCGGCTCGACGACGGGGAGAGCACCATCACGCGCGAGATGGGGAAACGGCACCTGACCGTACGGCTCGACCTGCGCGGCCGGGATCTCTCGTCATTCCTCGGCGAGGCGAAACATACGATCGAGTCCGCCGTAAAATACGACCACGCCCGTTTCAGAATCGCCTGGGGAGGACAGTTCGAGAACCAGCAGCGCGCCCAGGCCCGCCTGGCGCTGATCCTCCCCATGGTGCTGGCGCTCATGTTCCTGCTCCTCTTCGGGGAGTTCCGCAACCTGCGCCAGCCGGCGCTGATCCTCCTCGTCGTGCCGCTCGCCGCCCTTGGGGGACTCATCGCTCTCCACCTGCGCGGCATGACCCTGAACGTCTCCAGCGCGGTCGGCTTCATCGCCCTCTTCGGGGTCGCGGTCCTGAACGCCATCATCATGATCGCTAACCTGAACCGCCGGAGAGGGGAAACCAATGTCTCCCTGAAGGACGCCGTCGTGAACGGCGCCCGCGAGCGACTGCGCCCGGTGCTGATGACCGCCACCGTGGCGGCCCTTGGGTTGACCCCCGCAGCCCTGGCCCACGGTCTCGGCAGCGACGTGCAACGGCCGCTCGCCACCGTCGTGGTGGGGGGCCTCGTGAGCGCCACAGCGCTCACCCTGCTGCTCCTGCCGGCCCTCTACTACGTGATCGAGCAGTGGAACGAAAAGAACGACCGGAAACGGGCGGCGGCGGAGGCCGCTTCAGAACCAACTACCGTATAAGGAGTAACCGATGCACCGTTTATCACGGCAAAAAATCGCCCTTACCGTCACCCTTGTCTTCCTGCTCCTGCCCGCGGTGCATGCCTTGGCAGAAACGGCGCCCGCCCCGACGCAGGCATTGTCGCCAGCCGTATCCCCCCCGCACAAGGTCACCTTTCACGACTACCTGACGGCGGTGGAACAGAACAGCCTCGACCTGCAAAACCAGCGGGAGAACGTGACGAGCGCCAAAGCTGGGGTCTCCATCGCCGGGGTGCGTCCCGATCCGCAACTGACGGCCGGGATCGCCTCACTGGAGTTGAACCCCTCCAACCGGGATAATGCGGCACTGGCGACCACGGCCGGGCTCGCCATCACCGTCGAGACCGCCGGCAAACGCGGCAAGCGTATCCGTGCGGCGCAGAGCAACGTAAAGCTCACGGAGGCCAATGTGCGGGCCTTTGTGCGCGACCTCGGCACCCAGTCGGCGGCGGCATTCGTCGAGGCGTGCCGGACCCGTGATGCCCTGGCGCGCAAGGAATCGAGCCTTCTCTCATTTCAGGAGGTGGTGCGCGCCAATGAGATCCGCCACAAGGTGGGCGATATCGGCATGCTGGAACTGCGCCAGTCTCGCGTCGAGGCCGACCGCTTCCGCACCGACGTCACCTCGGCAAGGGCCGACGCCAGCGCAGCAGCGGAGAATCTCTCCGCGCCGCTCGGGATACGGTTCGTTGAGCTCTTTCCGAAGGGGGTGGTCGATTGCGAGTTGAAGCGGGAGCCCCTCCGTTCCCCGCTCGACGAGTTGATCCGGCAGGCACTGGAAAACCGCGACGACGTGCGGGTTGCCAGGGTCACCGTGGAAAACGCCCGCGACAACCTGCACCTGGCGCGCGCCAACCGCTGGGTCGACCCGACGGTCAACATCGGCGTCACCCACACCCCCCAGATCCAATCGGTTTTCGACAGCGCCGGCAACATGACGAACTCGCCGACGCTCGCCTCCTCGACAACGCTCGGGCTCACCGTCACGATTCCGATCCCCTTCTCCCGGCTGCAGCGCGGCGAACTGGTCCAGGCGGAAACGGCGGTAACGCAGGCGGAGCTGCAACTGCGTTCGACGCTCCTCAAGGCGGAGACAGAGGTGCGGGCAACCCATGCGCAGTACCGGGCCGCCGCCACGAATGTGCAAAGCTACGCAGATCACGTGCTGGCAGATGCCGATCACGTCCTCGATGGCAAGCGTACGAGCTATCGCAAGGGCGCCGCCTCGCTGCTGGAGCTGCTCGATGCCCAGCGTACGGCCGACGACGTCCATCTCGGCTACCTCCAGGCCCTGGCCGACCTGGCCAATGCCACGGTGCGGCTGCAGCTGAGCGCGGGGATGCACCCCGAACTGTGACAGTGTGTGTATGGATTATCTGGTATGAGCAGCGCAGATACGTCTGAGAGAAGAGCAGATATAGGGACGTACATTCTGCCGAATTCAGGTTTTCAGACAGACCGGAACTGCCGGCTTTCGCCCGAAAACCCAACCGTCGAGCTTGTCGGTGAAGAATTCAACCGTCTCTTTACTGATCGATTCAAGGGCAATGACAACGATGGGGTCGAACTGCGTTCCCGCACAGCGCCGAATCTCCGCCATTGCGGCTTCAAAGCAGGTCCCGCTCCGGTACGGGCGGTCCTGGAGAAGCGCCGACAGGGTATCGGCAACCGCGATGATCCGAGCACCAAGGGGAATATCTTCTCCCATCAGACCCAAAGGGTATCCCTTCCCGTCGAATCGCTCATGATGGCAGAGGATCATGTCGGCAACGCCTCCTCTCGAACAGAAGGCCTCTATCGGGCGGACTATGTCGGTCCCGACCTCCGGGTGGTGCTTCATCAGGCGCCACTCCTCGTCGGTGAGCCGTCCCGGCTTCTTCAGAATCGCGTCCGGCATCCCGATCTTGCCAATATCGTGCAGATGTCCCGCCACATGGACTGTTTCCGCCTGCTCCGGGGACAATCCCAAGGCACGGGCAAGCATGCGGGCTACCTCCGCCACTTCCCAGGAATGGTTGTAGGTCGTCGTATCCCGTGCATCCACGGCATTTCCCAGCGACTCGGCAAACTGATGCAGTTGATCCAAACCTTCTATCCGCGCCGACCCGGCTAAAGCCGAAATGCCGTCGAGTAACATCACCTGGCCGCTTGGAGTTGCAGTATTCAACATATCGTCACCCTGTTTCGTCCTTCCCTCTTGGTCTGTCAAGACATCCTATTCCACCGATCAGCGCGACACACAGGGACTGCACCGATATGGATATCCATTTTCAATAACAGATCAGCAAAAAATCCCTCGTGACCCGGCACCACTGCCGAGACACTCAAACGGGGAGGCACAGCTTGTCAGGCGTTCCGCCATCTTTTTGCGGCAACAGCGGAAGGTCGCTGCAAGGCGGAGACTCTCTCCGGGATCGCCGTAGATCTTCCACGGCCCCTGGCTGACAAACGGAAGACGGACCCATCCCATGAATGCTGCCACGTCTTTGAGCGGATAGCCGAGGAACACCCCGATTTCATGGGGGAAGCCGCCCACTGCCACACGCGAGGCCAACTCGTCAAGAATCTCGTCCATGCTTTCGTGCCCGGCATATCCGGCCCGCCTCAGCACCGCCAAAACGTTCGGCCGTTCCAGGAGCGCCTGCATCGCCAAAGGCGAGTAGAGGAGGAGCATAACGGAATCGCCACGATCGGCAAGTTCCAGGGCCATAAGTCCGCTTCCGGCCAGAACGGCCCCACCCAGACTGCGCCATAGTTCGTACAGATTCCTGCCGCAGGAACGTTTCCGGTTACCGACAGATATGAGGTTAGCCGGTTTTGCCCCCTCAAGCACCTCTGCTGCCTCCAGAGCAAGAAAGGAAGCCAGGCATTCGGATGGGTCGATAAACCTGGCTGACACATCGTGCCAGATCGGCCGCCGCGACTTTGAGTGATCATCTGAACTTACCGGTACCATCGACCGCACCTCCATTGCCATCCCACAGTGTTATCTCCGGATAAAGATCTCCCGGGCCAGGGCCGTATCGATGGCAAACTCGGAAAAGCCGACCCGGAAGATGTAGGAGGGGAAGCTCTGCATCAGGACGACCCGGTTGCCCGGCAGGACCCCCATGGCCATCAGCTTCTGCATCTTGCGGTTGTCGTCGGTCTGGATATAGGCGATCTCCCCCTCATCCCCGGCCTTCAGCTCGGTCAGGGGAACCACCCCCAGGTCGCCGGCGTTCCTGGCAGCATCGCAGCACTCCCCGGGCGGGATCGGCTTGCCATGTGGGCAGGTGGTGGGATGATTGAGCATGGTGCAGACCTTCGCATCCACCCCTTCGTTCAGGAGGTGTTCGAACTGACAAGCCTTGTCCTCGGCGTTCTCCCCACGGATATTGAGGACATCCATCATCAGCCGCTCCGCGAGCCGGTGGCGGCGGATGGTATTGCGCCCTTCGCTGCGTCCCTCGGGACGGAAGTAGACCCGATCTCCCTTTACCTCAATGCAGGCATAGGTGGTCAACTCCCTGATAGCTGGGTCATCGATCGGGATGGAAAACTTTTCCAGTTCCACGAACCCCGCCCCCTCCTCCTCGATGGCGCTCCACATCGTTTCCAGGATCTCTTCCGCTTTATCGGTCAGTTTCATCATCAACTCCTTCGATTGATTTGTAGGGGCAATCCTGGTGATCGCCCTGGTTGGCCACACACAAGGTTTGCCCCTACGGCTTCGTGCCGAACACCTTCTTCAGCTTCTTGACCAGCGCCGGCTCCAGGGGGTTGTGATAGCCGCACCTGGGGCAGCGGACGTTCCGGCAGCCGCCGGTGCCGCAGCCGCCGCAACTCCGGATACCGTCTTCCTCGGCAAACTCGTGGCCGCAAAAGCCGCAGGTGATCATAAGAGCCTCGTCACCAGGAGGAACTGGTTGAGCAGGTAGCCGCTGCCAAAGGCAACGAAACTGACAAAGACGCCGATCACTGTGGCCACCAGCACACCCCGCTCCTTCTTCATCATCAGGAACTGGGCAACACACGGCACAAACAGGGTAAGGGTGACCGCCGCGACGGTCAGCTGCCGTGCGTCCATTATACCCTTGGCCTGGAGGTCGTAAAGTCCGGCTGCCCCGTAGTCACGGCGGAAAAAACCGAAGATGAAGGCAATGGCCGCCTCGCGGGGAAGCCCCATGGCGGTCATGAGATCGG
>JAJZTK010000250.1 GCA_021849045.1 Deltaproteobacteria bacterium | reverse complement strand
TGCGGGACGGCAAGATCCATCTCCAGGCCGGCGCCGGGATCGTGGCCGACTCGGTGCCGGCGGCCGAATACCAGGAGACCAGGAACAAGGCGATGGGTGTGGTGAAGGCGATAGAAGCCGTTGAAAAGGGGCTCGACTAATGCTGCTCATGATCGACAATTACGACTCATTCACCTACAACATTGTCCAGTATTTCGGCGAACTGGGTGAAGTGGTCCAGGTATACCGCAACGACCGGATCTCCCTGGAGGAGATCGAACGGCTGGCGCCACGCCGGCTGGTGGTTTCGCCCGGTCCCTGTTCTCCCGAAGAGGCGGGGATTTCGGTGGCCGCCATCCGGCACTTTGCCGGGAAGATTCCGCTCCTCGGGGTCTGCCTGGGGCACCAGTCCATCGGCGCCGCCTTTGGCGGCACGGTCGTCAGGAGCGCCACCCTCATGCACGGGAAGACCTCTCCGATCCATCACGATGGCCGCGAACTGTTCGCCGGCCTTCCCAATCCGTTCGACGCCACCCGCTACCACTCGCTGGTGGTGGAGCGGGCGACCCTCCCGGCCTGTCTGGAGGTCACGGCCTGGGTCGAGGAGGGGGAGATCATGGGGCTCCGCCATACGGAACTGCCGCTCTGGGGGGTCCAGTTCCATCCGGAATCGATCCTGACGGAAGGCGGGATGGATATCCTGCGCAACTTCCTGGAAATGACGAAATAATCGTAGGGGCGCCGCTTGCTGCGCCCAACGGATCGCGAACAAGGGCGCAGCAAGCGGCGCCCCTACAGAGGATTCACAATGATCAAGAAAGCGATTGCAAAGGTTGTCGAGCGGCAGGACCTGACCGAAGGGGAGATGATCGAGGTCATGGACCAGATCATGTCCGGCGGGGCCACACAGGCCCAGATCGGTGCCTTCATCACGGCGCTCAGGATGAAGGGTGAAACCGTTGCCGAGATCACCGGCGCGGCCAGGGTCATGCGGGAGCGGGCGACCCCCATCCGGGTCGGCCATGGCGTGCTGGACATCGACCGGGACGATATCAATATCGACCTGGAAACCATTCTCGATGTGGTCGGCACCGGTGGCGACGGCACCAACTCCTTCAACGTCTCCACCACGGTCACCTTCGTGGTGGCTGCCTGCGGGGTCAAGGTGGCCAAGCATGGCAACCGCGCGGTCTCGTCGGCCTGCGGCAGCGCTGATGTCCTGGAGGCGATGGGAGTCAGTCTGGACGTGACCCCGGAGACGGTTGAGAGGTGCATTGCCGAGGTGGGGATCGGTTTTCTCTTCGCCCCGGCCCTGCACGGCGCCATGAAACACGCCATAGGCCCGCGCCGGGAGATCGGCATCCGGACCATCTTCAACATCCTGGGGCCCCTGACCAACCCGGCCGGTGCCGACTGCCAGGTGATAGGGGTCTACCGTGAGGATCTGGTGGAGCCGCTGGCCCACGTGCTCCGCAACCTGGGGTGCCGGCGCGGTTTCGTCGTCCACGGGCTCGACGGCATGGACGAAATCACCATGACCGGCCCGACGCGGATCGCCGAGGTGACGCAGGACGGGGTGATCGTCACCACGATCCGGCCCGAGGATTTCGGCTTCACCCCGTGCAGCGCGGCTGATCTGCGCGGCGGCGATGCCAAGGGAAATGCGGTCATCGTCCGGAGCGTCCTGCAGGGAGAGCTGGGGCCGCGTCGTAATATCGTGCTGCTCAACGCCGCCTACGGCCTGGTAGCCGCCGGTAAGGCCGTTGACCTGGCGGAAGGGCTCAGGCTGGCCGCAGAGGCGATCGATTCCGGTGCTGCGCTCAAGAAGCTGGAGCAACTGGTGCATATTACCAAAGTGTGACCGGGAGGGGGGGGCCATGACGCCGACAGCTGAGAAGATCGAGAAGCGGTTCACCTATGCCGAATATCTCACCTGGGACGACAACCAGCGCTGGGAGCTTATCGATGGTGTCCCGTACAACATGACCCCGGCGCCGCGGACAAGTCACCAGCGTATCCTGGGCAATCTGCACCTCAAAGTTGCCTCCCATCTGGCAGGTAAAGCCTGTGTCCCGTTCATGGCGCCGACCGATGTGGTCTTTGACGAGCATAACGTAGTGCAACCGGACCTGCTCGTGGTCTGCGACCGGAACAAGATAACGGAGCTGAACATCCAGGGGGCGCCGGATCTGGTCGTGGAGATCCTCTCCCCGTCCACCAGCCTGAAGGATAGACGGGAGAAGAGGCTGCTGTACGAACGGTTCGGGGTGCGGGAGTACATCCTGGTTGATCCCCTGAACGAGGTGATTGAGCGCTATTCACTGCTTGATGGCCGGTATGGCGCCGAAGAGGTGTTCGGCTGGCAGGAAACCATGTCCCTGCTGGTGCTGCCGGAGTTGTGCCTGAACTGGTGGGAGATTTTCGAGAAAGAGAAGGTTGAGTCAGTCAATGAGCCACGTCCCGGATATTCTGCACAAGATCGTTGAACACAAGAGGCAGGAGGTGGCTACCGCACGTGCGGCCCTGCCGCTGACCGAACTGAAGGCGCGCCTCGCCGACCGTGAGGACCAGCCGCGTGGCTTTGCCCGCGCCCTGCACAATGCCGCCGACTCCGGTTGGACCGCCGTCATTGCCGAAGTGAAGAAAGGGTCCCCCAGTAAAGGGTTGATCCGGCCCGACTTCGATCCGCTGGAAATCGCCTCCACCTATCAGGCGCATGGCGCCACCTGCCTGTCGGTCCTGACCGACGAACAGTTCTTCCTGGGGCACCTCCGCAACCTTGACCTGATCCGGGAGCAGGTGGGGTTGCCGCTCCTGCGCAAGGATTTTCTCTTCGATCCCTACCAGGTCTATGAGGCAGCCGCCGGCGGGGCGGATGCGATCCTGCTCATTGCCGCCATGCTGGAGCTTTCGCAGCTGCGGGACCTTTCGGCCCTGGCTCGTGAACTGCACCTCGACGTCCTCCTGGAGGTGCATGACGAGCGGGAGCTGGCGATGGCCCTTGAGACCGACTGCGGGCTGATCGGCATCAATAACCGGAGCCTGCATACCTTTGTCGTCGACCTGGCCAACACCGAGCGGCTGGCACCGCAGGTTCCGGCCGAACGGTTCATTGTGGCTGAAAGCGGCATCAACTGCCGGGCAGACGTGGAGCGGCTGCAACGGGCCGGTGCCAGGGCGTTTCTGGTGGGCGAATCGCTCATGCGCGAGGCGGACATCGGCGCCAAGCTGCGCGAACTGCTGGGGTGAGGGAGGTTTATACATGACCACGAAGATTCTGCTCAACGAAGACCGGATACCGAAGCAGTGGTACAACATCATCCCGGACATGCCCGGACCGCTGGCGCCGGTCATCAATCCCCGGACCACTGCTCGG
>JAJZTK010000001.1 GCA_021849045.1 Deltaproteobacteria bacterium | reverse complement strand
TCCCACATCATTCCAACCAGGGCGGGGAAACCCCGCCCCTACAGCAGGTGCTTTTCTTTCAACAGCGGCACCGGGTTCGTGATCATGCTGTCAAAGCCGAGTTTCCCCGGCGCTACGCCGGCCGCCAGCGCCAGGAGCTGGGTCATGTAGAAGACCGGCATGGCGTACCGCTCGCCACTGGCGGCTTCGATCTCCTGCTGCCGGATATCCAGGTTACCGTGGCACAAGGGGCAGGCAACCATGAGGCAGTCCGCGCCGGCCCGTTTGGCCGAGGCAAGGATGTCGCCGGAGAGTTTCAGGACCACGCCGGGACGCGACAGGGTGAAGTTGGCCCCGCAGCATTCCAGCCGATGGCTCCAGCTGACGGTCTCGGCACCGGCGGCAGCGATGACCCGCTCCATGATGGTGGGGGCTTCGGTGCAGTCGAGCTGCGGCACGTCCGGCGGCCGGGTCAGGAGGCAGCCGTAGTAGCAGGCGACCTTGAGACCGCCAAGCGGTTTCTGTACGGCGGCTGAGAGCTGTTCCAGGCCGAGGTCTTTCGCCAGGATCTCCAGCAGGTGTTTGACCGGCTTCCCGATGGCCAGCGGACCGTCCAGGGCGTAGGCTACCTGCTGCCGTTTGTCGTCGTTTGCCGCCAGGGTGTGCTGGGTGGTCTTCAGCCGCGAGAAGCAGGCCGCGCAGGCCACCGCCAGGTCTCCTTCCACGCCACTGGCCAGCTCCAGGTTCTTGGCGCACAGGGAGAGCGACAGGAGTTCGTCCACGTTGTGCGCCGGCGTGGCCCCGCAGCAGAGCCAGTCCGGTACTTCGACAAGCCCGATCCTGAGCGCCTTGAACAGCCCCCGCGTCGATTCGTCGTATTCCCTGGCCGACGCGTGCAGCGAGCAGCCGGGGTAGTAGGAGTAGCTGAGAACATTTTTCGGTGTCACTATTGTATTCTCCGGCAATAGTTGTGGTTGTAGGGGGGGTGCCCCTACGGCGCTTTGCCTTCTCTTCGCAGGGCCTCGATCCGGCTGAAGATCTTTTCGATCTCGGGGAGGTTCCGGTTCTTCCGGTGAAACATCTTCAGCTTCCCCTTGGTGAGCAGTTTCGGACCCAGCATGAAGTCCTTCAGAAACTGACCGCTCTTCATGTTGAACACTGCGGCCAGCCGCATTTCGTACTGCCGGCCGTAGCTCCGGATGTTCTCGATGAACAGACGGTTCGCCAGCTGCACGTAGCTCTCCTTGGATGGGCCGTCCGCGTCCCAGGAGAGTTTCCGCAGGGCGTCCATGATCGCCGCCAGGTCCACTTTGTTCGGGCAGCGCGTTGTGCAGGTCTCGCAGCTGGCGCAGTACCAGATGCTCCGCCCCGCCAGCACCCGTTCAAACTGCCCCAGCTGCAACAGCCGCACGATCCGGTTCGGCGGGTGCTCCATGAACGACCGCATCGGGCACCCCGCCGAGCACTTCCCGCACTGGAAGCACCGCCGAACCGAACTCCCCGACAGCTGCTCAACTTTCTTCACAAAGTCCAGGTTCATCGTCGTCTGCGACAACGTCATCTTGGTGTGCTTCATTGAAACTCCATTTCCTGCTCCGTTGCCGGGAGGAAGGCTTGAGCAGGCACGTGAAACGATCTGAAGGGGGGTATTGGAGGACGATCGAGGCTTCTGTTTATTGTTGCTAAAACATTAAAGACAACTACTCGTGTATAATGGGGGCTGCCGCGTCAACCATTTTACTAAAAGTAAAAAATCGATACCATACGCAAAACCCTTTTGTCAACAACTATAACGATTGGTTTACGCCGAAATAGAACAGCGCAAAAACGTTCAACATACTGCAATAACAAGTAATATTTGCACGCTACCTATCAGCAATGTCATCCGAACTCATCAAAATAGAACACACAATACAGAAAAAGTGTCTCCTAATAAACTTTGATGAAGTTACAAATCCTCTGAGATCCCCTTCTCCGGACAGAAGGTCGCTTTGACAGCCACGGAAAAACAGGATACAAGAGAGGCGCTGTTGATCATGCCAAACAGTGTACGGAGGGGTTATCAGCGATCTGGTCAGACTATATAGCTACATGCGCGATGACCGGCGCAGCTATCTGACAGGCGCTGTCTGCCTGCTCGGCACCAACGCCTGCGCCCTGCTGATTCCCTGGCTGCTCAAACTGGCCGTGGAAAGCCTGCAAAAACCGACCACTCCCCACCACTCTCCGGCCTGGTACGGTGGCCTGATCATCGCTGCCGCTGTCCTGCACGGCACAATCCGCATCTTCTCCCGCACCACGCTCCTCCATGCGGCCCGCCGGATCGAATACCTCATCAGGGACGACCTCTACGCCAGGCTGCTCGCCCTCGATCTCCCCTTTTTCACCAAGGAGCGGACCGGCGATCTCATGTCCAGATTTGCCAACGACCTGACCAACGTCAGAATGCTGCTCGGCTTCGGCGTGCTGAACATCATCAATACCGTGGTCATCTATCTGGCCGCGCTCGCCCTGATGATCCGGATCAGTCCGCTGCTCACCCTCTGTGCCATACTCCCCTTCCCGGCCATGATCCTGGTTGTGAAGCGGCTCAGCGCGTCCATGTTCCGCCGCTCCAAGCGGGCACAGGAAGAGCTGGCCAGACTCACCAGCGTCGTGGAGGAAAACGTCTCCGCCGCTGCCGTGATCAAGGCCTACTGTCGGGAAGAGGCAGCAATCGACACGTTCGCCGAGGCAAGCGGCCGCTACATGGCCAGCAATATGCGCATCGCCCAGTTGCGCGGACTGATGATACCGGTCATGGCTGCCACCGGCGCCCTGGGAACCCTGATTGTCCTGATATACGGCGGGCAGCAGGTGACACAACGGCTCATCACCCTAGGGGACTTCGTCGCCTTCAACGGCTACCTGACCATGCTCATCTGGCCAACCATCGTCTTTGGCTGGATTCTAAACCTGATGCAGCGCGGCGCCGCCTCCATGTCCCGCCTGAACGAGGTACTTGCGGCCGAGGCAACGGTAACGGAAGCGGAGAACCCGACAACAGCGGCAGACATCCGCGGCGAGATCCAGCTAACCCGGCTGTCGTTCTCCTACAGCGTCGAACCGCTACTGTCCGACCTCACCCTGACGATCCCGGCGGGATCGCGCCTCGGCATCGTCGGCCCCATCGGGGCCGGCAAATCAACCCTGGTACGGCTCCTGGCCCGCCTCTACCCGGTGGCCGACGGCATGATCCTGATCGACGGCATCGACATCAACCGCCTAGCGCTCCGCCAACTGCGCGAGCTTGTCGGCTTTGTACCCCAGGAGTCGTTCCTCTTCTCCCGCAGCCTCCGGGCGAATATCGCCTTTGGCCGGGACGATGCCGACGACTCGGCGGTCGAGGCAGCGGCCCGCCTGGCCAGCCTTGACGGTGACGTTGCCCGTTTTCCGGATGGCTACGCCACACTGGTGGGAGAACGTGGCATAACCCTTTCCGGCGGCCAGAAGCAGCGCGCCGCCATCGCCCGGGCACTGCTCAAGGACCCGGCAATCCTGATCCTGGACGACCCCCTGTCGGCGGTGGATGCCCGCACCGAAGAAGAGATACTTCGCAGCCTGGCCGGCTACTACGGCCAGCGAACCGTCATCATCGTCTCCCATCGCCTTTCGGCCCTGAGGGAGTGCGACCGGATTGTGGTGCTGGAGGAGGGAAAGATTGTTGAGCAGGGGAATCACGAGCGACTACTGGCCCTGGACGGCCGCTATGCGGCGATCCACCGGGAGCAGCAGCTGCGGCAGGAAATAGAGGGCTACTAAGTGCACTTTGGAGGTATCTACGAAGACGAAATAGTCGGCAAGGCGTACGACCGGGCACTCATGTTCCGGTTCGCCCGCTACCTGCGCCCTTACCGCTGGCAGGTTATCGGGACCCTCTGCCTCCTCCCGCTGACGACCGCCGCCAAACTGGCACAGCCCTGGCTGATCAAACTCGCCATTGACAACCACATCGTCACCGGCAACCTGGCCGGCCTGCCGGCCATGGCAGCCTGGTTCCTGCTGCTGATCCTGGCCGATTCGCTCGTCTCGTTTCTGCAGGTCTGGCTCCTCCAGTATTTGGGGCAGCGGGTAATGCAGGACATCCGCCTGGAACTGTTCAGTCATGTACAGCGCCTCTCCACCTCCTTCTTCGACCGGACTCCCACCGGCAGCCTGGTGACCCGCCTCACCAGCGACGTGGAGGTGCTGGGGGAGATGTTTGCCGCAGGCATCATTACCGTGGTCGGGGATGTCATGCTGCTGGCCGGGATTGTCGGGGTGATGGTCTGGATGAACCTGCGCCTCTCCCTGGTCACCTTCACGGTCCTGCCGTTCCTCATCTGGGTGGCCTTTGCCTTCCGCCGCCGGATGCGTACCGCCTTTCGCCAGGTACGGGCACGGCTGTCAAACCTCAACACCTTCCTGGCCGAGAGCATCGGCGGCATGGCCGTGGTGCAGCTCTTCAACCGGCAGGCGGCCGAACAGAACGAGTTCCGCCGGCTCAATGCCGAATACCGGGATGCCAACCTGCCGGTCATCACCTGGGACGCCGCACTCTATGCGGCTGTGGAAGCCCTCTCCTCCATTGCGGTCGGCCTCCTGGTCTGGTACGGCGGGGGGGAGATCGTCAGGGGTGCCCTCACCTTTGGCGCCCTGGTAGCCTTCATCCAGTACATTGAAAAGTTTTTTGCCCCGATCCGGGACCTGTCAGCCAAATATTCGGTCATGCAGGGGGCCATGGCGGCCCTGGAGCGGCTCTTCAACCTGCTGGACACCAGCGAGCTCCTGCCGGAGGCTCCGCCGGCGACGATGACGATCCCGGCGCGACCGGCATCGGTCATCGAATTCAACGGAGTCTGGTTCGCTTATAAGGAAGAAGAGTATGTCCTGAAGGGGGTCGACCTCACCCTGCGAAGAGGCGAGACCGTGGCACTGGTGGGGGAGACCGGCGGCGGCAAGACCACGGTGACCCGGCTACTGTCGCGCCTCTACGACGTGAGCAGGGGAAGCATAAGCCTGGACGGCGTCGACCTGCGCCGGATACCTCTTTGGGAGCTGCGCCGGCGGATCGGCGTGGTGCTCCAGGAGCCCTACCTCTTTACCGGCACCATTGCCGACAACATCTGCCTTGGCGACGACACGGTCCGGCCGAGGGTCCGCGAGGCAGCCGCCCTGGTCGGTGCCGACCGGTTCATCGACCGACTCGGAAGCGGCTATGGTGAAGCAGTCCGGGAGCGGGGAAACAACTTCTCGGCCGGGGAGCGGCAGTTGATCTCCTTTGCCCGGGCCGTGGCCTTCGACCCGGAGATCCTGGTCCTGGACGAGGCGACCGCCAGCGTGGACACGACCAGCGAACGGCTGATCCAGGAAGGACTGAAAGGGTTGATGGCCGGCCGGACTACGCTGGTCGTGGCGCATCGGCTCTCGACCATCCGCGACGCCGACCGGATCGCGGTCATCCACCGGGGGGAAAAGGTGGAAGAGGGGCGCCATGAGGAGTTGATCGCCCGGCAGGGGCTTTACTACCGTCTTTACCAGTTGCAGTTCAAGGATAATTGAGGCATTCTGTCACCCATCTTCAAGCCGGTAGGGGGACATGGACAGTATCGGCACCTATTCACCATCTCAGCTGTTCGATGCCTGCAGGGTCCTGTTCCCGGAAGCACCCATCCAGCAGGTGTTTCTCGAACAACTCCATCAGCAGAACCTGAAAAGCGCCTTTCGCGCCCTTGCCAAGGAATACCATCCGGATTCGCGCATCGGCGCCTACGACAGCACCCGTCACACCGACACATTCCGCAGGGTAACCGCCGCCTACGAGATGCTCTCCGGCTTCATCCGGAAACGCGACAAGGTTTACATCCTGCAGTTCCCGTCACAGTCCGGCTCCCACGTGGTCTCGCACCATCACCACCCCGGGCCGGCCGGCGGCAGGGGATTCCGGGCACGTACCCACTTCAACAAGGCAGCGCGCAACCCGAACGAACATTATTACAGCGGCCCCCTGCCGACCATTCCCCTGCAAATCGGGCTGTACCTCTACTACCGTTCGGCGGTGTCCTACCAGGCAGTGGTCAGGGCGATCATGTGGCAACGCGACATGCGACCGCCATTCGGAGAACTGGCCTCTGCCTGGGGCTGGCTCGATCCCTACTACATATCCGTCATCCGCTCAGCCACCGATATCCCCGGAACGTTCGGAGAAAGGGCGATCAAGCTGGGGCTCTTGACTGACAAGCAGGTAAAGTTCATCCTGACCCACCAGAAAACCATGCAGGCCCCTCTGGGAAGATATTTTGTAACTCATGGATTGCTCAATAGATATGAGTTGGAGAAGTATCTTCGGGAGCACTCGTTGTACAACAGGGAGGTGAGGCGGGGCGGGAAATAGCAAACCCTGCCAATCAAATCAGTCAGAACGGATACCCGAGCCCGACGAAGACCGATGGACCGTCCTTGCCAAACCCTACATCCACCCGCCCCAGGATGTTGGGTCGCACCACCGCCCGCACCCCAAGTCCCGGGTTGAATTCGAAGCTGCTCGTTTTTGCTTGATCCAGAGACTTCATGACCGCTCCCAGATCGATGAAGGGGGCTACCTCCCAGTCGGCGTTGACTCCGAAGATCTCCCAACGAAAGACCCTGATCCGCTCCTCCAGGTTGAGCAACAGGTAGCTGCTGTCGATGAACCGGTTGCGACCATAGCCCCGCAGCGTGTTTTCCCCCCCCAGGATGCTCCGTTCCAGGAACGGTACACCGCCGCCCAAGGTCTGGTTATAGGCCAGGCGGAAGGCGCTGATGTAACACCGCTCCTTGTCGGCCGGCACGAACCCCTTCATCTCCACATCATAGTGGCGGTAGTCGGCACTGCTGCCAAGGTCGCGGCTGCTGCTCTCCACCCCCAGCCGCATGTAGCCGCCATAGGTGGGAAGGGTAGGAGAATCCAGGGTGCTGTAGATGAGGGAAAGCTTTTGGGCATGGGCGGAAAAACCGTCGACACCGGGAACGCTTCTGGGGAAGACGTTGCGGATGTACGGCACGGATGTTATGGCCCCCCGGCCTATGTCGACCTTCTTGTACCGCTCGCCGAAGACCAGCTGAAAGTGACTGCCGATCTGGTAGCCGGCGGACAGATTGAAGCCGGTCTCCTCATCGGCGTAGTTGGTTTCCCTCGTCCTGCGGGTTCTCGGCTGGAAGCCGAAGAACCGCGCCGAGCCGTCGGTGAAGGAGAAGGCAAAGGCATTCAGTTCCAGCTTGCGGTCCAGAAAGGTATTGTCCCTGATCCGGAATTCGTAATCCTCATTTACCCTGGTGGATCGGGAGAGGTTGAACTCCATGCTCCGGTCAGGAGCGGGATAGAGGGAGCCGTACAGGGTGAAGGTGGTGCCGAAGTTCGGGTTCTGGTTCACCTGCGGGGCAAGCAGGGTGGTGATCTCGTCCCGCTTGTTGTGGACCAGAAAGGCGGTCAGAGCGCCGGCGGTGATCCCCTCGTTGGGACTGGAGGCAATCACCGGCAGCGGGATGGTGATGACCTTGGCCTCCTCGCCAACATCCTCGTTGGTGAGCGGATAGGGGAGGTACTCCCGCCTGACCATGGTGGTGCAGGCGGTGAGAGTCAAGGTAATAATGATGAGGAACAGGTATCGATACATGACAAGCACTACCTTCTACGTTCAACGCGCAAAGTTGTCAACCTCGAACATCGAACCACGAACCGCTGCTATCCCCAGAGCAGCATGCCGGCTTCGTAGATCGGTCCCAGATCATCGTGCCGGGGCAGCACCCGCACCATGAAACCCTGCCTGCCGCAGAGACGGCACTCGATGCTGCCGCTGAACCGGTGGACCCCCGGGCTTACCTCTTCGATCTGGGCCAGGGAGGCGGTTTCCCCTCCCACGATGGAACCGCGGGAGTCGAGCACCCCATAGTAGACGTCGACGGCCAGGTCGTGTGCCGGAATATCGCCGGTGGCAACGATGGCACTGACCGGAATCAACGCGCCGACCCCGACATCGTCCAGCTTGCTGGCCTGCACGTCCTGGATGCGGACCTGGTGCCAGTGGCGATGGAGCCGCTCCTTCCAGGCTGCCAGGTCACGGGCCAAAGCCATATCGTTCTGGGTCAGCAGCTGCCATTGCCTGAACGATGGAGCATAGAAGAGGTTCGAGTATTCCTGCACCATCCGGTCGGTGCTGAAGACCGGGCAGAGCGACTGCAACGATGACTTCATGGCGCCGATCCATCCCCGGGGAATGCCGTCCGCGCCCCGGTCGTAGAATAGCGGTATAATCTCCTTTACCAGGAGGTCGTAAATAGCCCGGCTCTCCACCTCGTTCTGATATTCGATGTCGTCGTAGACCTCGCCGTTGCCGATGGCCCAGCCGTTGTTCCCCTTGTACCCCTCACACCACCAGCCGTCCAGAACACTCAGGTTCAGACCGCCGTTAAAAGCCACCTTCATGCCGCTGGTGCCGCTTGCTTCCATGGGGCGACGCGGCGTATTGAGCCAGACATCCACCCCCTGTACCAAATGACGGGCCACGGCGATGTCATAGTCCTCCAGGAAGACGATCCGGTGACGGAACCGCTCCAGGTGCGAGAACTGGACGATCTCCCGAATCAGCTCCTTCCCCTGATGGTCGGCCGGATGCGCCTTGCCGGCAAAGATGATCTGGACCGGCCGCTCCGTGTTGTTGAGGATGCGGGAGAGCCGCTCAACGTCCCGGAGGAGCAGCGTGCCCCGTTTGTAGGTGGCGAAGCGACGGGCAAAGCCGATGGTCAGGGTGTCGGGGTCGAGCACCTCGTCGGCGGTGGCGATCTCCTTGGCACTCGCTCCCAGCTTGCAGAGCTGCTCCTTGAGGCGCTTGCGGGCATAGTCCACCAAGTGCTCCCGTCCATGACGGTGGATACGCCACAGCTCGGTGTCGGGAATGCGGGAGATGCGCCGCCAGAGGGCCGAGTCGGTGGCGTCGTCCATCCAGCGCGTCCCCAGGTAGCGGATCAAAAGCCCGGCCATTTCATGGGAAATCCAGCTCTTGGCATGGACCCCATTGGTGATGGAGGTGAGCGGGATCTGCTCGTGCGGCAACTCGGGCCAGAGGTCGCGCCACATCTTGCGGGAAATCTCGCCGTGGAGTTGGCTGACGCCGTTGGCGTGGCAGGCCAGCTTGAGGGCCAGGACCGCCATGCAGAACGGTTCGTGGTGGGCGCGCGGGTTATGTCGGCCCAGCCCCAGGAACTCATCCCGGGAAAGCCCCAGCGCCCGGTAATAACGGCCGAGATACTTGTCGATCAAGTCGGTGGGGAAGTGATCGATGCCCGCCTCCACCGGGGTATGGGTGGTGAAGATGTTGCCGGCCCGCACCACCTCCCGTGCTTCGCCAAAGGAGATCCGGCGCTCTTCCATCAGCAGGCGGATACGTTCCAGGGCCAGGAAGGCGGCATGCCCCTCGTTCATGTGACAGACGTTCGGCTTGATGCCGAGAAGGCGCAGCGCGCGGATGCCGCCAATGCCGAGGAGGATTTCCTGGCGGATGCGCATGTCCTGGTCGCCGCCGTAGAGACGGGTGGTGATCTCCCGGTCTTCGGGGGCGTTCTCCTCAAGGTTGGTGTCCAGCATGTAGAGGGGAACCCGGCCCACCTGCACCCGCCAGATTTGCCCCAGAACGCGACGGCCGATCAAATCCACCTCGAAACGAAGCGGAGTACCCTCGTCGTCGCGCTCCAGGTGAAGAGGAAGATTATAGAAATCGTTTTCAGGATAGATTTCCTGCTGCCACCCCTCGATGTTCAGGTACTGGCGGAAGTACCCCTCCCGATAGAGGAGCCCGATCCCCACCAGCGGGATACCCAGGTCGCTGGCGGACTTCAGGTGGTCGCCGGACAGGACGCCCAGACCGCCCGAGTAGACGGGAAGAGATTCGTGGATGCCGAATTCCATGGAGAAATATGCAATCCGCATCTCGCCGTCGTTGCCGGTCTTCTCGTACCAGGTCCGGCTGGCGAAATATTCCTGGATCTTTTCGTCCACCATGGCCAAGTGGGACATGAACCCTTCGTCGGTAATGAGCAGGTCCAGGGTTGCCTGCTGTAGCTGGCCGAGCATGGCCACCGGATTATGACGGGTCTCTTTCCAGAGCTCGCCGTCGATCCGCTGGAACAGCTTGATCGCCTCCGGCTCCCAGGACCAGGAAAGGTTGTAGGCGATGCGATGCAGTGCCTCAAGCTCCTTCGGCAGAGAGGGGACGACGGTGAAGCGGTGCACGATTTTGCTGAAATCCATATGGGCTCCTGTCAAGGTTCAAGATTAAGTGCTCTGGCGGGGGTAGATAGAACATTCGCCCCGAGTCCCGGGCGGTTTTACGGTTTTTCGATGCCGAATTTTTCCAGACGGTACTGCAGGGTCTTGTAGCTCATCCGCAGGAGCGGCGCCGCCTTGGCAATGACCCATTCGGCCCGATCCATCGCCTTGATGATCAATTCCTTCTCCAACTCCTCAAAGGAGATCCCGGACGGCGGGAAATCGAAGGGGAGCACGTCGTGCCGCTCGAACTCGTGGTGCACCTCCGCCGGCAGGTCCTCGGGCTGAATCAGTACCCCTTCGGCCATCAGGACCCCGCGCTCGATGACCGATTCCAGCTGACGAACGTTGCCGGGCCAGCTGTAGTTGAGAAGAATCTTGAGGGCCGCCTTGGAGATCCCCTGAACCGGCATGCCGGTGGCAATTGCGTACTTGCGGACAAAGTAATCGGCCAGGGTGGCGAGGTCGCTCCCCCGCTCCCGCAGGGGGGGAAGATTGAGACGGATGACGTTGAGCCGGTAGAACAGGTCTTCCCGGAACGTCCCCTTGCGGATTTCCGTTTCCAGGTCTTTGTTGGTGGCGGCAACAATCCTGACGTCCACCGGGATGTTGATCTTGCCGCCGACCCGGCGGATCTCCTTTTCCTGGATCGCCCTGAGCAGCTTGGCCTGAAGGGCCACGTTCATTTCGCCGATCTCGTCCAGGAAGACCGTCCCGCTGCTGGCAGCCTCGAAGATCCCGATCTCTCGGGTGTTGGCGCCGGTAAACGAGCCCTTTTCGTGGCCGAACAGTTCGCTTTCGATGAGGGAGTCCGGGATTGCGGCGCAGTTGATGGCAAAGAACGGCTTGTCCTTGCGCGGGCTCAGGTCGTGAATCGCCCGGGCCACCAGTTCCTTGCCGGTCCCGGATTCGCCGTTGATCAGGACGGTCGAGCCGGTGGGGGCGATCTTGGTGATGATCCGGAAGACCTCCCGGATCTTGGGATGATCGCCGATGATGTTGGGGACTTGGGCCGTTTCTGCCAGCTTGCGGTGGAGCGCCCGGTTCTCCCGGAGCAGGGCGATGTGTTCAAAGGCCCGCTGCAGGGTGAGCAGGAGGTTGTCGCGCTCCAGCGGCTTTTCCAGGTAATCGAAGGCCCCCTTGCGCATCGCCTCGACAGCCGAATCGATGGTGCCGTGGGCGGTCATGATCACCACCGACTGCTGCGGGTCGTCGGCCAGAACCGCCTCCAGAAGCTCCAGGCCGGACATGCCCGGCATCTTCAGGTCGGTGAGGATCAGGTCGAACTCCTCCCCGGCCAGTTTTGCCAGCGCCTCCTTGGCGCTCGGGGTCTCAACGATCCGGTATCCCTCCTTCTTCAGGATGGTCTGCAGGATCTCCCGCTGCCCCTTTTCGTCGTCTACGATCAGAATACTGCCGGACATCACGTCTCCTTCGTTGGTACCTCTACCCACAATTCTCCGCCGGCAGGGTCACCGTAAAGGTGGTCCCGGCCCCTACGTCGCTGACGATACCGATTTCCCCGCCGTGCTCCCGGATGATCCGCTCGGTAATGGCGAGCCCCAGGCCGATACCGGCTTCCTTGCTCGTGAAATAGGGCTGGAAGATTTTGTCCAGGTCTTCCGGGGGGATGCCAACCCCCTGATCGCTGAAGAAAAGCCGGATCAGCCGTTCGTCAGGGGCATAGGTGGCGCCGAGGGTGATAGTCCCCCCCTCCGGCATTGCCTGGCCCGCGTTGGTGATGAAGTTGGTGATGCAGTTACGCATCAGTTCAGGGTCTACACACAATGGCGGCAAATCGGCCGGTATCTGCAAAACGACCCGGATCTTCTGCTCGGCCAGCTTTCCCTCCAGGAGCACCAGGGCCTTGGTCACGATATCCCGGTACGGGACGACCATCCGGCGTAGCTTAAGGGGCCGGCCGTAGTTCATGAAGTTGAGCACCATGTAGTTGGCCTTGCGGACCTCTTCCTTGATGTTATCGGCAATGGCCGCCAGTTCCCGGCTCCGCTCCGGGCAGTCGGTACGGAACTCCTCCTTCAGATGATCGATGGCCAGGCTGATGTAGTTGAGGGGATTCCTGATCTCGTGGGCAATGCCCGACGCCAGCTGCCCCACCTTGGAGAGGTGTTCGGCCTCGTTCAGCCGCTGCTCCAGGGTTTGCCTCTCCCTGAGCTGCTCGACCATCTCGTTGCAGCTGCGGGCCAACTCCCCGATTTCGTCGGTCCCCTGCACCGGGAAGATGACGGTCAGGTCGCCGGCCGCCACCTTTTTGACCCCGTCCACCAGACGGTGGATCGGGTTGGTGTAGCGCCTGGCCAGGAAAAGGCTCAGGGTGATCCCAAAGAGGAATACCATGATGGTGCCAAGCAGGCGACGCAGAAAGTTGGCGTGCTGGATGTCGCGGATGTTGTCCAGGAGCAGGTTGATCTGGATGAAGCCCAGCTGTTCGTCGCCGACAATGATCGGCACGGTAAGGTTATACGGTTTAAGGGAACTGCCGGTGGTGGTGGTCGACCGGCGCCCGGGAGTGGCTTTCAGCCCCTTCTCCATCTTGTGCACGTCACGTTTTTTCCCGACCTTGGCCGGGTCGGAGGAATCGATGATCTCCCCTTCGTTGTTGATGATGTTGATCTCGTTGATCCCTTTGGTCCGCGCCTGCTTCATGTATTCGGTCAGGCGGGAGGTCTGGGTGTCGTCCGCGGAGGTCAGGTCCTCCACACTCATCTGGATCGCCTTGGAGACCTCGGTGGAGCTTTCCTGGATCTCCTGGACCAGGTCGTTCTGGCTGAGCTGGTTCAGGGTGAAGAGGATGAAAACGGCGATGATCAGCAGCGTGAGCATGATGATCACCAGTTTGGCGGTCAGTTTCATTGGATCAGTCCTTGGGGCTGCGCCGCAGACAATGGCGCATGGCGGCGAAAGTATACACCACCCCCGGCAGGCAGACAAGCGGGATACGCGGCGAAAACTTCATATATACGGCTCATTTTATGCTAGTATTTCTCCCATCGGAAAGGGACGCCATGCACGAGATGTCCATCACCCAGAGTATCGTGGAGATCTGCAGTGAGCATGCTGCCGGCCGGCGGGTCCGCTCGGTCACGCTGGAGATCGGCGAGCTTTCCGGTGTGGTGCCGGATGCGGTTGAATTTTGCTTTCAGGCCTGCACCAGGGATACCTTGCTGGAAGGGGCGCTGCTCACCATCGACCGGATACCGGGCCGGGCACTCTGCACGGACTGCCAGGCCGAGGTTCCGGTACATGCTTACTACGACCCGTGCCCGGCCTGCGGCAGCTACGGTCTTTCCCTGCTGGGCGGCGAAGAACTACGGGTTAAAGAACTGGAGGTTGACTAGCCATGTGTACCACCTGCGGCTGTACGTCACACGATCACGATCATGGGCACCACCATCATGGTGATGGGCACGACAAAAGGGATCATCACCATGGTGAGCCAGCTACCCAAGGCAGGGAAACAATCGCCGTCGAGACCGATATCCTGGCCCGGAACAACCGGCTGGCAGCCGGCAACCGGCACCTTTTCCGCGAAAAGGGGCTGTTCGTGCTGAACCTGGTCAGTTCGCCCGGCTCCGGCAAAACCACCCTCCTGGAGCGGACCCTGACCGATCTGTCGGGCACGAGCCGGTGCGCGGTTATCGAAGGGGATCAACAGACCGACAACGACGCCCGCCGCATCGCGGCCACCGGCGTGCCGGTGAAGCAGATCAACACCGGCGCCGGCTGTCACCTGGATGCCCATATGGTGGCCCATGCGGTCGAAGATCTGCCGTTGGACGCACTGGAGATGCTGTTCATCGAGAACGTGGGGAACCTGGTCTGTCCGGCCGCTTTCGATCTGGGCGAACACCACAAGGTGGTGGTCCTTTCGGTCACCGAAGGGGAGGACAAGCCGCTCAAATATCCCCAGATGTTTCATGCCGCCGACGTGATGCTGCTCAACAAGGTCGATCTGCTCCCCCACCTGGATTTCGATGTGGAGCGCTGCTGTGAGTTCGCCCGGCGGGTGAGCCCCGGCATCAGGATCTTCCAGCTCTCCAGCCGGACCGGCGCCGGCATGGACGCGTGGTACGGATGGCTCGGGGAGAGACGGGTTGAAGTAATAGAAAAGGTAACGGGAGCGGTAACGAACCGCTGATTTCGTTCTCATATCTCTCCCTTTACCCGGGTTACAGATGATCAAGCGACTGCGCATCGAGATCGAAGGGATCGTCCAAGGGGTTGGTTTTCGCCCCTATGTGTACCGTCTTGCCACAACCCGGCAGTTGGCCGGCTGGGTGAGGAATACACCTCAAGGGGTCCTGATCGAAGTCGAGGGACCGCAGGAATCACTTCGGGATTTTTGTGCCGTGCTGGAACGGGAGGCCCCTCCCCTGGCGGTCATAACCGCCCAGCACTCCAGGGAGCTCTCCCCTTGCGGGGAGCGGCAGTTCGCCATCGTCGAAAGCGGCGCGGGTTTGGCGGCTGCTCAAGTTGCCCCGGATGCCGACGTCTGTTCCGACTGCCTGCGGGAGCTCTTCGACCCGACCGACCGGCGTTACCGTTACCCGTTCATCAACTGCACCAACTGCGGCCCACGCTACTCCATCATCACCGCCGTCCCGTATGACCGCCCCTCCACCACCATGGCTCCGTTTGTCATGTGCACGGCATGCCAGCGGGAATATGAGAACCCAGCCGACCGCAGGTTCCACGCCCAGCCCAACGCCTGTCCGGCCTGCGGCCCGCGTCTGCGGCTATTGGACCGGCAAGGCAGGGAGATTGCCGGCGATCCGCTCTCACAAGCAGTCGGCCTCCTTCGGGAGGGGCAGATACTGGCGATAAAGGGGACCGGCGGTTACCACCTGGCCGTGGATGCCGGCAATGCCGCTGCCGTGGCCGAACTCCGCCGGCGCAAGCTGCGGGACGAAAAGCCCTTTGCGGTCATGGCCGCTGATCTGGAACGAATCAACGGGTTTGCGGAGCCGACCGCACTGGAGAAACGGCTTTTGACCGGCCCTGAGCGACCGATAGTGTTGTTGAAGAAGCGGGCTTGGTGCTCGGGGGCCGGGGCTGGGAAAGATCCCATTGCCCCGCTGGTGGCGCCGGCCAATGGTTATTACGGGGTGATGCTGCCGGCAACGCCGCTTCACCACTTGTTGCTCAAGGACACCTTTGCTGCCCTGGTTATGACCAGCGGTAACGTTTCCGACGAGCCGATTCAATACCGGGACGAAGAGGCTCTGGCGACGCTGGGGGGGATCGTTGACGGGTTTTTGACCCATGACCGGGCCATCCATACCCGGGAGGACGATGCGGTCATCCGGGTCTTCCGCGGCGCCCCGCTATTCCTGCGGCGCTCGCGGGGCTATGTCCCGCGCGGGGTGCAGCTGCCGTCGGCCCAGCGCTCCGTGCTTGCCGTGGGTGGGGAGTTGAAGAGCGCCGCCTGCCTGACCCGCAATGACCGTGCCTTCCTGACCCAGCACGCGGGGGATCTGAAGAACGCGACCACCTTCGCGGCCCAGGCGGAAATCATCACCCACCTGCAACGGCTGCTGGCAATCGAGCCGGCAGTAGTAGCCCACGATCTCCATCCCGACTACCACTCCACCCTCCATGCTGCCGGGATCGCCGACCTGCCCAAGGTGGTGGTTCAGCATCATCACGCCCACCTGGCATCCTGTATGGCCGAGCACCGACTGGAAGGTGAGGTGCTGGGGGTGATCTTCGATGGCATGGGATACGGACTGGACGGCACCGCCTGGGGCGGGGAATTCCTCTTGGGAGACTATCGATCGTTCAGGAGGGTCGGGCATTTCAGGCCGGTAGCAATGCCGGGCGGGGACGCTGCTGCCAGAGAGCCTTTCCGGATGGCCATTGCCTGGCTCTGGGAAGGATATGGGACACGGCTTTTCGATCTCCCCCTGGGCTGTTTCCGGCACCTGGGCAACCAGGAGCGGAAGCTGTTCCTGCAGATGCTGGAGCGGCAGGTGAATTCACCGCTCACCAGCAGCTGCGGCCGCCTGTTCGATGCTGTTGCCGCGCTTGTGGGGCTGGCTAGCCTTGTCAGCTACGAAGGCCAGGCAGCCATCGAACTGGAAGGGGCCGCCGAGCAGGGAACTGTGCGGCCGCCCTACCCCTTTGCCATCATACCGGGCACTGCGGGACTCCAGTTGGATCTGCGGCCACTGATCTCCGCCATTGTGGCTGAACTGCTGGCCGAGGTGCCACGAACGGACATTGCCGCAACCTTTCACCATTCCCTGGCGCTCGGCGTGGCGGCCATCTGCCGGGCGATCCGCAAGGAGCATGGCTGCGCTAGGATCGCTCTCTCGGGCGGGGTTTTCCAGAATCGTCTCCTCACCGAATGGGTGGCAACAGCACTGGAACAGGACGGATTCACGGTTTTCACCCACCGGCTGGTTCCCCCCAACGACGGGGGGCTGGCCCTGGGACAGGCAGTCATAGCGGGAAGGAGTCATCTATGTGCGTAGGGGTACCGATGCAGGTAGTCAGCATCGACGGGAGCGATGCAGTTGCTGAGATCGACGGCGTCAGACGCCAAGCGAGCCTCATGCTCATGGCCGACGAGGTGCGGGTGGGAGATTTTGTCATCGTGCACGCCGGCTTCGCCATTGCCAGACTGGACGAGGACGAGGCGCAGCAGACGCTGGCCATGATGCGGGAAGTCTTTTCGGAAGAGGATATGCGGTAAAACGGTTACCGGTGACTCGTTACTCGTGACTGGTAAGGGTATTGCCAGTCTCTCCAAAGGTATGTCATGAATTATCAAGATGCATTTCGAAGCAGGGAACTGGTGCTGGGTCTGGCAGGGGAGATACAACGGCTGGTGGCTGGGAGCAGCCGGACCCTCACCTTCATGGAGGTCTGCGGCACCCACACCATGGCTATCTACCAATACGGGCTCCGCAGCCTTCTGCCACCATCGGTGCGGCTCATTTCCGGCCCCGGCTGCCCGGTCTGCGTCACCCCCAACGGCTATCTGGACCGGGCCGAGGCCTACTGCCGTCAGCCCGACACCATCGTTGCCACCTTCGGCGACATGATCAGGGTACCCGGCTCCAGTTCCTCGCTCATGGAGGAGCGGGCACGGGGCGCGGACGTCAGGATCGTGTATTCCCCCCTCGATGCCGTGGCCATGGCCGCTGCGCATCCGGGAAAACGGGTGATCTTCCTGGGAGTCGGTTTCGAGACCACGGCACCGGCCATTGCCGGCAGCATCCTTGCTGCCCTGGCCAGGGGAGTTGCCAACTATTTCGTTCTGGCGTCCCACAAGACCATCCCCATCCCGATGCAGCTGCTTTCCGCCGACCCCGAGCTCAGCATCGACGGGTATCTCTGCCCGGCCCATGTGAGTGCCATTATCGGTGCTCATGCCTACCGGCACCTTGCCGAGGCGCAGCGGATTCCCTGTGTGGTGACCGGTTTCGAGCCGGCGGATGTCATGCAGGGGGTGGAGATGCTGGTCCGTCAGTGTCTGGCCCTTGAGAGCCGGGTGGAGATCCAGTACCGCCGGGTGGTGACCTGGGAGGGGAACCGGCGGGCGCGCGAACTGCTCGACCGGGTATTCGTGCCATCAGATGCCGAATGGCGCGGGCTTGGGATTATTCCGGGGAGCGGCCTGGCCATCCGGGACGATTACGCCTCCTTTGACGCGGCACGGGCTATCCCTGTTCCGGTGGAACCGCTGCGGGAGCACGCCGGCTGCCGTTGCGGCGATATCCTTAAAGGAAAGATCTCGCCATTCGACTGTCCGCTCTTTGCCGGGGTCTGCAGTCCGGAGACGCCGATGGGGGCCTGCATGGTATCGTCCGAGGGGACCTGCGCGGCGGCATACAAGTACGGCAGATGAGTCAGTGAGGAGCGGGGGGCTCATTGCGCTCAACGTGCCGTTCGCATCGCCGCTGTACGGCTCATTGCGCTTCCGGCCTGAAACTCGCCCTGCCGGGCTCAGACAATCAGGCCGGCTTACGCTCCATTTCGCCTACAGCGGCTGTTGCTCAGGCACAATCGCTCCACGAGCCCCCCGCTCCTCACGGCTCGCTGGATGAAAAAAACCCCCGCTTGTGGCGGGGGTTTTTCATATGAATGAACAGATATCCGTGACTGCCGGCAGAATATCGCAGCGCAGGGCTTACTTCTTCTTGGAGGTAACCGAGTCCTTGAGGGCCTTGCCCGGACGGAACTTGGGCACCTTGGCAGCAGCAATCTTGATCTCTTTGCCGGTCTGCGGGTTGCGGCCGGTGCGGGCCTTGCGGGTGGAGACTTCGAAGCTGCCGAAGCCAACGAGGGTGACCCGGTCACCTTTTTTCAGTGCGTCGCTCACAGCGGAGATGAAGCCGTTTACGGCCTTCTCTGCAGCGGCTTTGGTAAGGCTGGCGGATTTGGCGACCGAATCGATGAGTTCTGCTTTAGTCATACGATACCTCCCTGATTTGTGAAAGTTTTTCAAACTATAGACATAATTTTCGGCATTGCAAGGAATTATTTTAAGAAAAAATATTTTTTTCAGCTGCGAAGCCGCGTCAGTCCTACTCTCCGTCATATGACGTCGGCTCAGTCCCCGATACAAAGCATTCCATGACGCTCCCCTCGCTTCCTTCCCGAGTCAGCTTGCCTGTACGAGGATTAATCCTGGCTAAGGTGATGTTCCGAGGAGGGGGAAAGTCCATGAGGGGGAGTCCGGCCACGGCCCGCTGCATGAACTCTGTCCAGATAGGGGCGGCAGCATGGCCGCCTGAGCCGCTGGCGCCCAGTGACCGTTCCTGGTCGTAGCCGACCCAGACGCCGGCCACCAACTGGGGAATGTACCCGACGAACCAGGCATCCTTCATGTCGTTGGTGGTGCCGGTCTTGCCGGCTACCGGCCGTCCCAGTGCCCGGGCGCGCTGACCCGTACCGCTGGTGACGACGCTTTCCATCAGATTGGTCATGATATAGGCCACCTCCGGCGACGTGGCCGGCACCGGCGCGAGGGGGGAGGCAACGGGTGCCGGCTGGCTCGGCTGGTTCAGGGTGACCGGCCCTTCCTCCCCCATGGCCGAGCTGGGCTGGGTGAAGACAGGGATTGCCGGGGTGGGGATCTCCTCAAGCACTCTCCCGTCCCGGTCGGTCACCTTGGTGACGAAGTACGGGGTGAGGCGATAGCCGCCCGAGGCATAGACGGCATAGGCGTTGGTCAGTTCCAGGGGGGTGAGGCTGGAGGAGCCGAGCGCCAGGGTCAGGTTGGCTTCCAGGGGGGAGGTGATCCCCAGCTTCTTGGCAAACTCTATGGCCGATGCTACCCCGATCTGTTCCAGGATCTTGACGCTCACCACGTTGATGGAGTTGGTCAACGCCTCCCGCATGGTGACGCTGCCGCGGTAGATATTGTCGTAATTCTTGGGCTTCCAGGCCTTCTCCCTACCGCTTTCGTACTCCACCGGGGCATCGTCGATGATGGCGGCAGCGGTCATCCCTTTTTCCAGGGCTGCCCCGTAGATGATCGGCTTGAAGGCGGAGCCGGGGTTGCGGCGGGCCTGAACGGCCCGGTTGAACTGACTCTTTTTGAAGTCGTACCCGCCGACCAGCGCCCTGACCCCGCCGGTGCGGGGATCGATGGCCACCAGAGCCGCCTGGGCCTCTGGTTCCTGATCCAGGGCGAAGAGGGCGCCGGTCTTGTTGACGTCCGACGTAACCACCGACACGTTGATGACGCTCCCCAGCGGCAGCGCCTTCCCTTTACCGTCCGGCTTGCCGTAGGTGCCGATAAGTTCAACCTTTCCGGCCCAGGCCATCTGCCTGCGGGTGAGCGAGCCGATCCGGTCACCGACGCGGACGGTCACGTCCCCGTTTGCCGGATTAACCGCTGTAACTACCCCCTGAAAGATGACCCCCTGCTTCAGGGCAACGGTGTCTATGCCGTCCTCGACCTTCCTGCAGAACGGTTCCACCTCACCTTCGTTCAGGTAGCGGAGCGGGCCGCGGAACCCCTGGCGCTTGTCCAGGGCCTTGAGGCCGTTCACCACCGCGTCGTAGGCTCCCTTCTGCATCTCGGCGTTCATGGTGGTGTAGATACGCAGGCCGTCCTTGTAAAGCCGTTCCTCACCATAATGCTCCACCAGTTGGATCCTGATCTGCTCCAGGAAGTAGGCGGACTGGTCGTTGTTCACCTTCTTCATCGACTGGATCACGATGGGACTGTTTTTGGCATAGTCTGCCTCGGCCTGGGTGATGTACCCTTCCTTCACCATCCGCTCCAGAACATAGGCCTGCCGCTCTTTGGCCCGGTCCATGTGTTTAATGGGGGAGTAACTGTTGGGCGCCTTGGGCAGGCCTGCCAGCATGGCCATCTCGGCCAGGGTCAACTGCTCTACGTTCTTGCCGAAATAGGTTTCCGCAGCCAGCTGAACGCCGTAGGCCCCGCCTCCCAGGTAGATCTGGTTCAGGTAGATGTAGAGGATTTCGTCCTTGGAAAGCTTCTTCTCCATCCGGGTGGCGAGGATCGCTTCCTTGATCTTGCGGGAGAACTTCTTCTCCGGCGTCAGGAGCATGGACTTGGCCACCTGCTGGGTGATGGTGGAGGCTCCCTCCTTCTTGCGGAGGGAGATGACGTTTTTGAACGCTGCCCGAGCAATTCCCAGGTAGTCGATCCCACTGTGCTTGTAAAAGTTGGCATCCTCGGCGGAGACAAAGGCCTGGATCAGGCGGCGGGGAATCTTGTCCACCTCCACCACCTTGCGTCGCTCAAGGTAGAACTCGCCCACCAGGCTGCCGTCGTCACCGAAGACCTGGGAAACGATGGGCGGGCGGTAGTCGGCCAACCGGTCGACTTTCGGGAGGGTGGCGAAGATGTAGGCCGTATAGCCGAAGCCGGCCATCAGGGCGATGAGGATGGCGACAATGACGAGGATGGTGATGGTGCGAAAGCCGCTCCGCGGCTGTCGGCGGTTGTGCGGCTGTTGGGGGTGCTGTCCTTGATAAACCGGCATGGTGTCTGGTGCTCCTGCTGCTGGGGTTCTGTGGCAAAGCGGTTTATTATGGCAGATTGCCCCATGAATTCAAGCACAATAAACGCTTTGAACTGCCCGCAAGGGTTGCGAAAAGCGGCGGAAATAGGGTAGGGTATGCACCGCTACCAGCAGATGTGTGGTCAAGCTCCACTCCTCCTACGAGGAACAGGCGCTTGCGTGCCACCCGACCGTGTTGTCCGGGCGGAAAAGGATTGCTGCCATGGCCTTGAAATGTTAAAAATAACGATTTCCCAGAAGAAGCGCCGATGAACTGTCACGAAGGTACAGCTATGACCATAGTATCCCGCATTGCGGTCTTCCTGGAGATGATCAAGTTCTCCCACACCATCTTCGCACTCCCCTTTGCCTTGACCGGTGCGCTCTTAGCAGCGCAGGGACTCCCGACGTGGCAGCAGATATTCTGGATCGTCATGGCCATGGTAGGGGCGCGCACCGCGGCCATGGGGCTCAACCGGGTGATCGACGCGGAGATCGACGGCGAGAATCCGCGCACTAAGGGCCGGGCCATTCCGGCGGGGCTCCTGGGCAAAGGGACGGTCATACTGTTCATCGTCCTCGCAATCCTACTCATGCTGTACGCCGCTTCCCGTCTGAATCCGCTCTGCCTCAAGCTCGCACCGGTTGCGCTCTTCTTTCTGGTCCTCTACTCCTACTGCAAGCGGTTCACCGCCCTTGCCCACGTGGTGCTGGGGCTCTGTCTGGGCGCGGCGCCGGTCGGCGCCTGGATCGCCATCCGCGGGACTGTCGATCTCCCGGCCGTCCTGCTCGGGCTGGCGGTGCTCTTCTGGGTGGCAGGGTTCGACATCCTCTACGCCCTGCAGGATCTGGAGTTTGACCGGGCACGGGGGCTGCACTCGATCCCGGTGCGGCTCGGGGTGAACGGTTCCCTCTGGACGGCCCGCCTCTTTTCGCTGGTCATGGTGGCGCTGCTGGCAACACTCTGCAGTCTGCTGCCGGTGGGGGGCTTCTTCCTGGCCGGGATCGTGGCAGCCACGCTGCTGCTCTGCTACGAGCACTGGCTGCTCCGGAGCGGTGACCTGGCAAGGCTGGATATGGCGTTCTTCACCACGAACGGCTACATCAGCATCATCATCTTCGTTGCCACGCTGCTTGATGTTCTGACCGGGAAGGGGGTAGCATGACGGCACGGCACATCGTCCTCGCCATCACCGGCGCCTCCGGTGCGGTCTACGGCCTCAGGCTCACCGATGAACTGCTTCGCTCCGGCATCCGGGTAACTCTATTGATCAGCCGCTGCGGCTTCACGGTGCTGCGGGAGGAGTGCGGTCTCGACTGGGAAGGTACGCCGGAAGAGGTGACGGAGAAGGCATGGGATCATTTTGCCGCTGCGATCTCAGTGGGCAGGGATGAAACCGACTTCGAGCCCGTCATCTCTTACTATGCCGAGGACAACTTCTTTGCCCCGGTCGCCAGCGGTTCCAGCGCCGCCGATGCCATGGTCGTTGCCCCTTGCTCCATGGGGAGCCTGGCCCGGATAGCTGCCGGCCTCTCCGGAACCCTCCTGGAGCGGACTGCCGACTGCATGCTCAAGGAGGGACGCCCGTTGGTGCTGGTCCCGCGGGAGACCCCCCTGTCCGCCATCCATCTGGAAAACATGCTGAAGCTCGCCCGCCTCGGGGTCAGGATCGTGCCGGCCATGCCCGGCTTCTACGGCCAGCCGGAGACCCTGGACGATCTGGCCGATTTCATGGTCGGAAAGGTGCTTGACGCGCTCGGAGTGGAGCACCGGCTGTTCAATAGGTGGGGAGCCTAAGCAAGTGCCGCGCATATTCGACAATATAGAAAACAGGCTTCTTCCGACATTGCAGGAGACACTAAATGTCTCTGATCATGCAGATTTTTGTGTCGGTTATTTCAATCTGAGAGGTTGGAAGCAACTCGATTCCTATATTGAAAAGTGGGGCGGCGGCGCGGGTAACTGTTGTCGCCTGCTCGTCGGCATGCAGCGCCCGCCTCAGGATGAACTGCGTGACCTCTTTGCCCTGGTGAAGCAGGACACGGGAATCGACAATCAAACTGCTCTCCGTCTCAAAAAAAAGCTGGCTGAAGATTTTCGGGACCAGTTGACCAAAGGCGTGCCGACAAACGAGGATGAGGCCGGTCTGCGCCGTCTGGCATCGCAGATAAAAGCCGGTAAGGTGGTCGTCAAATTATTCTTGCGCCACTCTCTGCATGCAAAGCTCTACCTGTTGTTCCGTCCCGATCCCATAAACCCGATCATCGGCTATCTCGGCAGCAGCAACCTTACTTTTCCCGGTCTTTCAGGGCAGGGAGAATTGAACATCGATGTCCTCGATCACGACGCTACGCTGAAGTTGGCAAAGTGGTTTGAAGATCGCTGGAAAGATCGCTGGTGTCTGGATATTTCGGATGAACTGGTCCAGATTATCGAGGATAGCTGGGCCAGAGAAGAGGTCATCCCGCCCTACCATATCTATTTGAAGATGGCCTATCACCTGGCCCATGAAGCACGTGAAGGTCTGCTTCAGTTCCGTATCCCCCGTGATTTCGGTAAGAGGCTCTTCGAGTTCCAGGCAGCAGCGGTTAAGATTGCAGCTCACCATCTAAATAAACGTGGTGGTGTCCTGATCGGTGATGTCGTCGGCCTGGGCAAGACCCTCATGGCGACGGCGCTGGTACGCATTTTTGAGGACGATCACGGGCTTGAAACACTGATCATCTGTCCCAAGAACCTTGTGCCGATGTGGGAGGACTATCGCGACCAGTATCGCCTGCGGGCCAAAATCCTCTCCATCAGTCAGGCAACCAGGGATCTCCCGGAGTTGCGCCGTTACCGGCTGGTTCTGATTGATGAAAGCCACAACCT
Source organism: Deltaproteobacteria bacterium (assembly GCA_021849045.1). Classification (GTDB taxonomy): domain Bacteria; phylum Desulfobacterota; class Desulfuromonadia; order Geobacterales; family DSM-12255; genus Geomobilibacter. Next base: position 52,042 of record JAJZTK010000001.1, on the reverse strand, counting down.
GCGCAACCGTGAAGGGAAGCGCTATCGGGCAATTCAGGAATACATCCAGGAAAACGAGAGCAAATGCATCCTGCTCTCCGCAACTCCCTACAACAAGACGTATCTTGATCTCTCCAATCAACTCCGTCTCTTCGTGCCTGAAGACAAGGATCTTGGTATCCGCCCGGAGCGGCTGATCCGTGAGTTGGGACAGGATGAATTCGTCCGGCGGCATCAGTGCCCAGTCCGGTCACTGGCGGCTTTTGAAAAAAGCGAGTTCACCGACGACTGGCGTGAGTTGATGCGCCTTTACATGGTGCGCCGGACGCGGAGCTTCATTCAGGACAACTATTCCGATACTGACCCGGATACCGGGCGCAGGTTTCTTACGTTTGAGGATGGCAGCCGCTCCTACTTCCCATCGCGAAAGCCCTGTACCGTTGCTTTTGCAATCAACGACAAAGATGCCTCAGACCAGTATGCACAGCTCTATGCATCGGATGTTGTGGATACAATCAACGTGCTCACTCTTCCGCGTTACGGCCTGGGTAACTATGTTGCCGCAACGCCCCATGAGGCACCCACCCCCCATGAGGCGAAACTGTTGCACGACCTGTCCCTTGCGGGTAAACGGCTGATGGGATTCTGTCGCACCAACCTCTTCAAACGGCTTGAAAGTAGTGGCCAGGCATTCATTCTGTCGCTGGAGCGGCATATATTAAGGAATTATGTCTTCCTTCATGCCATCGAACAGGGGCAACCAATTCCCGTCGGCACCCTCGATGCCGGTTCTCTGGACAGTGCTACATACGATGAGGATGCCGATGATGCATGTGTGACAGCCGATCTTTTTGAAGAAGAAACCGGTGAGCAATGCACTATCGAGACGCCTTCCGGACCACGTTCCGAGGAAGAATTCCGCCAACGCGCAGCAGAGATTTATGCCGAGTATACTGTTCACTACAAAAAACGGTTCAAATGGCTTCGCCCTTCATTGTTTGTAAAAACTTTGGGCAAAGACTTGGCTAACGATGCGAAGGCATTGTTACAGGCCCTGCAAAAATGCGGCAATTGGGATGCAGCCAGAGATGCCAAGCTGAATGCGCTGCTGGAGCTCCTCACACAAAGACATCCATCTGAAAAGGTCCTTATCTTTACCCAGTTTGCCGACACAGTCCGGTATCTTGAGGCGCAGCTGAAAGCTCAAGGGATAACTCAGCAGGCAGGCGCAACAGGGGCCTCAGCCGATCCTACTGCTCTTTCCTGGCGTTTCAGCCCGGTGAGCAATAACAAGCGCGACAAAATAGCACGTAGCGAAGAATTACGAGTCCTGATTGCTACGGATGTCCTCAGCGAAGGTCAGAACCTGCAGGATTGTTCCGTCATCGTCAACTATGATCTCCCTTGGGCGATAATTCGACTCATCCAGCGTGCCGGTCGTGTGGATCGTATAGGCCAGCAAGCGGAAAAGATCCTCTGCTATTCCTTCCTCCCTGCTGAAGGGGTTGAGCGCATCATCAGATTGCGGGCGCGGGTGCGTCAACGGCTTCAGGAAAACGCCGAAGTGGTCGGGACCGATGAAGCCTTTTTCGAGGGAGATGGCGAAGGTCAGGCTGTTATCGATCTCTACCATGAGAAATCCGGCATACTCGATGGCGATGCCGATACTGAAGTCGATCTGGCTTCGTATGCATGGCAGATCTGGAAGAATGCCATCAAGGTTGATCCCGGCTTGCAGAAGGTAGTGCCGGAGTTGCCGGCGGTAGTGTATTCGACCAAAGAATTGAAGTCCCCCTTGATAAAGGGGGACTTAGGGGGATTTGCCTCTACAACCAAATCCCCACCAGCCCCCCTTTATCAAGGGGGGAGCGATTCCGGTGTCCTTGTCTACCTCCGTACCGCCGAAGGTAACGATTCACTGGCATGGATAGATACACAGGGCAACAGCGTCACCGAATCACAGTATGCTATCTTAAGGGCAGCGGAATGCTCACCCGACACACCGGCGCTGCCGCGCCAGGAAAAGCATCACGAGCTGGTCCACAAAGGTGTCGAGCAGATTGTTGCTGAAGAGAAAACGGTCGGTGGACAACTCGGCCGACCATCCGGAGCCCGTTTTCGGACCTACGAGCGCTTGAAACGGTATGCCGCAGAGGTCAAGGGGACGCTATTCGACTCCCCGGCTCTTTACAAATCGATTGACGAAATCTACCGTTATCCGCTTCGTCAAACATCGACCGACACGCTGAACCGGCAGTTACGCAGCGGCATTTCCGATCAGTCACTAGCCGAGCTTGTTATGGCATTGAGGGAAGAAGACCGGCTTTGTCTCGTCCACGAAGAAGAGCAAAGCTTCGAACCGCGCATTATCTGTTCGATGGGGCTTGTCCAAAGGGAGGGGAACTAGGTGGCAGTTCTCAACATCGAAAGAACCCGCGACCTGTTGCAGCAATTCGATTTTCAGTCGCTCTTCATCGAAGAACTGGGCTGGTCCCAGCCGACCAGCAGACAAACTGCTACCTTTTCGCACGAGGGGGTCAGCTACGGGCGGCAACAGATTGCCCAGCTTTCAGGAGTGGTTGTCCTGGAAATTTCATCCCATTACGGCCGAATGCCCGACGCCAAGGCCCGTGCCGCCATGCACAAGGAAATATCCCGCCACCATCACGAAAACCTGCTCATCTTTCTCGACAAAGAGCGCACCCAAAGCCTCTGGTACTGGGTAAAACGCGAGGGGACCAAGACCTTTCCCCGCGAGCACCTTTATGTGCAGGGGCAGCCGGGCGACCTGTTTCTCAGCAAGCTGGGCGCCATGGTGGTGGACATCTCGGAACTGGATGAAACAGGCAGCCTGCCGGTAACCGAGGTTGCAACCCGCCTGAAGAAGGCTCTGGACATTGAACGGGTCACCAAGAAATTCTTTGGTGAATTTGACCGGCAACGGCTTGATTTCCTCAATCTGATCGAAGGCATTGAAGATGATCGCATGCGCCGTTGGTACGCTTCAGTCCTTCTCAACCGGCTGATGTTCATCTACTTCCTCCAGAAAAAGGGCTTTCTGGATGGCGGTAACCAGAACTACCTGCATGAGAAACTGGAGTTTTGCAAAAACACCCCCCCTAGCCCCCCTTGTCAGGGGGGGACTATAGACAGCTCCTCCCCTGACAAGGGGAGGCCGGGAGGGGTTTTCTTTTCCGTCTTTCTGAAAGCCCTCTTCTTTGAAGGATTTGCCAAGCCGGAACAGGAGCGCAGCCCAGAGGCAAAGAAACTTCTCGGCGCCATCAAATACCTGAACGGCGGGCTTTTCCTGCCCCATGCCATTGAACACACAAATCCCGACATCCGCATACCGGACATCGCCTTTGAAAACCTCTTCGATCTGTTCCAGCGCTATTCCTGGAACCTGAACGACACCCCGGCCGGCAAGGACGACGAGATCAACCCCGATGTGCTGGGTTACATCTTTGAGAAATACATCAACCAGAAGGCGTTCGGCGCGTATTACACGCGGCCGGAGATTACCGAGTACCTCTGCGAACAGACCATCTACAAGCTGATCCTCGATAAGGTCAACACTCCAGGCATCCCCGGCGTGCTGGCGGCCCGCCGGTTTGATTCGATTGCCGAGCTGCTGCTCAATCTCGATGCTCCGCTCTGTCGTTTTCTGTTGCACGAAGTCCTGCCTGCCTTAAGCCTGCTCGATCCGGCCTGCGGCTCGGGTGCGTTTCTGGTTGCGGCCATGAAGACCCTCATCAACATCTACTCGGCCATCATCGGCAAGATTGATTTTCTGGCTGACCGAAACCTAACCGACTGGTTACGCAAGGAGAAGGCAGAGCACAAATCCATCGGCTACTTCATCAAGAAACGGATCATCACCGACAACCTGTTCGGCGTGGACATCATGGAAGAGGCCACGGAGATCGCCAAGCTGCGGCTCTTCCTGGCGCTGGTAGCGGCGGCACAACATGTCGATGAATTGGAGCCGCTGCCGAATATCGACTTCAACATCCTGGCAGGCAACTCGTTGATCGGCCTGTTGCACGTGGCGGATGCCGACTATGAGCGCGACGCCCAGGGCGACCTGTTCCGCAAGAGTTATCGGGAGATATTGGCCGAGAAGAACCGCCTGATCGACACGTTCCGTCACACCGCCGGATACGCTGAAGACCTTCGTTCCATGCGGGACACCATCGAGCAGAAGAAGAAGGAAGCAGTCGGCACTCTTAACAAAATCCTGTTGGAAGAGTTCAGTCGTCTGGGGATAAAATTCGAAGAGGCTACCTGGGATACCGCGAAAAACAAGGAAGGAAAGCCGAAGAAGCGTCCCCTGACCTTGAAAGACCTAGAGGCGCTGCATCCGTTTCACTGGGGCTACGAATTTGACGAGATTCTCAACAAGCGCGGCGGTTTTGACGCCATCATCACCAACCCGCCATGGGAGATTTTCAAGCCCAATGCCAAAGAGTTTTTCCTAGATCATTCCGATCTGGTCACCAAGAACAAGATGACCATCAAGGAATTCGAGAAAGAACAATCCAAGTTGATGAAGGATGCCGACATCCGCGCTGCCTGGATTGAATACCAGAATAGTTTTCCATATGTCAGCCAGTATTTCCGGGGTTCCAGCCAGTACAAGAACCAGATTTCGGTGGTAAATGGCAAGAAAGCTGGTTCCGATATCAACCTTTACAAACTCTTCACCGAGCAGTGTTTCAACCTGCTGCGAAGTGGCGGGGAATGCGGCATCGTTATCCCCGGCGGCATCTACAGCGACTTGGGAACCAAACAGTTGCGGGAAATGTTGTTCACCGAAACGGAATTAACCGGGCTGTTCTGCTTTGAAAACAACAAAGAGATTTTTGAGGGGGTGCATCGCAGCTTCAAGTTCGTGGTGCTGACATTTGTGAAAGGTGGCAGAACTGAAACCTTCCCGACAGCGTTTATGAGGCATGATGTGGCGGAGCTGGACAGGTTTCCGAAAGAAGGGGCGTTACAGCTAACTGTTGAGTTAATACGAAAACTTTCACCGGACTCTTTGTCGCTTATGGAATTCAAAACGGGCACTGATGCTCATATCGCGGAGAAATTCCTCAGGTTTCCATTATTGGGTGAAAATGTCCCTAATTCCTGGAATCTTGTTCTGTGCAATGAGTTCCATATGACGAACGACAGCAAGGTATTTAAAACCGAATTAAAACCCGGCAGGCTGATGCTTTATGAAGGGAAGATGATCCACCAGTTTGCCCATGTTTTTGCTGAGCCGCGTTATTGGATAGATGAAAATGACGGCAGAAAGGCGATATTAAAGCGTACCGAAGATTCGGGCCAGGAACTTGACTATCAAACCTATCGTCTTGCGTTCCGAGACATTGCTCGAAATACTGATGAAAGGACCATGATAGCCGCTGTTCTGCCAAAGAACGTGTTCGCAGGAAATACTCTGTATCTGTCACACTCATTGCCACGTAAGGAATTAATCGCTGTAACTGCCTTGCTGAACAGCTTTCCTTGTGATTTCATGCTTCGCCAAAAAGTCAATGCGCACTGCAACATGTTTTATGTCTACCAACTCCCCGTCCCGCGACTCACTGAAAAAGACCCTGCCTTCCGCCCCATAGTCGAGCGGGCCGCCCGGCTGATCTGCACTACGCCTGAATTTGACGACCTGGCCAAAGAGGCCGGCATCGGCAGCCATAAACAGGGAGTGACCAACGAGGTCGAGCGCGGACGCCTGCGGGCCGAATTGGATGGCCTCATCGCCCATCTTTACGGCTTGACGGAAGAAGAATTTGCCTACATTCTGACCACCTTCCCCCTGGTGGCCGACCCGGTGAAGATCGCCGCGCAGAATGCCTATCGCGATGTGGAGAGAGGATTGATAAAGTGAGTCAAAAGCAAAACCTACCCCCCCCTGGCCCCCCCTTATCAGGGGGGGGGCTTGAAAGCTCCTCCCCTGACAAGGGGAGGCGGGGGAGGGGTTTGCTTTTAGCACCTGCGGGGGAGGGGTTTGCCGTTGATTCTGCTTTCCTCCCATACAATAAAAAGTTAACTGAGCGCGCCCGCGAAAACCGCAAGAATCCCACCAAGGCTGAAAGCAAAATCTGGAACGAAGTCTTGCGCATGCGGCAGTTCGCAGATTACAAATTCCTGCGTCAAAAGCCGATTGACAACTATATCGCAGACTTCTACTGTTCTGAACTCCATTTGGTTATTGAGATTGATGGCGACAGCCACGCCGAAGCCATTGAATACGATGCGGAACGAACAAAGGTACTCGAAGCATTAGGGTTGACTGTGGTCAGATACACTAACGACGAAGTGTTGCGGAATATCCAGGGAGTGTATGATGATTTGAGCCGTCGGCTTGAAAATCTACCCCCCCTAGCCCCCCTTGTCAGGGGGGAACGAAAAACTCCCTCCCTTGACAAGGGGAGGGTTGGGGAGGGGTTTGAATGAGCCAGCCCAAACGACTGCAAAGTGTGCGCATCCGCAATTTCAAGGCCATTGTCGACAGCAAGGTGGTCAAGCTCGGGTCTCTGACCGCTTTTATCGGCAACAACGGCGCGGGCAAGTCAAGTCTGATCGAGGCACTGGAAACCTATCAGAGTATCGTCCACGACGGGCTTGACATTGCCATGCAGCGCTGGCTGGGGATCGAGCATGCGCGTCACAAAGGCCAGGAGGCCAAAGAGCGTCGGGGTGAGTTGGTAAATCCGATCAGCTTTGAACTGGCTATCGGTATGAGTCCGCGAAAGGTGCGTCGTATCGAACTTGAGGCGAACAACGACCCGGCAGCCAACCGCATGTTTATTGCACAGGAACGTATTTCCAATCCTGACGGGAGCTGGCTGGAGCGCAACAAGATAGGAGCTATGCAGACTTATGGGCAAGGCCGTTCGATCCTTTCGGCTCCAATGCCTGACTTCGCGGAAGAGGCTCATCATGTTCTCGACTGGCAGTTTCTGACCTTGAGTCCTGAGCGGATGGGGCTGCCGGTGCCGCAGCAGCGCACCGGGGGCGGGGTGCGACTGGCCCGGGATGGTTCAAACATCGCCGACTTTCTGCTCGACCTGCGGCGCCAGGATCAAAACGCCTTTGACGGTATTGTGGAAACAATGGGTTATGTGCTGCCGTACGCCAAAGATATTCAGCCCTCACTGACTTCATCCGAGATCGAGCGTAAAGCCTGGCTGCAATTGGCAGAGGCTGATTTCAAGGTGCCGGGGTGGATGCTCTCCACCGGGACGCTACGCATGCTGGCGCTGCTTGCATTGCTTCGTCACCCCAATCCGCCATCGCTGATTGTGGTGGAAGAAATTGAAAACGGCCTGGACCCACGCAGCATCCACCTGCTTGTTGAGGAAATCCGCAACGCCGTGCTGGATGGCACGACACAGGTGATTTTGACCACCCACTCTCCCTACCTGCTTGATCTGCTCACCCTTGAGCATCTGGTTTTGGTGGAGCGCAACGCCAAAGGACAGCCTCTGTTTCTGCGACCTGCTGACAACGAAAACCTGCAACGCTGGGCTATCGACTTCGCTCCCGGAAAGCTCTATACCATGGGCAGTCTTGCCGCGGGGGGCGCATGAGCAAGGTCGGTTTTATCTTCGAATGTGGTTTGAAGGGGGCGGACGTGCTGGTCTGCGAGTATCTCGCTACACAGATCAGGGCAGATATTATGCCGGTATCACGTACCCTCGACAACAAGGAGAACCTGCTGCGTGATGCAGGGAGGGTTGCGGCTGCGCTGTTTGCTGATGGTTGCGAACGGGTGCTGATAGTCTGGGATCTGCGCCCCGCCTGGCCCGACAGGAAACACAAACCTTGCCGCAGAGCCGAACGCCTCGCCCTTTTGGATGCTGTAGCAAAAGCAGGTGTCGCAGACAGATCGGTCTTTCTGGTTTGTGTCGAACAGGAACTGGAAAGCTGGTTGCTGGCGGACGAATCAAAGATCGCGGCGTACCTTTCCACTGCTGCTCATCCATACACGGTCAAGCGTACCAGTAAGCCCGATCGCGAGCCAAATCCCAAGGCAGTGATGATGAATCACTTCAAGACAGCGCGGGGATGGCGTTATGAGGATCGAACCCATGCGATTAAAGTGATGAAGTCATCCGCTACGGATTTGCGGAAGCTGCGCAAGTCGACAAGCTTTTGCAGGTTTGAACAAAAGTTAACAACAGAGATTGCGACAAGAGATCGTCTATGACCATTGAACAGATTACAGAAAAAGTACATAACAACATCCGTCTCACCGACGATGAGGCCCTCTTCCTGTTCGACTCCGCCGACCTGCTGGCAGTGGGAGAACTGGCAGCCCTGGTCAACGAGCGGAAGAACGGTCGGCGGGTCTTTTTCAACGTCAACCGGCACATCAACCACACCAACATCTGCGTGAACCGCTGCAAGTTCTGCGCGTTTTCAAAAACCGCCGACGAGCCGGGGGCCTACTGCTACGACCTGGACGAGATCCGGCGCCGGGCCGAAGAGGCGCTGGCCCAAGGGGCGACCGAGATCCATATCGTTGGCGGACTGCATCCAGACCTTCCGTTCGACTTTTACCTCGACATGCTCCGCACGGTGCGTGAGGTCTCGCCGCTCCTCCATATCAAGGCGTTCACGGCGGTGGAGATCGACTTCCTGGCTGGTCTGGCCAGGCTCTCCGTGCCGGATACCCTGACAACGCTGAAATCGGCCGGTCTCGGCTCGCTCACCGGCGGCGGGGCTGAGATCCTGGCGAAGGAGGTGCGGGACCAGCTCTGTCCCGAGAAGATCAGCGGCGAACGATGGCTGGCGGTCATGGCCGAGGCCCACCGGGCCGGCCTGAAGTCCAACGCCACCATGCTCTACGGCCATGTGGAAAGCCATGCCGACCGGGTGGATCACATGCGTCGGCTGCGGGAGCTGCAGGACGAGACCGGCGGGTTTCAGGTTTTCATCCCGCTGGCCTTCCAGTCCGAGAACAACCCGCTGGGGCACCTGAAAAACCCGGCCAGCGGCGGGGTGGACGACCTGAAGACCCTGGCCGTGGCCCGGCTCTACCTGGACAACTTCGCCAACATCAAGGCCTACTGGGTGATGCTGGGGGAGAAGATCGCCCAGGTGTCACTGGCCTTCGGGGTCAACGATCTGGACGGCACCGTGGTGGAGGAGAAGATCGGTCACGACGCCGGCGCAGACTCTCCCACGGCCATGAGCCGGGACGGCATCATCGCCATGATCCGCAAAGCCGGGCGGGTGCCGGTAGAACGGGACACGCTCTACAACGAACTGCGGGTGTACTAACAGGTTGCTGAAAAACAGCCATCTCGCCGCCGTCCTCGCAAGCTCCTCAGTGCGGCGTAGCGCTGCTACGCCTCCCTCGAAGCTTTCTGCGGATGCGACGATCTGACTATTTTTGAGCAACCTGAGCGTTAAGGATTTCGTAATGACCATAACCACTATCCTTCTCTTCCTCGGCGCCTCCATGGCCCTGACCGTGGCGCCGGGGCCGGACAACATCTTTGTCGTGACCCAGGGACTCAGCCGGGGCCGGCGGGCCGCCATCGTCACCGCCTGGGGGATGTGCAGCGGCGTCACGGTCCATACCCTGGCCGCCGCGGCCGGGATCTCGGCGCTCTTCTATTCCTCGGCCCTCGCCTTTCAGCTCGTGAAGTACGCGGGCGCGGCCTACCTGCTCTATCTGGCCTGGCAGGCAGTGCGCGAAGGGGGGCTGCTGGCACTGCCGGCCAGCGGTGCGGTCGATGGGCCTTCGGGGGCGGCGCTCTTTCGGCGCGGCTTTGTCATGAATGTCCTTAACCCCAAGGTGGCGCTCTTCTTTCTTGCCTTTCTCCCCCAGTTCGCGAACCGTGACGCCGGCAGCATCCCGCTGCAGATGATGCTGCTCGGGCTCCTCTTCATGGCCCAGGCCCTGGTCATCTTCTCCCTGATCGGCTTTTTCTCCGGCAGTGTCGGCGGCTGGATCTCAAAGCGGCCACGGGCCGGTCAGCAGTTCGGCTGGCTCGCCGCCGGCATCTTTGCCCTGCTCGGCGTCCGGCTGGCCCTGGTGGAACGGTGACGATCATGAGTGCTGTCGCAACCATCATCCGCAACGTTGAACAGGGTGCTGCCATCACCAGGTCCGATGCCCTCCGGCTCCTGACCGATGCCGACCTGCTGGTCGTGGGGAAGCTCGCGGACCGCATCAGAAAAAGACTCCACCCGGACAACCTGGTCACCTTTGTGAAGGACCGGAACGTCAACTACACCAACATCTGCGAATCCAAGTGCCGATTCTGCGCCTTCTATCGGGACGAAGGGGCCACGGACGCCTATCTGCTGGCCGAGGAAGAGATCTTCGCCAAGATCCGGGAACTGGTGGACCAGGGGGGGACCCAGCTTCTGATGCAGGGGGGGCTCCACCCCGGGCTGGGGATAGATTGGTTCGAACGGCTGTTCCGGGAAATCAAGGCCCGTTTTCCGGCCGTGCAGAACCATTCCCTGTCGCCGGCCGAGATCACCCAGATCGCCCGGGTGTCGAAGCTCTCCCTGCCGGAAACCGTGAGCCGCCTCAAGGCAGCCGGGCTGGATTCCGTGCCGGGGGGCGGAGCAGAGATCCTGGTGGACCGGGTAAGGGCTGAGATCTCCCCCAAGAAGATCGGCTGGGAAGGATGGGCCGCGGTAATGCGGGAGGCGGCCCGCCAGGGACTTCCCACCACGGCGACCATGATGTTCGGCAGCACGGAGACGCCTGGAGAGGTCGTGGAGCATATCTTCCGGGTGCGGGAACTCCAGGCGGAGGGCGGCAGCTTCACCGCCTTCATCCCCTGGACCTATCAGCCGGGCAACACGGAACTGGGGGGGCAGACCGCCACCGGCGTGGAGTATCTGAAGGTGCTGGCCCTGTCCCGTATCGTACTGGACAATGTACCCAACATCCAGGCCAGCTGGGTGACCCAGGGGGCAAAAATGGCCCAGGTGGCGCTGTTCTTCGGCGCCAACGACCTCGGGGGGACCATGCTGGAAGAGAATGTGGTGGCAGCTGCCGGCTGCAGGTTCCGGATGAGCGGAGACGAGATGGTGAACCTCATCCATGGTGCCGGCTTCCGGGCCGCGCAACGGACGACCCTCTACCGGATCGTAACAACATTTGACCAGGGGTGAGCCGCTGGACGTCTCGTGAACGCGACGAGCGTCTCACATCCTGAACGTATACCGAAGGGAACGATTTTGACACCAATTACTATGATCACCACCACCGCCGCCCTGGAGCAGGCTGCCGCGCGCATGTCAGGCGAACCGCTGTTGGCCTGGGACCTGGAAGCGGACTCCATGCACCACTATCGGGAAAAGGTTTGCCTGCTGCAGGTCTCCACCCCAACCGAGACACTGGTGATCGACCCTCTGGCCGGCCTTGACCTCTCGGCGCTGGCGCCACTCCTGGCAGACCCGGCCATCCGCAAGGTGTTCCACGGAGCCGATTATGACGTACGGATGCTGCACCGTGACTTCGGGATGACGGTCAGCAACCTGTTCGACACCATGATTGCCTGCCAGTTCCTCGGCGAGCCGGAGGTGGGGCTCGCAGCAATGCTGCGCAAGCGGTTCGGCGTGGAACTGGACAAGCGCTATCAGCAGGCAGACTGGACCCGGCGCCCGTTGCCACCGGAGATGATCGATTACGCGGCAAAGGACACCACCCTGTTGCCGGAGCTGTGCCGGCAGCTGGAGGCGGAACTGACGGCCAAGGGACGGTTGGCATGGGTGCTGGAAGAGTGCGAGCTGCTGACCGGAGTGCGGATGACCGAACGGGGCGATGAGCCACTGTTCCTACGTTTCAAGGGGGCGGCCCGCATGACCCCGCCAACAATGGCTGTGCTGGAGGAGCTGCTGCGCTTTCGCGAACAGGAAGCCGAGCGGCGGGATGTACCGCCGTTCAAGATACTGGGAACCGAGACGATTCGGGAACTGGCTGAACGCAAGCCCGCTGCCGCTACCGAGCTGGCCGGAATCAGCGGCCTGTCGCCACGACTCGCCGAGCGTTACGGCAAACAGCTGTTAGCGGTCATTGCCAAAGGAGTTAACGTGCCGGCGGCACGGCAACCGCGCTATCCGAGAGAGCGTCGCCCGGAGCGGAGTCGGGCGCAGGAGCAGCGCCTCAAGGCCCTTAAGTGCTGGCGCGAACAAACGGCACAGGGACTGGGCGTGGCAGGAGGTGTGCTGGTGAACAACAAAACATTGGAGGGACTTGCCGACCTGGGGCCGTCTTCCCTGGAAGAGCTGGCAGCCGGCGCAGGGCTCAAGGGTTGGCAGGCGGCGGCGTTCGGCGGGGAGTTGCTGAAGGTTTGTCAGATTGCCGGGTAGGTGAACGTCAGGAGCAACGTCATCTGCTTCGCCCTATTCTGAACACAGGGCGAAGCAGATCAGGCCCTTGCTTCGCCCCTACTTTTTGTCTTCTGTGTCGTCTTTGAAGAGATCGGCCAGTTCCGGTGAATTGAAGAAGTCATCGGGGTCTGTTTTTTTCTCGGCCGCCTTTGCCCCATCCTTACCGAACATATCGGCCAGCGCGTCGTCTTTCGGAGCTCCCACCGGCTCAGTGCTGAATCCTTCGAATTCCTGACCCGAGAAGCCGTCTGCCTGGTCACTACCGCTCCACCCGGAGGTCGTGGCATCGCTGGCAGTATCGTCGAAGGAGATTTCGCCAAAGGCGGCATCTTCAGCCGCCATGGCCGGTGCTTCAGCCGGGGCAACCGATGTCGTTTCGAACTCGAACTCGTCGGCAGCAGAAGCAGGTATGGCTGACGTTTCAGGGATAAAGGAGTCTTCCGCCCCCTCTGAAGTGGCCTCTTGTCCCGAGAAAACTCCCGGTGGCATGACAACCGGCTGGATGCCGAGAGACATTTTGAAGGCAGCCAGATCGTTGCCGCACTTTTTGCAGCTGTCCAGATACTCGAAGCTGTTGAAACCGCACTTGGGACACTTCATAGACATTGCTCCTTTCGCACCGACGGGTTGGTGCGTTATCCTACCCCAAATCGCCCCATACATGCTGAAGAATGGCCAGGATCGCCAGGCCGGCTGTTTCGGTCCGGAGTATCCGCTTCCCCATGGTGACGGAACAATAACCCGCCTCCCGGGCAGCTGTCACTTCTTCACCGGTGAGTCCGCCCTCTGGCCCGATGATGACAGCCACGCTGTCGGGCCGTGGCGCATCAGCCAGCAACTGGCGAAGGCCCACCGCCTTCTCCCCTTCCCAGAGGAGAAGCTTAACAGAATGTTCCCCCATGCGCAACACATCGGCCAGATTCCTGGCCAGCCCCAGCTGTGGCGTGTCCGGACGGCCGCATTGCCGGGCCGCTTCCCGGGCGATCCGCTCCCAGCGCACCAGTCGACCCTCCATCCGCTCGTCGCGCAGACGCGGAACAGAGCGGGCTGCGTAAAACGGGACGATCGATCCGACCCCCAGCTCGGTCCCTTTCTGCAGGATCAGCTCCAGTTTCTCCCCTTTGGGCATCCCCTGATAGATGGTGATGGCCGGTCCATCCGACTGCAGGGCAGGCAGTTCGTCACCGATGGCGATCTCCACCCCGTCGCTGTCGACCCGGTTGATACTGGCGATGAATTCCCGACCCGCACCATCGGCAAGGATGAGTTCCGTGCCAGGCTTCAGCCGCAGGACCGTTGCCAGATAATGGCGCTCGGTGCCGGTGAGCGTGGCAACGGTGCCGGGAGCGAGCCGGGCGGTGACAAGGATGCGTCGTCTGCTCATGGGGTGGCGCGGTACACCAGGCAACACCAGTCACCGTCCCTGGTGACCGTTGCCGGCGCCGGGAAGAGCCGGTCGAAGGCGGAGGTGACCACGGACTCCTTCTCGTTCAGAATGCCGGAGAGGACCAGCCAGCCGTTGCCGGCCACCTTGGCAACGAGCTCTCCGGCCATGCGGGCCAGGTCTTCGGCCAGGATATTGGCAACGACGATATCAAAGCGGCCGGAGACCAACTGCAGCGGGGTGATGGAGGCGGCGATCCGTTCCTCGACACCGTTCAGCCGGGCATTCTCCGTCGTTACCTCCGCGGCGACCGGGTCGATATCGATGGCAATAACCGGGCCGCTGCCGAGCAGGGCCGCGGCAATGGCCAGGATGCCGGAGCCGCACCCCACGTCAAGGGTGTTGGCTGCCGGGCAGGATGCCAGGATCTGTTCCAGTGCCTGGAGACAGAGGCGGGTAGTGGCGTGGGTGCCGGTGCCGAAAGCCATTCCCGGGTCAAGGCGGATGACGAGGTCGCCCGGTTCCGCGGCATAAGGCTCCCAGGTGGGGGCAACGATCAGCCGCTCTCCGACCCTGGTGGGCTTGAAATGCTCTTTCCAGCTGTTGGCCCAGTCTTCCTGGTGGACCGGAGTAACGACCGCAACGGAGTGCGCCCCGTGCCGGTCGGCCGGTACGAGATCGTCCAGAAGCTTCTGGATGGCTGCTACCGTCTCACGGGCACTGGTCTCGTCAGGCAGATATGCCTTGATGGTCACGATCGGCGGTTCTGACACGGTATCCAGGGAAAAGGTATCGAGGGTCTGGTTGTCGATGCAGACACCACTACCGGTCAAGACTACGAGCTCGTCGGCAACCTGGTCGACAAGGGGGGTGGGCACGCGGCAGGCGATTTCCAGCCAGGTGGTGGAGGCCATGAGGTTCCTTTCATTACGTACGGGCAGTTGCGGCGCTAACCTATCAGAATGGCGCACTATTGACAATAAAAACCCTTGACAACCGCTTGGCCGACAAGTAATTTCATTAAAATTACTTCAAAGGTGATCCGTCTGGAAGAGATACGCACTGCCATCATTGCGGCGGTACAGGAACAGCGGGAAGAGCTCTGGTCCATTGCCGGGGAACTGTACCGCCATCCGGAAACCGGCCTGAACGAGGTCCGGGCCGCCGCGCTTCTGACATCTGTTCTGGAGCGGAATGGCTTCAGGGTCGAGAAAGGTGTCGCGGGAATGCCGACCGCTTTCCGGGCCGCCTGGGGCGAGGGACAACCGACCATTGCCATACTGGCGGAAATGGATGCCCTTCCCGACCTGGGACACGCCTGCGGCCACAACATCATTGCCGCAGCTGCCATCGGCGCTGCCTGTGCCCTTTGCCGCGCGCTGGCCACCACGGATGCCCGGATCGTGGTCCTTGGCACACCTGCCGAGGAGATGGGGGTCGGCAAGGTGGCCATGATCGAAGCGGGCTGTTTCAGCGATATCGATTTTGCCATGATGGTCCATCCCTCTTCCCGGCGGCGAGTATTCAAGCACTGGCTGGGGCTCGCCAAGATCCGCTATAATTTTCACGGCAAGCCGTCCCATGCGGCCGCCTATCCCGAAGAGGGTATCAATGCCCTCGATGCCGTGATCCAGACATTCAATGCCGTCAACGCTCTGCGCCAGCAACTAAGGCAGGATGTCCGGGTGCACGGCATCATCACCGATGGGGGCAAAGCTCCCAACATCATTCCCGAGCGGGCCGCCTGCTTCTTCTACGTCCGGGCCGATGACCTGGAAGAGCTGCTGGCCGTCCGGGAACGGGTGACCGACTGTGCCAGGGGGGCGGCCCTCGCAACCGGCTGCCGACTTGAAGTGCTGGCAGAGCCCGGGGTGCTGGCACCGCTCATGATCCTCGACTCCTATTCCGGGGTGTATGCGGAGCAGCTGGCATACCTCGGGCTTGAGATTTCCACGGCGCCGCCAAATATACACAAAGGCTCGTCGGACATCGGCAATGTTTCGCGGGTGGTCCCCACCATCCACCCCCATGTGCCGATCGGTGTCGGGCTGCATATCCATACGGCCGAGTTCGCCCGTGCCACCGTGACGGAAGGTGGACGCCAGGCGGTTCTGGAGGGGGCTACGGCCATGGCCATGACCGCGGCCCGGATAGTCTCCAGGCCGGAACTTCAGGAAGAGATCCGGCAAGAATTTTTAATCGGCAGTTGAAATTTTGTTGCTCTTTAATGATAGTATGTTATTGTGCTTAATTAAGAGCAGCTAAACCAGATATGCGGTGACATTTGGCTAAAGAACTCTACCTGCTCTCCGATGCTACCGGAGAGACCGTTGATCGGGTTGTGAGAGCGGTCCTCTCGCAGTTCAAGGATGTGGAGATCCACGTCAACCGTTTCACCCGGATCAGGGAGGAAGCGGAAATCGTCGATATCATCGACGTGATTGTGGCCAATCCCGGCATCATCATCTATACCCTGGTAAACGGAGAGCTTGCCCAGTTTCTGCAGGAAAAGGTCGAAGAGCGGGGACTGGATGCCGTTGACCTGCTGAGTCCGCTCCTGTACAAGCTGTCGGAATTTTTCAACCTGCCCCCGCAACAGGAGCCCGGGCTCCTGTATGAAATGAACGCAGAATACTATAGGCGGGTGGACGCGGTAAATTTCACGGTCAAGCAGGACGACGGTCAGGAGCTGAGGCATCTCTACCGGGCAGACATCGTGCTGGTGGGAGCCTCGCGGACATCCAAGACCCCGCTTTCCATGTACCTTGCCCATAAGGGATACCGGGTTGCGAACGTACCGCTGGTAAAGGGAATTGATCCGCCCAAGGAGCTGTTCGAGATCGACCAGAACCGGGTGGTCGGCCTTTTGGTCGAGGCACGCCGGTTGGCCGAACTCAGGGCGGCCCGCCTGATTCAACTACACCAGAATCCGCGGGGCAAGTACGCCAACTATGACGAGGTCGTGGACGAGGTGATCTGCTGCAAACAGCTCTATCGCCGCAACTCCCAGTGGCTGGTGATTGACATCACTCACAAGTCGGTGGAAGAGGCAGCCAGCGAGATACTGAAAAAAATGACCGGACTCGGTCTGACTACATAAGCAGTACACACATTACGCTTCGAGCGGGTGAATACCAGTGCATGAGGAGGTCGGAACAAATGCGAATTCTCGTGGTTGAAGATGAAAAAAAGGTTTCCAGCTTTATAAAAAGAGGACTGGAAGAAGAGAAGTTCGAAGTCGATGTGGCCGCGGATGGCGAGGACGGGCTGAAGCTGGCATTGGAAAAGGCATATGACCTTCTGGTGCTGGACTGGATGCTGCCGAAGCGGGACGGCCTCTCGCTGCTCAAGGAGCTGCGGGATCGCCGCGTCTCGACCCCGGTCCTGATGCTGACTGCCAAGGATACGGTGGAAGATATCGTAGCCGGTCTGGAGTCGGGCTCCGACGATTACCTTACCAAGCCGTTCGCCTTTGCCGAACTGCTCGCCAGGGTAAAAGCACTTATCCGGCGAAGCGAGATGGACCGGGGCGCCGAGCTCCGTTTCGGCGACCTGAAGCTCGACCCGGTTACCCACAAGGTATGGCGCGGCGACAAGGAGATCGATCTGACCGCCAAGGAGTATGCGCTCCTCGAGTACTTCATGCGGAATCCGAACCAGGTGCTGACGCGAACCATGATTGCCGATCATGTCTGGGACTACACCTTCGACAGCTTTACCAACATCATCGATGTGTATGTCAACTACCTGCGGAAGAAGATCGACCGCGATGCGGACAAGAAGCTGATCCATACGGTTCGTGGTGTCGGCTACATCCTCAAGGAACAGGATTAACCGGAAACAGTGCCATCTGATCATTGCCAAGCCCCGACAGTCCGCTGCCGGGGCTTTTTTGCTTTTAAGAATGGCTGGGCACGAAACCGCTTGAAACATTAAGGCGTTAGATTGACGAACTGTATCCGTTACGGTATAACACAGGCCATTCGTGGGGGATTGAGGGTGTCTGTTAGCCCTGTATTTGCGAAATGGTAATCGACATTCAAGGGTAGACAATGAACAAGAAAACCCTCACCGAAGCGGATATCCGCACCAAGTTCATCACCCCGGCAATTATCGGCGAGAACGGGTGCAAATGGGATGTAATGACCCAGCTTCGTGAGGAGATCTTCTTCACCAAAGGCCGCGTCATCGTTCACGGCAAGACGGTGCAGCGCGGTGAGGCCAAGAAAGCTGACTACCTGCTGTACTACAAGCCGAACATCCCCATCGCTGTTATCGAAGCAAAAGACAACAACCACACCGTGGGCGCTGGCATGCAACAGGCGCTTGAATACGCCGAGATTCTGGATGTCCCCTTCGCTTACAGTTCCAACGGCGATGCTTTTCTCGAACATGACCGCACCGCCAGCGGCGGCGTTGTCGAAAAGGAAATCCCCCTCGACCAGTTTCCTTCACCCGCTGAGCTCTGGGCACGCTATAGCGCCGCCAAGGGGTACACAGCCAAGCAGGAAACCGTAACCACCCAAGACTACTACGACGATGGCTCCGGGAAATCGCCACGCTATTACCAACTCGTCGCCATCAACCGCACCGTCGATGCCATCGCCCGCGGCGAGAACCGTATCCTGCTGGTCATGGCCACCGGCACGGGCAAGACCTATACCGCGTTCCAGATCATCTGGCGGCTCTGGAAGTCGGGAGCCAGAAAGCGCATCCTCTTTCTTGTCGATCGTAACATCCTGGCCGACCAGACCAAGACCAACGACTTCAAGCCGTTCGGTCAGGCAATGACCAAGATCACCAACCGCACCGCCGACAAGGCCTTCGAGATCTACCTCTCGCTCTACCAAGCCGTAACCGGCACCGAGGAAGAACAGAATATCTACAAACAGTTCTCCCCGGACTTTTTCGATCTGATCGTCATCGACGAATGTCATCGCGGCAGTGCGGCGGACGATGCCTCCTGGCGCAAGATCCTCGAATACTTCTCTTCGGCCACCCAGATCGGCATGACCGCCACCCCCAAGGAAACCAAAGATGTTTCCAACATCGAATACTTCGGCGACCCGCTCTACACTTACTCGCTCAGGCAGGGAATCTCCGACGGCTTCCTTGCACCGTACAAGGTCATTCGCATCGGCATCGACAAGGACCTGGACGGGTGGCGGCCAGAGAAGGGGAAGACCGACAAGTACGGCCAGGAGATCGAAGACCGGGAATACAACGATCTCGATTTTGATCGCAACCTCATCCTCGAAAAACGGACCGAACTCGTCGCCGCCAGGATCACCGAGTTTCTTAAGGCCACCGACCGCTTTGCCAAGACCATCGTCTTCTGCGACAACATCGACCACGCCGAACGGATGCGACAGGCCTTGGTCAATGCCAACCCCGACCTGGCCGCTGCCAACAACCGGTACGTCATGCGCATCACCGGCGATAACGACGAGGGAAAAGCACAGATGGACAACTTCATCGATCCCGAGTCCACCTTTCCGGTCATCGCCACCACGTCACAATTGATGTCCACCGGCGTCGATGCCCAAACCTGCCAGCTGATCGTGCTCGACAAGCGGATCAACTCCATGACCGAGTTCAAGCAGATCATCGGCCGTGGTACCCGCATCAACGAAGACTACAACAAGTTCTTCTTCACCATCATGGACTGCAAACGGGCCACAGCGCTCTTTGCCGACCCGGAGTTCGATGGCGATCCGGTGCAGATCTACGAACCGGGGGCAGCTGATTCCGTTGTGCCTCCAGGCGATGTTCTGCAGGGCGATTCCGTCTACGAGGAATCGCCCGCCTTTGGCGAAGAGCCCGACCCCTTGTCTGCGAATGAGCCTACAACCGCTAAGCCCAGCAGGTACTACGTTGACGACGTCGAAGTCACCATTGCCACCGAGCGGGTGCAGTACCTCGACGCCAACGGCAAGCTCATTACCGAGTCGCTCAAGGACTATACTCGCAAGACCGTCCGTAAGGCCTATACCTCACTGAGAGTCTTCCTCCATGCGTGGAACAGTGCTGAACGTAAACAGGCCATAATTGAAGAGCTTGCCGGGCAAGGGGTTTTTCTCGACGAACTTGCCGAACAGGTTGGTCGCGACTATGACCCCTTCGACCTCGTCTGCCATGTCGCCTTCGACCAGCCGCCGCTGACCCGCCGCGAGCGGGCCGAGCAGGTGCAGAAACGCCATGTCTTTGCCCAGTATGGAGAGAAGGCGCGGGCCGTGCTCCTGGCTCTGCTGCAGAAATACGCCGACAGCGGCCTCAGGAGCGTGGAGTCCCTCGATATCCTGAAAGTTGACCCCCTGACCACCTTTGGCACGCCCATCGAGATCATCAATCTCTTCGGCGGCAAAAAGAACTACCTTGCCGCCATCCACGAACTCGAAACCGAACTTTACCTCAAGGCGGCCTGATCCATGCCCAATGTTTCCAATATCGTTAAAACCATCCAGGACATCATGCGCAAGGACGCCGGCACCTATGGCGACGCCCAGCGCCTGGAACAGCTCGGCTGGATGTTCTTTCTCAAAATTTTCGACGACCGCGAAAAGGAGCTGGAACTCCTCCGCGACGCGTACCGCTCGCCGATCCCTGCACATCTGCGCTGGTCCGCCTGGGCGACCGATGACGAGGGGATCACCGGCGATGCCCTGCTCGATTTCGTCAACAACACCCTCCTCCCCAGGCTGAAGGCGTTGACCGGTGCCACCGGGGACAAGCTCACCATTCTCATCCGCGCCAGCTTTGAGGATGCCAACAACTACATGAAGAACGGCACCCTCATGCGGCAGGTCATCAATAAGATCAACGGCATCGATTTCAATGCCTCCGATGACCGGCACATGTTCGGCGACATCTACGAAAAGCTCCTCAAGGACCTCCAATCCGCCGGGAATGCGGGTGAGTTCTACACCCCCCGCGCCGTCACCCAGTTTATCGTCGAACAGGTCAACCCGTGTCTGGACAGACACGAAACCATCCTCGATCCCGCCTGCGGCACCGGCGGCTTCCTCACCTGTGCCATCGAGCACCTGCGCAAGCAGGCCAGGACTGAGGCTGACGAACTCTTTATTCAGGACTGTTTCGCGGGGATCGAGAAGAAACACCTGCCCCATGTGCTCTGCATGACCAACCTCCTGCTGCACGGTATCGACGTTCCGTCCAACGTCCGCCACGACAACACCCTTAGCCGCCCCTTAAGGGACTGGTCGCCCAAGGAGCGAGTAGATGTCATCGTCACCAACCCTCCTTTCGGTGGCATGGAGGAGGATGGTATCGAGGCCAACTTTCCCGCCGAATTTCGCACCCGCGAGACAGCCGATCTTTTTCTGGTGTTGCTGATGAAGATCCTCAAGCCGGGCGGCCGCGCCGGGCTTGTTCTACCGGACGGCACCCTTTTCGGCGAAGGGGTCAAGACCCGCATCAAGGAAGAGCTGCTGAGAGAGTGCAACCTGCACACCATCGTCCGTCTGCCCAACGGTGTCTTCAACCCCTATACCGGCATCCGTACCAACCTGTTCTTCTTCACCAAAGGCCAACCCACCACCGAGGTCTGGTATTACGAGCACCCCTATCCGAAGGGAGCCAAGTCCTACAACAAGGGGAAACCGATTCGCATCGAGGAGTTCGAGCCGGAGAGGGCCTGGTGGGACAATCGAACGGAAAACGAGCAGGCGTGGCGCGTCTCCATCGACCAGATCAAGGCAGGCAACTACAACCTCGACCTCAAGAACCCGCACATCAGCGACACCGGCCCCGGCGACGTGGATCACCTGCTGCCGGAATACGAAAAGCTCCTGGCGCAGATTTCTGCGACGCGGGCGGAGTTGAAGGCTCAGTTGCAGGAGGCTTTGACACGATGAAAAAAAGGCCTGTTACGACAACAACCCATGAACTTGGCCCGCTCATGACCGAACTCCGTGGACTCATCCAGTCCGCCCGCCATGCCGTTGCCACCACCGTCAACACGCTGCAGGTGATGACCAATTTTGAGATTGGCCGGCGGATTGTTGAGCATGAGCAGCAGGGGGCGGAGCGGGCCGAATATGGGAAAGAATTGTTGAAGGAACTTTCCGCGCGCTTGTCTGAGGAGTTTGGTAAGGGTTTTTCTTTGACCAACCTGAAGCTTATGCGACAGTTTTTCGTTGAATATCAGAACCGAATTGGTCAGTCAGGTACTGACCAATTCCCCCTCAAACAGATTGGTCAGAAGGCTACTGACCAATTGCAAATTACCCAGAAGCCTTCTGGGCAATTATCCTCCAGTCAGTTCCTTCAGACACGAGTATTCACCCTCAGCTGGTCCCATTACGTTCTGCTGCTTACCATCAAGAACTCGGGAGAGCGTAGCTTTTATGAAATTGAGGCAACAAACGAGGGATGGTCGATTCCGGAGCTGAAACGCCAGGTCGCCTCCTGCCTTTACGAGCGTCTCGCCCTCAGCAAAGACAAGGAAAGTGTCCGCCAGCTTGCCGACAAGGGGCAGATCATCGTCACGGCTGCGGACATCCTCAAAGAGCCCTATGTCCTGGAATTCCTCGGTCTTGACGAAAAGGCGGGCTATTCCGAATCCGATCTGGAAAGCGCCATCATCGACCAGCTCGAACGGTTCCTGCTGGAGCTGGGCAAGGGGTATCTCTTCGAGGCCCGCCAGAAGCGCTTCACCTTCGACGAAGATCATTTCTTCGTCGATCTCGTCTTCTACAACCGTCTGCTCCGCTGCTACGTGATCATCGACTTGAAGCTGGACAAGCTGAGCCATCAGGATCTGGGGCAGATGCAGATGTATGTGAACTACTTCGACCGCCATGTGAAGACCCCCGACGAGAACCCCACCATCGGCATTCTGCTCTGCAAACGGAAGAAACAGACCATCGTCGAACTGACCCTGCCGGCCGACGCCAACATTCATGCCCGGGAATACGATCTCTACCTGCCGTCCAAGGAGCTGCTGCAGCAGAAGCTGACTGAATGGGTGCGGGAGCAGGAGGTGGCCTATGGAATTGGCGACCTTCTTTGAGAAGTTCGATCAATTTGCCGACGCGCCCAATGCAGTGGCGAAGATGCGGGAGTTGGTGCTGCATCTTGCAGTCACGGGACGTTTGGTAGCGACTGCGCAAGTTTGTCAGAAGAAGCCATTGAAGTCGCTCGCAACAAAAATTGGCAGCGGTGCGACCCCGGCTGGTGGGCGCGAATCTTACTTCAGTGAAGGTATACCGCTTATTCGTTCGATGAATGTTCATTTTCGCGGTTTTGACCGAACCGGAATAGTTTTTTTGAGCGAAGAGCAAGCGGACAAGCTTGCCAATGTAGTCGTACAGCCCGATGATGTATTGTTGAACATTACTGGGGCGTCAATCGGACGTGTGACAACAGCTCCTCCTGAAATGGCAGGAGCGAGAGTGAATCAGCATGTGACTATAATTCGACCAACCGCCGAATTGCTGCCACGATTTCTGGCCATGTTTTTAGCCAGTCCGGCGGTGCAACAGATGATTAATGATGTTCAGGTCGGAGCCACAAGACAGGCACTGACGAAGGGAATGATCGAACAGTTCATCATTCCTCTTCCCCCTCTTGCCGGGCAGAAGCGGATTGTGACGAAGGTGGACAAGTTGATGGCGTTGTGTGATCGGCTGGAGGCGCAGCAGCAGGATCGCGACGCCCGACACGCCGCCCTTGCCCGCGCCTCTCTCGCTCGCTTTGCCGACGCGCCCACCCCGGCGAACCTGAACCTCCTCTTTCATCCGGCTTATGCCATCGCGCCTGCCGACATCCGCAAGACTATATTAAGCTTGGCCGTTCAAGGGAAACTCGTTCATCAGGATGTGAATGATGAACCAGCAGAAGAATTGATCGACCGCATCTCTGATAAGCGGCGCGCAGCGAAACTGAAGGGGTATCGTCCCGTTGATTCTGGTGAGGTTCCCTACGAAATCCCGGAATCGTGGTCTTGGGTTCGGCTCGGGAATGTTTCTCTTAAAAGCGACTCAGGATGGAGTCCGCAATGCTTCCCAGAAGGCCGCTCGGGAACGGAATGGGGTGTATTAAAGGTTAGCGCTGTGTCGTGGGGCGTCTTCAAGGCCGAAGAAAACAAGGCTCTTCCCCCTGGAATGCGTGCTCGCCCGGACTGTGAAGTTCAGGCCGGAGACTTCCTCCTCTCGCGTGCTAACACCGAAGAACTCGTAGCTCGAAGTGTTGTCGTCGATCAAACGCCCCCGCGTCTGATGATGAGTGACAAGATAGTCCGGTTCACTTTCCCCGATGAGATCGAGAAGGCCTTCATCAACCTTGCCAACTCATCGGATTCTTCTCGCGACTATTACGTCCGTAACGCCTCCGGTACAAGTAGCTCGATGAAGAATGTTGGCCGGGACGTGATGTGTAGCCTGCCCATTCCCCTTCCCCCCCTCGCCGAACAACGTCGGATCGTCGCCAAGGTCGATGAACTGATGGCCCTGGTGGACCAGTTGGAAACGCAGCTCGCGGCATCCCGCGCTGCCGCCAGTAACCTCATGGAAGCGGTGGTTGCCGAACTGACGGTAGAGGGGCCGTAATTATTTTAGTCAACTGAAATGTACTGATTTATTAGCGGTCGTAATCGACCGCTTTATGTATCAGGCTTCCAGGGAAGGGAAAATTTGAATATGACCGCAACAGAAATAATAAAACTGGCTGTTTTTGAAGGAAAGCAGATCAGAAAAACCATCCACGAAGAAGAGTGGTGGTTCTCGGTTGCCGATGTTGTTGAAGCGCTGACGGACAGTATTGACGTTCGTCAATACATAAAGCGGATGCGGCGGCGTGACCCTGAGCTTGATTCCTACTGGGGTACAATTTGTACCCCACTTGAACTGCTTGCACCCGACGGAAAGAGACGCAAAACGAACTGCTCGAACACCGAAGGCTTGTTCCGCATCATCCAGTCCATCCCATCCCCCAAAGCTGAGCCGTTCAAGCGCTGGCTGGCAAAGGTGGGCCATGAGCGGATACAGTCGAGAAGAACAAAAAAGTGGCCAAGCGGGGCGGCAGCGTCGCCGGCACGGCCCGCAGGGAAACCGAGAAGGAGTTGGGACGAAGCGCGGTCAGCAAAGAAAACTTTCTACCCCGGAAACTGAAACGTGATGAAGAGCAATAGTGTGCTGCGGAGAAAGTATTTAACATTCTGGGCATCCGATTTGCCCTCAACTGCCTGACAATCTGCTGACAAGGTTGACATAGCCCAACCGAATAATTACATTCAAGGAATTCACCACCAAGGAGGTTTAGCATGTCTCAGTTCGTGGTCCGTCTTCTGTCCTTGTCTCTCGCGCTCCTCCTGGGATGCCTGGTCGTGGGCGAAGAGAGTTTCGCCAAGGCCGGCCCTCCCGATTTCGTAGAGCTGGCCAAAAAACTGAAGCCGACCGTGGTCAATATCGGCACTGCCAAGACCATCAAACCACAGCGACGGCTTCAACCTCCGCAAAACCAGTTCGGCAACGACCCGTTCCAGGACTTCTTCGAGCGGTTCTTCGAGGGGCAGCAGCCCCAGGCCTACAAGCAGCGCAGCCTCGGCTCGGGGTTCCTGATCGAGGGGGGATACATCATCACCAACAGCCATGTGGTGAACGGGGCCGACGAAATCAAGGTCAAACTGGACGACAACCGCGAATTCAAGGCCGAGATAAAGGGACTGGACGAGAAGCTGGACCTGGCCCTCTTGAAGATCGATGCCAAGGGTGACCTGCCTGCTGCCAAGCTCGGCGACAGCGATGCCATCCAAGTGGGTGAGTGGGTCATGGCCATCGGCAACCCGTTCGGCCTGGCCGAGACGGTGACCGCCGGGATCGTCAGCGCCAAGGGGCGGGTCATCGGGAGCGGTCCCTACGACGACTTCATCCAGACCGACGCCTCCATCAACCCCGGCAACTCGGGTGGCCCCCTGTTTAACGCCATGGGCGAGGTGATCGGCATCAACACGGCCATCGTTGCCGGGGGCCAGGGGATCGGCTTTGCCATTCCGGTGAACATGGCCAAGTCGATCATCCCCCAGCTGCGGGACAAGGGGAAGGTGACACGGGGGTGGCTCGGCGTCTCCATCCAGCCGGTAACAGCGGATCTTGCGCAGTCGTTCGGGCTTTCCGCCGAAAAGGGGGCGCTGGTGGCCGATGTGCTGCCGGAGAGCCCGGCGGAAAAGGCCGGCATCAAGGCCGGGGATATCATCACCGAATTCGACGGCAAGCAGATCAACGAGATGAATGAGCTGCCGCGCCTGGTGGCCGCCACCACGGTCGGCAAGAAGGTTGCGGTCAAGCTGCTAAGGGATGGCAAACCGGAAGAGCTTGCGGTCACGATAGAAAAACTGAAGGACGGCGAGGACGGGGAACAGGTGGGCAGTGCCACGGACAAGCTGGGGCTCACGGTCCAGGCGCTGACCAAGGAGCTGGCCGCCCGGTTCCGCAGCAAGGAGACCAGCGGGGTGGTGGTGACCGACCTCAACGCCGACAGCGTAGCACAGGAAGCGGGGATCGCCCGTGGCGACGTGATAAAGGAGATCAATGGCAAAAAGATCGCCACGGTCGGCGACTATGAAAAGGCCGTTGCGGCCCGGAAGAAAGGCGCGGCCGTCCGCTTCCTGGTGAAGCGGGGCAATTCGTCGCTCTACATCGCCTTCAAGGTCGATTAGCGCCTATCCGGCGCATACTGCGCAAAAGGCCTCCCCCGGCACCGGTGGAGGCCTTTTGCGTTGCCACTCCTTGCACCGCCGGGGAATCCGGCTACAATAATTCGCGAACTGCGAACAGGAGGGATTTCATGAAATTTTTAGCCGTTGTTGCCGACCCGACCACCCACCCCTGCCCTGCCCTTATTATCGGCTGTTTTGAGGAGATGACGAAATCGCCTCTGCTGGCGGAACTGGACAAGGCGCTTCACGGTGCCATCAAGGCGCTCTATGCCCAGAAGGAGTTCACCGGCGGCCTCAACAAGACCAAGATCGTCCATACCTGCGGCCGGCTGCCAGCTGAACGGCTGCTTCTGGTTGGTCTGGGCAAGGCCGGGGAGCTGACTGCCGAGAGGCTCCGCCAGTCTGCCGGCTCGGCAGCACAGGCGCTGCGGGGTGCGCGCCTGACCACGGCCAGCTCTCTCTTGCACCTGGCCGGCCTGGTCCCGGATGAGGCCGTTGCCGCCACGACCACCGGCATGGTTCTCGGCGGCTACGCGTTCACCCGCTACAAGACCGGCAAGGACGAGCCCAAGCCGTTGGCCGGGGTGACGCTCCTGATGCGGGACAAGAAGAAGTCCCAGGCGGCAAAGGGTGCCATGGCCGATGCGGAAATCCTCTGCCGTGGCGTGTTGCTGGCGAGGGACCTGGTCTCGCTCCCCGGCAATGAGGCAACCCCGGCGTATATAGCTGCCAAGGCGTTGGAGCTGGCAAGCCTCGACCGGGTCAGCTGCGTCGTGCTGGAGCGGGCCGAGCTGGAGGAGCTGGGCATGGGGGGGCTGCTGGCGGTCGGCAAGGGGTCGCAACACGCGCCCCGGTTCGTGGTGCTGGAATATCAGGGCGGCGGTCCGGGCCAGCGGCCGGTAGTCCTGGTAGGCAAAGGGGTCACCTTTGACTCGGGCGGCATCTCCCTGAAACCGAGGGAGGGGATGGAGCGGATGAAGGACGACATGGCCGGCGCCGCGGCGGTCCTCGGCACAATCAGGGCGGCAGCGGAACTGGGTCTGCCGGTCAACGTCGTGGGTCTCGTGCCGCTGGCCGAAAACATGCCGGACGGCGGTTCGTACAAGCCGGGGGACATCGTCACCACCCTGGCCGGCAAGACCGTTGAGATCAACAACACCGATGCGGAGGGACGGATGATCCTCTGTGATGCCCTTCACTACGCCCAGCGGTACAAGCCAGCAGCGCTCATCGACCTGGCAACCCTGACCGGCGCCTGCCTGGTGGCGCTGGGTGACCAGGCAACCGGAATGCTGGGGACGGATGAAGGATTGACGAGAGCGATCACAAGGGCCGGCGAGGCAACCGGTGAACGGGTCTGGGAACTGCCGCTGTGGGAAGAGTACGGCGAGGCGATGAAGAGTGATGTCGCCGATCTGAAGAACGCCGGCGGCCCCCATGCCGGCACCATCACGGCCGCCTGGTTCCTCAAGCAGTTCAGCGGAAAAGCGAAATGGGTCCATCTGGACATCGCCGGCACCGCCTGGGAGGAAAAGGGGCGCCACTATTTGCCGAAAGGGGCCACCGGCGTTGGCGTGCGGCTCTTGATCGAGTATCTGCGCGGGTTGGGGGCGAAACGAGGGTGAGAAGGTAAGCCATGGAGGCCCGTTTCCGCGCACCCCCAGCGATTTGACACCAGACGAACGTGCAATGTCTGAGGCCGACCTCACACAGCAGATCAGGCTTGTCGCCAACTGGCCGCGGGAATCGCTGGTGCTGCGCTCCACCGAGCCTCCATGGCTTACCTTTTGAGTGAGTTATTCGATCAGCAGGAAGGCGTAGCGGTTCATCTCTTCTTCGTAGCCGGCCAGCACCTCGATGGGGTAGCCGAATTTGGCTACCGTGGCAAAGACATCAACCCCCATCCCCTCCGGGGTGGGGCGCGACAGGTTGCGGTTGTGGCATGCCGTGCGGGTTCGGGCGCACTCCCGGCAGAGCTGGCAGTTGTCCATGAAGAGCAGGAACGCCTTCTGGTATCCGGCAAGGAAGACTTCCCGCTCCAGTTCCACCAGCTTCATGTTGACCCCCCGTGACCAGGCGTGGCGCTCTTCGGGATCGTCGAACCGTTTGCTGAACCGGAAAATGACCCCCAGCCGGTATTCCAGGAAGAAATCCCTGCATTCGGCCACCGATGGAGTGTTCGGCGGGCAGGACGCATTGCGGCCGTAGTCGCTGCAGCCGTACATGCATTTCATCCGTACCCATTGGCCGACCACAGTCTCGGCCGGATCTATCCAGCGGAAATCCCTCCCCCCTTTTACCTGAAACAGTCTCTGCAGCAGCGTCTGGTCCGCCATTAACTCTCCCCTGCCCACGCCGTTACCCGCCCGAACCGGAAGGCCTCAGCGCTGTAAACAATCTATTCGGTCGAAGCAAACCTACACGCCGGCAACAGAGCTGTCAAGGTGCCCATCCGCTCGCTATCAACACCACAAATGTTTGTGACGTATTATGTCTCATGCATGTGCTCTTATGGTAAAAAAACCAGGAGGGGCGCCATGATCTATCTGACCAACGATGAATACGACCAGGCAGTATATTGCGAGTTGCATCGCCAGAAGTCCCGTCGGCGGCAAGGCGGCATGGAACAACGCTTTACCGGACTGCTGGGGAACGGCATCAGTGAAGTGCCGGTAACGGTACGGAGCTGGCGCGACTATGTGGAGGTGGTGTTCGGCACTGGCAGCATGCTGTTTAACTGTGTGGACGAACGGACCATCCGCCGTCTGCTCGGCGAAGTGGTGCGGGAACTGGCAACCGCCTGAACGGCAGCATTACTGTTCAACCATTGCACATAAATCTCCCGATCACGGCCGTAGCTTGATGCGTATACTCCCGTAAGCGTCTGAAATAACGAGCCAAATGATTGGTCTTGTTCTGGCATTGATTTAGAAAGACATGGGAAGGAACTGCTCAACTGGTCGGGAGGTGTACCATGAATCAATACACTGCCGTCATACTCACATTGACCGCAGCCATGGCCTGCTTCATGGCGATGCGTATGCACAGCGACTGGCTGCGGATCGAAGCGGCTGATCATGATGGGGCTTTGACCGATCTGGACCGGATTAGGGCAGCCCTGAACCGTTGGCAGATGCGCCATCTGACCGGCGCAGTGATCTCGGTTGCCCTGTGTACCGGCATCGGCTTTTTGTCTGTGCTTGCGCCGTGTGCACGTTTCGCCAGCGCTGTGGCAGCCTATGCCGCCGTCTCCTGCTGCCTGGCAACCACCGAAGCGATTCTAATGCAACGGCTGACAGTTGTGCGGGTCAGGGTCCACAACAGACGCTGATCATTCCTTTCAATACAGAAGTCCCAAAGGGGCCGAAAAGGGAAGCCGTTCAACAAAGGTCTTGAACCTACTCCACCTTGCAGCGCCTCCCCTTTTTTGTGCATACAAACAGCAAGCCCGCCGGCTCGTCGTTTCGTCTCTCGCTGTACGGCTATTCTGCCAGCGACTTCCTGATCAGCTCATCCACCTGCCGCAAAGTCTGATCGGATATCCCCTGAAACCGGCCGACAACGACCCCCTTTTTGTTGATGACAAAGAGTGTCGGCAGGGAACGGATACCGTATTCGGTCTCCAGATCTTCATTGGACTGGGCGACCGGGTAATTGATCCGCTTT
This sequence comes from Deltaproteobacteria bacterium, assembly GCA_021849045.1. Taxonomy (GTDB): domain Bacteria; phylum Desulfobacterota; class Desulfuromonadia; order Geobacterales; family DSM-12255; genus Geomobilibacter. Next base: position 21,968 of record JAJZTK010000001.1, on the reverse strand, counting down.
GCACTAATGAATTCCCGTAACGCCTTCGGTGTATCGTCGACCGCCAGCCCCAGGATCTGGGCACCCTTCCTACCGTATTTCTCCTTGAGAGACACAAGGTGCGGGATCACTTCCTTGCAGGGGCCGCACCAAGTGGCGAAAAAATCCACAATGAGCACCTGGCCACGATAGGTGGCCAGTGACAACCGCTCTCCAGACATGGCAGTTCCTTCCAGCGGAGGTGCAGGCTGTCCCTTCTGGAGGATGGCTGCTGCCGGCATGGCACTTCCCAAAAGAAGCGCCGCTGCCAGCAAGGTCGACATCGTTGTGCGCATTGTTCGCTTTGCCATCGGAATCAGAGGGCCTTCTTGAGCAGCGCTTCCAGTTGGGACTTGGGAACGTTGCCGACGATCTGGTCGACTACCTTGCCCCCCTTGAAGAGGATCACCGTGGGAATCCCGCGAACGCCATATGTGCCAGGAGTTCCCGGGTTTTCATCGACGTTTACCTTTCCGACCTTCACCTGGCCGTCGAACTCATCAGCAATGGCGTCAATGGTCGGGGCGAGCATCTTGCACGGGGCACACCAGGTGGCCCAGAAATCGACCAGTACCGGGGTGTCGGCCTTAAGAACGTCGGAGTCGAACGTATTGTCGGTAAAGGTGTGAACCTTTTCACTTGCCATGTTGTGTCTCCTTTTCATTCTGCAGTTGATTTTGCAACTATAGCCAAGCAGGTGAAAAAATCAAGGCGCAAAACGCGCTCAAGGTGCCTACCCTTGACAGCCGCCACGGATAGCGGCATAACGTACCACAATGCGCTATCTGCCGATCAATCTGGATGTGCGGGGGAAGACGGTGGTCATCGTGGGTGGTGGGCCGGTTGCCACCCGCAAGTGCCAGCTTCTCAGAGCCAGCGGTGCCAGCGTGACTATCATCGCGCCTGAAGTGGCGCTGGTATTGCAGGAGCTCGCTAATGCCGGTGAGGTTCGTCACCTGGCGCGGACCTATGCGCAGGGGGACCTGGCCGGAGCGTTCCTTGCCTACGCCGCAACAGACCAGCCGGCAGTGAACCGGGCCGTCGCCGATGAAGCCCACCGTGACGGTATTCTGGTGGAAGTCTGTACGGAGCCGGATCGCGGTAATTTCACCACGCCGGCAGTGGTTACCCGGGGCGATCTCACCATTGCCATCGGCACCGGCGGGGCAGCACCGGCCCTGGCCGGCAGGATTCGTCAGGAGTTGGAGGACCGTTTCGACCACGCCTATGCGGAGACGGTCCAACTCCTCGGCGCGGTGCGTGAAAAGCTGTTGACGGCCAATAAGGCCGGCGCGTACAATAAGCGGATTTTAAAGGAGTTGGCGGACGCCGATCTGCCGCATCTGTTCCGTATTCGGGCCTATGCCGAGATCGATCAACTCCTGGCGATGCTCTGCGGGCCCGGTTTCACCCTAGCCACCCTGGGAGTACCCGAAAAGGATAACCCATGAATGCCCTGATGTTCTACGTCACGCTTCTGCTCTATTTCGCCGCAACCGTCTGTTACCTGGTCTACCTCGTCAAACCGCAACCGGCCACTGGTACCGCCTCCCGCTGGCTGATCACCGCCGGTTTCGTCCTGCATGCCACCTTTACCCTTGTCCGTTATATCCAGGACGGCCATACCCCCATCACCAACCTGCATGAATCCTTGTCGTTCTTCAGTCTGTCGGTGGTCGGGGTGTTCATCTTCTTCGAGCGCAAGTTCAAGATCTTCATCCTCGGCTCATTCATCACCCCCCTGGCGCTGATACTGCTGCTGGTCTCAACCCTCTTCCCCATGGGGATAACCCCGCTCAATCCGGCACTGAAGAGTAAGTGGCTGGTAGTCCACACGGTTGTGGCTTTTGTCGGCTACGCCAGCTTTGCCGTGGCCTTTGGCGCCGCGGTCATGTACCTGATCCAGGAGCGGTTCCTGAAGCGAAAAAAACTGGGCGGGCTATTCCAGCGCCTGCCGTCACTCAATACCCTTGACGACATCAACTATCGTTGCCTGACCTTGGGCTTTCCGCTCCTGACCATCGCGATCATATCCGGCGCGATCTGGGCGGAAACCGCCTGGGGAACCTACTGGAGCTGGGATCCAAAAGAAACCTGGTCGCTGATCACCTGGTTCGTCTATGCCGCCCTGCTGCACGGCCGCCTTACCACCGGCTGGCGGGGACGCAAGGCCGCTATCCTGTCCATCGTCGGATTTCTTGTCATGCTATTCACCTTCCTCGGCGTCAACCTGCTCATGCCGGGGCTGCACAGTTACAAATAGAGAAGAGGCCGCGCAGAGATGAACATCATTGTGGTGGGGCTTTCCCACAAGACAGCCCCGGTTCAGATACGCGAGAAAGTCGCCTTCGCCCCGACCCAGATGGACAAGCCGCTCCACCAACTGGTGGCGATCCCGGATGTCACCGAGGCGATCATTGTCTCCACCTGCAACCGGGTCGAGATCTACGCCTGCACCCGTGACATTGCCGGCGGTATGGCCCGGATCAAGCGGTTCCTGGCCGATTATCACAACTTTCCCCTGGAGACCCTGGAGCAGCATCTCTACACCCACCACGGCGAGGAGGCGATCCGCCACGTCTTCCGGGTAGCTGCCAGTCTCGATTCCATGGTGGTCGGTGAGCCGCAGATCCTCGGCCAGATCAAGACCGCCTACGGTTATGCCGCCGAATTCAGGACCTCCGGGATTATTCTCAACCGGTTCCTCCACAAGGCGTTCTCGGTGGCCAAGCGTGTACGGACCGAGACGAAAATCGCCTCCTCTGCCGTTTCCGTTGCCTTTGCCGCCGTGGAACTGGCCAGAAAGATATTCAACGACCTGACCGACAAGACAGTCATGCTGATCGGTGCCGGCGAGATGTGCGAGCTGGCTGCCAAGCACTTCCTGAACAACGGCGTGCGCGGGGTCATGGTCACCAACCGGACCTTCGAGCGGGCCGTGAAACTGGCCGAAGAGTTCGATGGCAAGGCCGTCCCGTTCGAAGACCTGTTCGACCAGCTCCACAAGGCGGACATCATCCTCTCCTCCACCGGTGCTCCCCACTGCATCATCGGTCCCCGGGACCTGGACGATGTCATGCGGCGGCGCAAGCTCAAGCCGATGTTTTTCATCGACATTGCCGTGCCGCGGGACATCGATCCCGGCGTCAACGACGTGGAGAACGTCTACCTCTATACCGTGGACGACCTGCAGGAGGTGGTGGCAGCCAATCTCCAGCAACGTGCCGAAGAGGCCGGAAAGGCCGAGGAGATCGTCAACCAGGAGATCGGGCAGTACTTCAAGTGGCTCTCCTCCCTGGAAGTGACTCCCACGATTGTGGCCTTGCGGGCCAGGTTTGACGAGGTTCGCCGGACCGAGCTGGAGAAAACCGTTGCCGGCTGGAAGGACCTTACGCCGGAAGGGCAGAAGCGGCTGGAGGCCCTGACCAACGCCATCATGAACAAGCTGCTCCACCCGCCGACCAGCCTCCTGAAACAGGGCGGTCAGGGGGGGCGCACCGACCTTTACGTGGATGCCCTCCGTGCCCTGTTCGACCTGAACCTGGGGGTCCAGGGGGGTGAGGAGCTCGGCGAGCTGGAAGAGTAAGAAAATCAGGACCGGGGACTGGGGACTGGGATTATTTCCTGGATGCTTCATGACGTAGACCTCGTGTCTTAACAAAGGAGTCCATATGTCACTGAAGCAACTTAGAATCGGCACTAGGGCCAGTCAACTGGCCCTCTGGCAGGCCAACTGGGTCAAGTCCGAGCTGGAGAAGCGCTACCCGGAAATGGAGGTGACCCTGGTCAAGATCAAGACCATCGGTGACAAGATCCTCGATGTACCCCTGGCCCAGGTCGGCGGGAAGGGGCTCTTCGTCAAGGAGATTGAGGAAGCGATGCTGCGCGGTGAGATCGACATCGCCGTGCACAGTATGAAAGACGTCCCGACCGAGTTTCCGGAAGGGCTGGGCCTCCATTGCATCACCGAACGCGAAGACCCGCGGGATGCGGTCATCTCCAAAGGAGTAAAGTTTGCCGATCTGCCCAAAGGGGCGAAGATCGGCACCTCGGCACTCCGCCGCCAGGCCCAGCTACTCAAGGTGCGGCCCGACTTGCAGATGGTGGTGATCCGTGGCAACGTGGAAACTCGGATGAAGAAGCTGGACACCGAAGGGCTCGACGCGGTGATTCTGGCGGCCGCCGGTCTCAATCGCCTCGGCTTCACTGAAAACGTTACGGAACTGCTTCCCACCGACCTCTCCCTGCCGGCCATCGGCCAGGGTGCCCTGGGGATCGAGTGCTCCTTATGTAACGAAGCGGTCAAGGAGACCATTGACTTCTTCAATCACCCGGAGACCAGCTACGCGGTGCGGGCCGAACGGGCACTGCTCAAGCGTTGCGAGGGAGGGTGCCAGGTCCCGATTGCCGCCTTTGGCGAAGTGACCGGCGACCAACTGAAGCTGACCGGGTTCATCGCCTCGGTGGACGGAACGCGGACGCTGAAGGAGAGCATCATCGGCCCGGTGGATGCCTGTGAGCACCTGGGATCTGAACTGGCCGAGCGGCTGTTGCGCAACGGTGGCAAGGAAATTCTTGAAGAAGTCTACCAGCGGGAAATCGGCCGGGTGGACGAAAACGTGTAAGATCCTATTGTCACCACATGCGCGGGGCACCATCCAACGGGTTGTGCCCCGTTGCCGTTTGTACCGGCATCAATAACGGGCTGACATCACCGGGAAAGAACCGCTCTACAGTACACCAGATGTCTCTCCCCGAAATGGCCGGAAAAAATCTAGGAACCTCAGTGAAAACAATGCGCGTTGGAACATCAGGATTTGTCTATCTCATCGGCGCCGGCCCCGGCGATCCGGGCCTGATCACGGTCAAGGGGCGCGACTGCATCGCCAAGGCCGACGTGGTGATGTACGACTATCTGGCCAACCACCGGCTTCTCGGTCATGCCCGGCCGGATGCGGAGCTGATCTATTCCGGCAAGGTAGGGGGCGCCCACAACCGGGAGCAGCGGCAGATCAACGAGCTTCTCGTGCAGAAGGCGTTGGAGGGGAAGGTGGTTGCCCGCCTGAAGGGGGGGGATCCGTTTGTGTTCGGCCGGGGGGGGGAGGAGTGCGAGGCCCTGGTGGAGGCCGGCATCCCGTTCGAGATCGTGCCCGGCGTCACGGCCGGCATCGGCGCGGCAGCCTACGCCGGCATCCCCCTGACCCATCGTCATGTGACCACGTCGGTTGCCTTTGTCACCGGGCACGAACACCCGGCCAAAGAGACCTCCGAGATCGACTGGGAGCGGCTTTCCCTTGGCAGCGGCACCGTGGTCTTCTACATGGGGGTGAAGAACCTCCCCCAGATCACTGCCAACCTGATTGCCCACGGCCGTTCGGCGGACACCCCGGTGGCCCTGGTCCGCTGGGGGACCCATCCGGAGCAGGAGGTGCTGGAGGGGACCCTGGCCGGTATCGCCGAGCAGGCCAGACAGGTCGGGTTCAAGGCACCTGCCATCACCGTGGTCGGGGAGGTGGTTCGCCTGCGGGAACGACTTCGCTGGTTCGATAACCGTCCCCTCTTCGGCCGGGGGATGCTGGTCACCCGGGCTGCCGATCAGGCGGGGGAATTCGGGGATCTGCTCCAGGCACTGGGTGCCAGGGTCTTTGAGTGTCCCACCATCGCCATCGTTCCCCCTGAGTCGTGGGACGAGATGGATGCCGCCATTGCAAATCTCTCCGCCTGCGGCTGGATCATCTTCACGTCGATCAATGCGGTAAAACATTTCTTCGCCCGCCTCGCGGAACTGGGTAAGGACAGCCGCGCCCTTGGGAACTGTCGGGTTGCCGCAGTCGGCCCCAAGACTGCCGCCTCGCTCCTTCCCCACGGCATCCGTCCCGATCTGGTGCCGGCCGACTACAAGGCCGAAGGGTTGGTGGTAGAGCTTGCCGGGCTTCAGCTTGCCGGTGTCCGTGTCCTCTTTCCCCGGGCCGACCGGGCAAGGGAGGTCATCCCATCGGCGCTGACGCAGATGGGGGCCGAGGTCCTGGCGCCGGTCGCCTACCGCAACGTACTGCCGGACAAACTCCCGGCAGACGCCATCCAGGCGCTTGAGGAGCGACGGATCGACTGCATCACCTTCACCTCTTCTTCCACCGTAGACAACCTGGCCAAGGTCCTTGGGGTCAACCGGCTCCTCGGTCTTCTGGAAGGGGTGGCCGTGGCGGCCATCGGACCGATTACGGCCACTACCTGTCGGGAGCTGGGTCTGAAGGTCACCATCGAACCGAAGGAATATACCCTTGCGGCGATGACGGCCGAGATAGTACAGTATTATTCATAAACAAGACTGAGTTGCCGCCCTGCCAAACCTGTTTGCAACTTTCCCCAAAAGCTCTGCACACCCGGCGGTGAAAGAAAAGGAGAAACAACTATGTTCTTCCCCCAATTCCGTGCCCGCCGGATCCGCGGCAAAGAGGTGTTCCGCAGGATGGTCCGGGAGACCACCCTTTCGGCTAACGACCTGATCTACCCGATGTTCTCCGCCTTCGGCAAGGGGATCAGGAAGGAGATCTCCTCCATGCCGGGGATCTATCAACAATCCATCGAGCATATCGTTGCCGAGGCCCAGGAGGTTCATGAACTGGGTGTGCCGGCAGTGATCCTCTTCGGCATCCCGGAGAAGAAGGATGACGTGGGAAGCGACGCCTATGCCGAGCATGGCATCATTCAGGAGACGATACGGGCCTTAAAGAAGGAGGTACCCGGCCTTGCAGTCATCACCGACGTCTGCATGTGCGAATACACCGACCATGGTCATTGCGGCATCATCAAGGACGGCGATGTGGACAACGACGCTACCCTGGAACTCCTGGCCAGGGAGGCGCTCTCCCACGCCCGGGCCGGGGCCGACATGGTCGCCCCGTCAGACATGATGGACGGCCGGGTGGCGGCCATCAGAGAGATCCTGGACGAGAACTGCTTCGAGCATATCCCGGTCATGAGCTACGCGGTCAAGTACGCCTCCGGCTACTACGGCCCGTTCCGGGAGGCGGCCGAATCCACCCCCCAGTTCGGTGACCGCCGCTCCTATCAGATGGACCCGGGGAACCGCCTCGAAGCGCTCCGCGAGGCCCAGATGGACGTGGAGGAGGGAGCCGACATCCTCATGGTCAAGCCGGGCCTCCCGTACCTGGACATCATCCGCGACGTGCGCAACGAATTCAACCTGCCGGTGGCCGCCTACAACGTCTCCGGCGAATACAGCATGATCAAGGCCGCGGCCAGGAACGGCTGGATCGACGAGGAGCGGGTCATCATGGAAACCATGCTCTCCTTCAAGCGGGCGGGTGCCGACCTGATCCTGACTTATCATGCCAAGGAAGTGGCGAAGTTGTTGAAGAGCGGTAACTATTAAGCAGAAGTAGAAAGACGGGAATGAAAAGGCCCGCGGGAAACCGTGGGCCTTTTTGCGTCGGTGGATACCTAAAAGACCAAAAAAAGATGGCGGCAGGTTCGTTGACGATCAGGCCAAACTGACGACGATAAGCACGACCAGGGTGATGAAGGTGTAGAAGATGTAGAGATGCAGGTGTCCGTGTTGTAGTCTTCTGATGGGCAGGAACTTCTCATAGATGCGGGCGAGGAGGGGTAGATATATCCGTTCGAGGACGGCTTCCGGCACATGGCTCTCAAAATGGGGGTCGGCAGGGAAAGACCCGGCGATGTGCGGCGCGTGGCGCTCGGGACGCAGAATGCCGGCAAAGAGGCTCACCAGCATGTCGGCAAAGGACGACGCGCTGTACTGCATTCTGCTGCTCGGGTCGAGATAGCCGCATCCCCAGGTGCCGGCGCTGGCCACGGTAGCTTTCTTCACCAGGCCGCGGTACCAGAGCACCAGACAGAAGGTGATGATAATCAGAGCAACGGCAAGGGCTGAAATCCAGTTCAGAGGGGCAACTGACTCCAGGGAAACGGATCGGGGTGAACTTGGCAGCCAAGCGGTTACGGCAGATTCCAGCAGTGGGGCCATCGCGACCGGCGCCACGCCGATGGTGAGGCAGACAATGGCCAATGCCGCCATCGGGAGCCGCATGGTCCAGGTTGCCTCATGGACGGACCCCGGAAGCGGCGCACGGGGGGTGCCGAGAAAGACGATACCGACCACCTTGACGAAACAGGCCACTGCCAACCCGCCAATCAGGGCCAGGGCCGGAGTGGCGAGAGCGGTACCGATGGCCCCTGCACCGCTGCCTGCAACCGTGCCGTTGAAGAAGCCGAGGTAGATCATAAATTCACTGACAAAACCGTTGAGGGGTGGCAGACCGCAAATGGCCACGGCGCCGATGATAAACGATGCGGCGGTCCAGGGCATGGTCCGCAGCAGTCCGCCCATGCGATCGATTTCACGGGTTGCGACGGCATGGATCACGGAGCCGGCGCCGAGGAAAAGCAGCGCCTTGAAGGTGGCATGGTTCAGCACGTGCAGGAGCGCGCCGGCCATTCCCAGCAGCATGAGGGTCGGTGAACCGGTAGCCGTACCGATCAGCGCCGTGCCGATCCCCATGGTGATGATGCCGATGTTCTCGATGCTGTGATAGGCCAGCAGCCGTTTCAGGTCGTGCTGTCCCAGGGCAAAGAGCACCCCGACGATTCCCGAAACCATGCCGAGGACGATAACGACCAAGCCCCACCAGAGCGGTATGCCCGTAAAAAACGACAGTGTGCGCACCAGCCCGTAGATGCCGATCTTGAGGATGATACCGGACATGATGGCGGATACGTGACTGGGTGCATTGGCATGGGCCGACGGGAGCCAGATGTGCAGCGGCATGAGCCCGGCCTTGAAGCCGAACCCGAACAGGGCGAGCAGAAACAGGGCTGAGGCCAGCGGCGCCGTGGCGGTCAGTGAACCAGCCACCGGAAAGGTGAAGCTGCCGGAGATGCTCTTCAGCAGGGCGAACAGGGCGAACAGGGCCAGGGTCCCCGTATGGGTGCAGATCAGGTACAGCGTGCCGGCGTCGCGCACCTCCGGCGTGTGGTCGTCGGTGGTGAGGACGAAGTAGGCGGCAAGCGCCATGATTTCCCAAGCCAGCAGAAACAGGCCGGCCGACCGTGCCATAGTGACGAAGAGCATGGCCGACACCAGCAGGCCGAAAAAGAAGGTCAGCTTGCGGACCGTGCGGGGGTTGCTCCCGGCAGGCCAGTAGTCGAGGGCGTAGATGCTGCAGCAGGCGGCAACGATGAGGATCGGCAGGGCAAAAAAGGCGGTGAGCGGGTCGATGCCGCACTCGGCAGGACCGAAAGGGAACGGCCAGGCCAGTTGATAGGTAACCTGTTGACGCTGGAGCAGCGTCAGTACGGCACCGGCAACACCTCCTGCGGCCGCCACGGTCATCGCAATAGCAGCGAGTCGCTGGCCAACGGTTGGGTTCAGAACTCGCACCAGGAGCGGTGTGCCTGAAAACGCGGCCAGGAACGCCGCTCCCATGAGGAACACGGCAGGAAGGTGTGCCGTCGGGTCGCCGGTCATCATGCCCCTTTGCCGATATCCTGTTCGATTTCAAGAATGGTGTTCATGATCGCCTCGGCGTTGCATTGCTTGCCAAGGATATCGCGCAAGCGCTCATCGCGCAAGCAGTAGGCCAGTTTTGAGAGCAGATGCAGGTGCATTCTGATGGTCGGCGAGATTATGGTGAACAGTATCTGTACCGGCTTGCCGTCCAGCGCCCCGAAATCCACCGGCTCCGAGAGGAAGCAGAGGGCGATCTTCGGGACCGGCAACTGCACCAGGATCGGGTTGCGCACGTGGGGGATGGCGATGCCGTCGCCGACGGCCGTCGTGCCCATGGCTTCGCGTGCCAGCAGCACCTGCAGGATGAAGTCGGGATCGATCTCCGACGGCAGATCCAGGATGGCAACCGTATTACGCAGCACCGTTTCCTTGTCGTCACCGGGGAAGCCGCAATGGATGCCTCCTGCCTGCAGCGCCTGGCTCAAGGTCGGCAACGGCCGCTCATCCGCATCATGCATCTTGTACAGGGCCGGGTTGACCTTTATGCCGCGCTCCGTTGCCCATTCCAGCAGGTCCACCGGGTTGATCCGGTAGTCTCCATGGAGGGACTCCGCGGGCAGGTTGTCTTTCCTGATCCAGCGTACAACGGTTTTTTCATCGACATTTAAAGCCTGTGCGGCCTCGGACGGTTCAAGCAGCATGGTGGTTATCCTTTATCCTGTTTAACAGGGCTGGGGTATGCCGGCGTCTCCTCGATGCCGAGCTGCAGGCAGAGAGCCTTATCCACCTGGCTCATGAGCGTTTTGTTGATAAAGCCGAGCCGGTTACCGATCACGTTGGTCTTGTCGATGGTGATCAGGATATGGGAGCTGATCTTGGCATCCTTTCCCAACCCGTTGCCCGAAGCCGGCAGGAATGTCTCGAAATCATAGATCTTTCCCAGCCGGGTAAAACTCAGGGGGATAATGGTCACGACCGGCGAATACTCGTTGCTGATATTGTTGCTCACCACCAGGCAGGGGCACACTTCCGGCTCCTGCACATCGGCATGGGGCAGTTTGACCGCATAGATTCCGCCGCGCTTAAACATCGCGCTTCTCCGTCACCGCAGCCTCGAATTTCTTGAGCACTTCCTTCGTATCTTCGGCAGTGGACTGGTATCCTTCGATCAGCCCTTTGTACGCCTTCTTCTTCACCTCATCAAGCTTTTCCCGGGCCGCCTCCTCCAGGAACTGGCTCAATCCCCGCTGCCCATACAGGGCCTTGATATCGTCCACGATCGTGGTTGGCAGCGTGATATTCAATCGGGTGTTCGGCATGACGGTGCTCTCCTTGCTATATGTCGTGCATTGTCAGGATGTCTCATAATTTCATTGACGTATGCATATTTATACCATATATTTTTTACATGTGTCATAAAATTTTACAACACATAACGATTTTATGCCGCCCTGGAGACGTGTTGTGCCTCGATATGCGTGAGGGGGTAGGGGTGAGGTATGCGTGATCTTTTCCGGTGAGCCGGTGGTGTGCATTCTGACCGCGGCAACGCTGATGGCGCTCTCGGGGGTGCCGGGAGTGCTGTTGAATCGTCCGGTCTGGGGGCAGCGAATTGCCGCTGTCCTGGTTGTGCTGGCTGCGCTTCTCGGGGAGTTCGCTGTCATCGCGCTCATCAGCGGCTCTCCGGCAGCTGCCTACCAGATCGACTGGCCTTTGCCGTTCGGACCGGCTCTTCTGTCCGTCGATCATCTCTCTATGCTCTTCCTCCTCCCCCTGTTTCTCGTTGCCGGGTGCGTCTCGATCTATTCGATCGCCTACTGGCCGGCCAGGGAAAAGGCCAGCGCCGGAAGGCTGACGCTGTTTCTCGGACTGTTTGCCGCCGCGATGGTCATGGTGGTCATGGCCCGCCACGGCGTACTGTTTCTCGTTGCCTGGGAGGTCATGGCCCTGTCGGCCTATTTCCTGCTGACGACCGAACAGCAGAGTTCCGAGGTGCAGCGGGTTGGCACCGTCTACCTCATTGCCACCCACACCGGCACCATGGCGCTGTTCGTCATGTTTTCACTGCTGCGAGGTACGACCGGCAGTTACACGTTTCCGGCAGCGCATGCCCTGACCCAGTCGTGGCCCTATGCAACGGTCGTTATTATCGCCGCCCTGATCGGCTTCGGCGGCAAGGCCGGCCTGATGCCGCTCCATTTCTGGCTTCCCGGGGCCCACGCCAATGCCCCCAGCCATGTGTCGGCCATGATGTCCGGCCTGATGCTGAAGATGGGGGTCTACGGCATCCTGCGGACGTTGTCGTTCTTCGACCTGCTGCCGGTCTGGCTCGGCTGGCTGGTCCTCGTGCTCGGCGCCTGGTCCGCGATCAACGGCATTGCCCTGGCTGCGGGCCAACGGGACCTGAAACGCCTCCTGGCCTGCAGCAGCATCGAGAATGTCGGCATCATCTTCATCGGCATCGGGCTGGCGCTGGTCGGACTTCAGCTGCACGCCCCGTATCTGGTGGTTTGCGGTCTGTCCGGCGCCTTCATCCATATCGTCAATCACGGTCTGTTCAAATCGCTCCTCTTTCTGGGAAGCGGGGTGCTGATTCATGGTACCGGCACCCGTGAAATAGACCTGATGGGGGGGCTTGGCCGGCGCATGCCGCTGACGACGCCGCTCTTCCTGATCGGCTCCCTTGCCATCTGCGGGCTGCCGCCGCTCAACGGCTTTGTCGGGGAACTGTTTCTCTATGTCGGTGCCATCACCGATGGCATCGTGGACCCGCTGCCGCTGGCGGCCCTGGTGGCCCCGGTACTGGCGCTGGTCGGCGGCTTGGCGGTCATAACCTTTGTCAAGCTCTATGGCATCATCTTTCTCGGCACACCCCGCTCGGCCGGCGCTGCCCGGAGCCATGAAGCACCGGCGGCGATGACTGGTCCGATGGCCCTGCTGGCGCTGGGCTGTCTGGTTGGCGGTTTGGCGCCCGTGCTGCTGATGCGGCTGGTTACTCCGGCGGTTGGATTGTATGGCGGCCTGGCTGCCCCCGCCATTGTCCACGTCACCGGTCAGGTGCCCCTGGTGCCGCTCACGATGGCCAATTCCCTGCTCCTCGTCCTCGTCCTGGTGGTTGGAGCTGCATACCTGCTGCGGCTGCGCAGGCTGCCCTGCTCCCGGGGGGCCACCTGGGGCTGCGGCTACCTCGAACCGACTGCCAGAATGCAGTATACCGGTACCTCGTTCAGCGAAATGGTGGTATCGTTACTGGGGACGATCGTGGCCCCCAACCGCCGGCGGCCCATCTTGACCGTACCGATGCCCTCTGCCGGCGCAAGATTTCAGTATGAGGTTACCGAAACAGTGCTCGACCGGATTCTGACCCCGGTCTTTCACTTGGCCGGCCTGGGCTTTTCCTTTCTCAGGAGGGTGCAGCATGGCCAGCTTCATATCTATGTGCTGTATATCTTTGCCACGCTCTTTGTCCTCATGATCTGGGCGCATTGACGTATGGGCGGCGGCGTTTCCGTCTTCAGTAAGGATGGCACCTTATGACCGATATCATCATCCATTGCGCAGTGGCGCTCCTCTTTCCACCCCTTCTGCTCGGGGTCATCGGCAAGACCAAGGCGGCATTTGCCGGCCGGGTCGGGGCCCCCTATTTCCAACCCTATTACGACCTGATCAAGCTGCTGCGCAAGGGGTCGGTCTTCAGCGACACCACCACCTGGGTCTTCCGTGCCGGTCCGGTGGTGACGCTGTCGGCTACGCTCATCGCCGCCCTGCTGATACCGCTGGGGCGCCATGGCGCGCCGCTTTCCTTCAGCGGCGATCTTATTCTGTTTGCCTACCTGTTCGGGCTGGCGCGGTTCTTCACGACCATTGCCGCCCTTGATACCGGATCGAGCTTCGAGGGGATGGGGGCGGCCCGCGAGGTGACCTTTTCCTGCCTTGCCGAGCCGACGCTCTTTTTTGCCCTGATTACCCTGGCCCGCATGAGCAAGTCGCTCTCCCTGTCGACCATCCTGACCCACCTCACCCCGGATGTCTGGCTTGCCGCCGGGGCCAGCATGCTGCTCCTGGCGGGGGCGCTTTTCATCACCCTGCTGGCGGAAAACTGCCGCATTCCCTTTGATGACCCCAACACCCACCTGGAACTGACCATGATCCACGAAGTCATGGTGCTGGACCACAGCGGGCCGGCATTCGGGATCATCCTCTATGGCGCGGCACTGAAACTGTTCGTTCTCGGGGCGGTCTTCGTCAATGTCGCCCTCCCCGTTGCCACCGGCAACGCCCTGCTGGACTGGGCCATCTTCATTGTCGCCATGCTTGTCCTGGCAGTTACCATCGGCGTTGTCGAATCGGTCATGGCCCGTCTGAGACTGGTGCGCGTCCCGCAACTGCTGGTCGGGGCCACCATCCTGTCCGCCTTTGCCATGCTGCTGGTCCTGAGGTGATCCTATGACTACGTTTGCCGATCAACTGCTGGTGCTGGTGATGCTGATCAACCTGCTCATGCTCGGAACCAGCCGGCTGATCTTTTCCATCCGCGCCGTTGCTGCCCAGGGGGTGATTCTCGGCATTCTGCCGGGGCTGATCCACCCCTTTTCCGGTCACCTGGCCGGCATCACTGCCAGCATCATCCTGGCCAAGGGGATCGTCATCCCGTACCTGATCAGCGATGCGGTGCGCAAGGCCCAGATCAGGCGCGAAGTGGAGCCGTTCATCGGCTATGTGTCGACCCTGCTCCTGGGCGCCGTCTTTACGGCCCTTTCCTTCGCCTTTGCCGAAAAGTTGCCCCTGGCGCCCGAACACAAGGACCTGCTGTTTGTTCCGGCCTCCATCGCCACCCTGCTGACCGGTTTCCTGCTCCTCACCACCCGGCGCAAGGCCATTTCCCAGGTCATCGGCTATCTGGTGCTGGAAAACGGTATCTTCGTGTTCGGCCTGCTCCTGACCGAGGCGATGCCGGTCATGGTGGAGGCTGGCGCGCTCCTCGATCTGCTGGTGGGGATATTTGTCATGGGAATTGTCATCAACCATATCAGCCGGGAGTTTTCGTCCATCGACACCTCCCGCCTGCGGACCCTCAAGGAGGAGTAGCCGGATGTTGTCTGCCCTTGTTCTGCTCCCACTGCTGGGCGCGGTGATTGCCTGGATCGTACCTGACAACCGGTTGCGGCCCCTGGTCCTGCCGGTTGTCGCAACGCTCCATCTGGTCCTGACGGCCCTGCTGCTGGGGAATGCGCCGCCGCCATCCGCTGGGGGATGGATCTGGCTCGACCCGCTGGGGAAGGTGGTGCTCCTGTGCATCAGCCTCCTCTTCGCCGTCTGCGCCTTCTATGCGGTCGGCTATCTCTCCTACCGCCAGGAGCGTTCCAATCGAGTGCTCTGCATGGGGCTCCTGGTCTGCCTGTCGGCCATGGGGACGGTGACCATGAGCCAGCATCTGGGGCTCCTCTGGGTTGCCGTGGAGACCACCACGGTCTCCATGGCCCCTCTCATCTACTTCAACCGGAACGCCCGTTCCATCGAAGCGACCTGGAAGTATCTCATGCTCTGCTCCGTGGGGATCGGCCTGGCCCTGCTCGGGCTGATGTTTCTTGCCTATTCCACCTACGTAGCCCACCGCGATGCCACCCTGCTGCTCGGGCCGCTCATGTTTTCGGCCCGCGAACTGAATCCGGGGTGGCTGCACGCCGCGGCGATCTTCCTCCTGGTGGGGTATGGTTCCAAGATGGGGCTGGCGCCGCTGCATGCCTGGAAACCCGATGCCTACGGCGAAGCGCCGGGACTGGTGGGAGCCCTGCTCGCCGGGGGGCTGGTCAACTGCGCCTTCCTGTCGATCCTGCGGGTGTACCAGATCTGCCTGGCCTCGGGCACCGAGATCCGCTTTTTCCAGCAGGCCCTGGTCGGCATGGGACTGGTGTCCATGGCCTTTGCCGCCGTCTTCATGGCCCGCCAGGCCGACTTCAAGAGAATGCTCGCCTATTCGAGCGTCGAACATGTGGGGATTCTCGCCATCGGCCTCGGGCTCGGCAAGGGGGCACTGTACGGTGCGCTCTTTCACCTGCTGAATAACGGACTGACCAAGGGGGTACTGTTCCTGTCATCCGGCAACATCCACCGCTCCTATTCGAACAAGACAACCGATGCCGTCAAGGGGGTGCTGACGCGCCTTCCCTGGTCGGGAGGACTGTTCCTGGCCGGATTCATTGCCATCACCGGCTCGCCGCCGTTCTCGCCGTTCATCAGCGAGTTCACCATTGTCAGCAACGCCTTTATCGAAGGGCGCCATCTGGTGGGGGGCCTGTTCCTGCTATTTCTGGTCATCGTGTTCATCGGCATGGCGCTGACCGTGCTGCCGATGGTCATGGGCGCCCCCCCGGCGGATGTTGAACCGACCGAGTACGAGGACCGCCTCCTGACGGTGGGGCCGCCGCTGGTCATGATGATCATTATCCTGGGACTGGGGGTCTGGCCGCCGGAGTTCCTGGTCACGTTACTCAAGGACGGCGCCATCATGCTGGGGGTGCAATCGTGACCGGCTCTTTCCGCAGCATATACAACGGCTCTGCCATTTTGGTGGCGGACATCCCCGTAGTCGGCTCCGGCCAGTTCCTCCAGGATATCCTCGACGCCACTGACCATGGCTGGCGCGTGAGCTCCTATTTCGGGATTCCGGGCGACGCCGACATCGCGCTATACTGCGTACTCGCCAACAAGGCCGAAGGGAGGCTGGCCGTGACCCGCACGGCTAGCGATGGCACCACCTTTCCCTCCATTGCGTCCCTCTGTCCCCAACTGCAGCTTTTTGAACGGGAGATCGCGGAACAGTGCGGGCTGACCTTCGTTGATCACCCCTGGTTCAAGCCGGTACGCTTCCACCGATCGTTTCGCTCCGGTCACGACGCCTGGAACCGTCCGGAAGACAAACCACTCCGCGTGGGGGTCATGAACTATTTCCAGGTGGCAGGGGACGAGGTCCATGAAGTCGCCGTCGGACCGGTCCATGCCGGGATCATCGAGCCGGGGCATTTCCGCTTCCAGTGCCACGGCGAGGAGGTCTTCCACCTGGAGATATCGCTCGGCTACCAGCACCGGGGGATCGAAGCGGGTCTCGTTGGTGGCCCGCATCCGCGTACCCTGCAGCAGATGGAGACGGCTGCCGGTGACACCACCATTGGCCACGGACTGGCCTTTTGCATGGTCATGGAATCCCTGACCGGTGTCAGGGTGCCGCCGCGGGCCGAGGTGCTGCGCGGCATCGCCCTCGAACTGGAACGGCTGGCCAACCATACCGGCGACCTGGGGGCCATTGCCGGCGATGTCGGCTATCTCCCCACCGCTTCCTTTTGCGGCCGGATCAGGGGAGATTTCCTCAACATGACGGCTGTGCTGTGCGGCAGCCGGTTTGGCCGGGGGCTTCTCACCCCGGGCGGCACGATCTTCGATCTTACGCCCGAGCACCGGGACGACCTGCTCAAACGGCTGGCCGATGCCAGGCGCGACCTTACCAATGCCGTGGACCTGCTCTGGAGCTCACCGTCGGTCATGGGGCGTCTTGAAGGAACCGGGACGGTGCATCAGGAGACGGCCCTGGAACTGGGGCTGGTGGGGCCGGCGGCCCGTGCCTGCGGGATCAAGCGGGATGTCCGCCATGACTATCCCTTCGGCATCTACCGGATGACCCATCTGCCGGTCGCTACGGCCTTTCACGGTGATGTCTGTTCCCGGACCATGATCCGCTGGCAGGAAGCCCAGAAATCCATGGATTTCATCGAAGAACAGCTGCGGCAGCTCCCCGGCGGAGGGCATCGGACGAAGGCGGCACCGCGCACCGGTCTGAGCCTGGCCGTGGCCCTTACCGAGGGGTGGCGCGGCGAGATCTGCCATGTGGCGATCACCGACGACAAGGGGAGCTTTGTCCGGTACAAGGTTGTCGACCCATCGTTTCACAACTGGCAAGGAGTTGCCATGGCGTTGCGGGGGGAGCAGATATCCGATTTCCCGCTCTGCAACAAGAGCTTCAATCTTTCGTATTGCGGATTCGATCTATAGGGGACAGGAGGACGAACATGGCGCGCAGACAAGGCAGCAGGAGTGCCGCAGAACCCTCTCAGCATAAATCGTGGTCGCGGCATGATGACAAGTCGATGTACCAGATTCAGTCGGTAATAAACGCGTTAAGCATACTGGAGCAGGTTGCAGGTTATGCCGAGGGAATGACCGTTGACCGGTTGCGGAAAGAGCTGGCGTTGACCAATGATGCGGTCTTACGCCTGATTGCAACCCTGGAGCGGCGCGGCTACCTGGAACTGGATCGTCTGACCAACCATTACCGCCTCTCGCTCCAGACGCTTAACCTGAGCCAGACATTCATCCGGCAGTCGACCCTGTTTCATCACGCGCGACCGATCATCGAGGAGTTGAGCCGGGAGTGCGGAGAAACGGTGTACATTGCGGTCTTCAGGGACAGGCAGTCCGTGTATCTGCAGCAGGCGGAAACCCGGCATTCCGTACGGGTGGTGTCGCGGTTCGGCTCGCAACTTCCGGCCTACGGCTCGGCCGGAGGCAAGGTGCTGCTCGCCGGGATGGCTGCCGAGGCATTGGAAGCCTATCTGAAGGATACGGAACTTGTTGCCTACACACCGGCAACAATTACCAACCGTCAGGCGTTCGAGAGCCACCTGCGCCAGGTGGCCTCACAAGGGTTTGCAGTAAACGAAGAGGAACTGGAAAGCGGGGTGTGCGGGGTTGCCGCGCCGATACGCAACCATACGCACCAGGTTGTTGCCGCGGCAGTCATTTCCGCCCCCACGATCAGGGTTTCACCGCAGCGGCTCCATGACGAACTGGTTCCCCTGGTGCGGGCGGCGGCCGATCAGATTTCAAGCAGACTTGGTTACAACCCGGTTTCCCGGGAGGAAGGATAGCCCCGCCATGTTCCGTGCCATCATCTCCCGCATCAGGCAAGGACATCGCACCATGCCCTATCCCAAGGCACCGCTGCAGATGCCCGACCGGTTCCGCGGCTATCCTGTCGTTTCAACGCTGGCGCAGTCCGCTGAACAACATGACGAAACAGCCGAGTGCCCCTATGGCGCATTTACCGCTAGTGGTGGCGGCTGTCTGGACATGGGGAAGTGTCTCTTCTGCGCCGAGTGTCCGGCAGGGGATATCCAATTCACCACAGACTACCAGCTTGCCGTCACCGACCGGGATCACCTGTTGGTGCGGCCCGGCTCGGAACACCACCACGCCCGGCCACTTACCCCCGATCTGCGCCGGATGTTCGGCCGGTCGCTCAAGTTTCGGGAGGTCAGCGCCGGCGGGTGTAACGCCTGCGAAGCCGATACCAACGTGCTGTCGACCATCGGCTGGGATCTGGGGCGTTTCGGTATCCAGTTCGTCGCTTCGCCGCGCCATGCCGATGGACTCTGGGTGACCGGACCGGTGACCGAAAACATGGCCCAGGCCCTGCTCACCACCTACGAGGCGATACCCGCCCCCAAGATCGTTGTCGCCTGTGGTGCCTGCGCCATAAACGGCGGACCGTACATAGATTCGCCCCGGGTCCGTAACGGAGCGGACAGTCTCGTGCCGGTCGATCTCTACATCCCCGGTTGCCCACCCCATCCTGCGACCATTCTTGATGGTCTTCTCCGTATTCTGGACAAACTGCGGTAGCCCATCGCCCGGCCCTTGGCGCCGGCACGATCTGGAGCGGGCCATAACCGGTCTATCCTGGCGCATGCGGAACTGAAGGGTAGGGTATCTACCGCCGTCGACCGGGCAACGCCGGATGGGTCAATCGCCGCACCGGGCAAAACGCGGTACCTGCCGGCCGTTGACAACGACCTCCTCCATGAACATGGCAAGGGGCCTGACCCAGAGGGAGTGGTCGCCGTAGAGGCAGCGATAGACCACCAGCTCTTCTTCGGTTTCGCTGTGGCGGGCGATGCCGATCACCTGATAGTCGTTCCCCTTGTAGTGCCGGTAGCGCCCCGGCCTGACGGTCCGATCAATCTGTTTCATCTCACCTTCGCTTTCTTGGCGAAGCCAGGCAAACCTGGTTTCTTCCCTGATTCTTTGCCCGGTACAGCTCCTTGTCCGCAGCCTGTATCACCTCTTCCGGCGACTGATGCTCGCGGCAGCTTTCGGCAACTCCGATACTGACCGTGACCGTGGTCGTGACACCGTCTTTGGCCCCGGTCCGCCGTTTTTTCCCCTGACTGCTTTCCTTCGGGCGGTCCTCGCCCCTGATAACCAGCCGGTATTCTGCTATCTCCTTGCGGAGTGTCTCGAGATACGGCTCCGTTTCTCCTGCCCGCAACCGTTCGAACAGGATGGTAAACTCCTCTCCACCGTAGCGGTAGGTCTTGCCACCGCCGCCGACGCGGGCCAGCTTCGCGGCCACCAGTTTCAGGACCTGGTCGCCGACATCATGACCGTAGGTATCGTTGAATTTCTTGAAGTGATCGATATCCACCATTGCTATGGAGAAGTCGCGTCCCACGCCGTACAGTGACTCGTTCAGCGCCCGGCGAGAGGGGATGCCGGTCAGATCGTCACGAAAGGCCAGGTTGTAAGAGTCCTGGAGAATGCCGGTGGTGGCAATAACGCCGGCCGCCAGGCAGAAGACCGTGACCGCATGGGGGGACGGCAGCCAGTTGCAGGCAATGAAGAGCGCAGCGAGAACACCCAGGGAGCAGCTTGCCATGGGGGTGTTCTTCAGCACGTACAGGGCAAGTATGCCGAGGAACGATACCAGAAAGAGTAACAGCGCCGGTTGGGAGATGGTGAAAAGGTCAGTCTTCCGGAGGTTGAGAAGATTTCCCTCGAAAAGCGGCTGGAGTTCCGTGAAGTGGTAGTGAAAGATGAAGTAGGCGACAAAGGCCTGTGCTCCAAGACTCATGAGCCGGACTCTGCCGGCTTCGGTAAAGATTCCCCGTTCGGGGATGAGGTTGAATATGAACAGATTGATCGGTATCACGGTGCAGAGGGCGTGAAACAGTGCCCGCTGCTGGAGTAGTTCAAGACCGTCGACAAGGAAGGATCGGTAACACCAGTAGAAAACGGTCAGTGTCAGGAGGATGAAGAATGGGCGACCCCGGTGGAAATGGACGGCCAGGAGCATGCCGGCCATGGTAGCGAGATAGGGGGAGATGGTGAGCAGTTGCGCCCAGGAGGGATCCAGTGCCGGAGCCAGGTACAGACCGAGCCCGGCTAGCATCAGGGTGACTGCCGGAATGGCGAGGATCCGTAGTGCTGCCGGGTTGATTTTCAGGTGGGCCAAGGTTTCTCCGGATCGGAAAGGTGAGCCTGCTATTCTCGTTCACAATTCCTATCGGATGCACCCTGGATTTCTGAAGGCTGCCGTGTCGCCGTAAGACAGGTTTAGTTAAAGGGTTTCCTTGCCCGACCGAAGAGAATGAAATGTTTCTGAAATTGCATTAATCAAGCTCCGTTGCAGCCAGAGGAGGTAACAGATGCGTCTATTGCTCGGCACCGTCATTGTCGTTTGGTTTTTGATCGCGCTGTCATCAGCGGTCCAGGCCGGATCAGTCTATCGAAACCTTGCTTACTGTGCGGTCCAGCCGCCATCGACAGGAATAGCCGTACCGGTGATCTGGGCGGCGGCATCGGAGCAGAGGAACAGTACCAGCTGACCCAGCTGCTCCACGGTGACGAACTGGCGGGAGGGCTGTTTTTCCGCCAGGAGCTGCCTCCCCCCTTCTTCAACGTCCACCCCCAGGGCCTCGGCCTTGGCCGCGATCTGTGGCTCGATCAGCTCGGTGCGGGTCCAACCGGGACAGATGGCATTGCAGGTCACGCCCGAGCCGGCCGTCTCCAGTGCCACCTCTTTCGTGAGCCCGACCAGGCCGTGTTTGGCCGAGATGTATCCCGCCTTGTTCGCCGACGCGACCAGACCGTGCACCGATGCGGTGTTGACGATGCGGCCCCATCCCTTTTGCCGCATGCCGGGAAGCGCACGGTGGATGGTGTGGAACGCCGAGGAGAGGTTGATGGCGATGATTGCATCCCACATTTCGGGAGGGAATTCCTCGATCGGCGCCGTGTGCTGGATGCCGGCGTTGTTGACCAGGATGTCGACCCCGCCGAGCCGGCCTTCCGCTTCTGCCACCATGGCCGCGATCTCCTCGGGCCGCCGCATGTCGGCCCCATGGTAGAGGACGGTGACGCCATGCTCCTCGCTCAGTGAGGAACGAAGTCTCTCGATCTCGGCCGGAGCGGCAAACCCGTTCAGCATGATGTTGCATCCCGCAGCGGCCAGTGCCCGGGCGATGCCGAGACCGATGCCGCTGGTCGATCCGGTGATGAGTGCGCACTTTCCCTTTTCCATGGAACTGTCCTTTCCGTGTTATCTTTCAATCACCATGGCGATTCCCTGGCCGCCGCCGATGCAGAGGGATGCGAGGCCGAGCTTGGCGCCGCATTTCTCCATCTC
>JAJZTK010000088.1 GCA_021849045.1 Deltaproteobacteria bacterium | reverse complement strand
GCTGGGGTGTGCGTGTGACGCGACAGCACGGGAAGAGGAATCTGAGGCAAGGATGGGAATCAGGGTGGAAGGTTCGCCAATGGTCCCCTCGATAAACGAGTCACCATAGGCTGGTTTCCCCGGTGGACGCGCAGGGATGGTGGTTTCTCCCTGGTCGGAAGAGCAGGCTGCAACAGCGAAAAGGATGAAAAACAGGGAGCAGCGGAGAAGCCCCCTCATTGTCCGCCGCTCTCCGCCTTTATCCTGCGCAGTTTTTCCTGGATATCCTTCCGACCGGGTTCGATCTTGAGCACTTCCCGATAGAGAACGGCGGCCTTGCGGTATTCATGGCGGGCGAAATAGGCATCGGCCAGATGCCCCTTGATGGTCGGATCGCTGTCGGTAAGTTCCAAGGCTCGTTCAAGATGATTGACGGCATCGTCGTAACGCTTGAGCTTGAAATAGACCCATCCCAGGCTGTCGAGGATAAAACCGTCATCAGGACTGAGGCTCACGGCCTTTTTGAGGTAGACAAGCGCCTCTTCCAGGTTCATGCCCAGTTCCGCATAGGTATAGCCGAGATAATTGAGCGCCTGCGGATCGTTCGGCGTAAGGGCGATAACCTGCTTCATCCGGTTGATGGAAGCCTCTTTGTCCCCCATCTTGTCCAGCAGTATCCCCATCCTGAAAAGCACCTTGGTTTCGTTGGCAAACTGTTTTTCCACGCCGGTCAGAACGGTCAGGGCATCGGGGTACCGCTCCATCGACTCATAGGCTCCGGCCAAGTGAAGATGTAGTTCCAACTGGTTCGGATTTGCCTGTATCGCCTGCTTGAGGAGGTCGATTCCCCGCTCGGGAGTCCCTTTGTCCTTGTACAGATAGGCAAGATGACCCAGGGCGTCGACATAATTGAAGGCAGTCGGCGGGATCCTGTTGAACTCTTCGATGGCCAGATCCAGCTCCTGCTTTTCCTCGTACGCTGAGGCAAGATAGAAGCGGATCTGTTGCGCTGCCGGCTCCTGAGCAAGGATCTCCCTGAACTCCTTGATGGCATCGTCGTAACGCTCCAACTCCAGGTGGATCAGCCCGATCTTGCGCTTGGTCTCCAGGCCGCCGATCTCCCGTGCTGACAAATCCTGCAGGATCTTGAGGGCATCATCCAGCCGCCGCTGATGGATCATCAACTGTACCAGGTGGTTGCTTACCGCAAAATTGCCGGGATTGAGGTCAAGGAGCGATTCGTACGTGGTTATGGCATCGTCAATGAGACCCTGGGTCTCTTGGGATATCCCCAGGTCGACGAGCACCTGTTCAAAATCCGGTTTCAGTTCCAGGGCCTTCCGGTAATAGGCGATCCCCTCTTTGGGCAGCTTCATCTGATCATAGGTCTTGCCCAGATAGTAATAGCCAACCGCAGAATCCGGGGCCACCTTGAGCAGCGACTTCAGGGTATTTACGGCTTCCTCGTATTCAAAGAGTTTTATGTAGGTAATGGCCAAGTGGAGATACACATCCTCCTTGGTATTGTCCACCTCGAGCGCGGCACGGTAATGGTCTACGGCCTCACGGTCCCGCTTGAGCCCCACCAGAATGTTCCCCAGGAGAATCTGGGCTTCAGCGAGTTTCGGGTCGAGCTGCACGGCGCGATCACACGCCTCGACGGCATCGGCGAAACGGTTCATCTTCAGCAACAGCTGTGCCATAGCCAGATGCAGATACGCGGCATTCGGGTCGGCTTCCAATGCGCCGCTCAGCAGCACCTGCGCACCGTCATAATCTCCGTCGTTGCTGTGTATGCGCGCCAGGGAGAAAAGGTACTTGGAGCGGGACTCCCCAATATTGAAGGGATGTTCAACCATCACCTCCCCTGCCATATTGGGAGTGATCACCTGTGTGGAAGCACATGAGGTAAGGAGAAGCGAGGAGACGACGACAAACGTATGGTGGCGGTTCATGAATTGGTCTCGGGCACAGCTAAATGACTGGCGGTAAAGGGAAAAGCTATCACAAATATCAGGGTGCGTCAAACGTTATCAGGAATATATTAACTATTCAAAATCGTTACAATCCTCAAGGGGCCATTCCTTGTTGAAGAAACTT
Source organism: Deltaproteobacteria bacterium (assembly GCA_021849045.1). Classification (GTDB taxonomy): domain Bacteria; phylum Desulfobacterota; class Desulfuromonadia; order Geobacterales; family DSM-12255; genus Geomobilibacter. The sequence continues at coordinate 16,521 of JAJZTK010000088.1, read as the reverse complement.
TTTGACCATTTCTGCAAAATTTTTCTTGAAAGAAGAAATGGATCATGGTAAAAGTTTTTTTCACTCATGCCGAAGTGGTGGAATTGGTAGACACGCAAGATTCAGGTTCTTGTGCTCGCAAGGGTGTGCTGGTTCGAGTCCAGTCTTCGGCACCAAAGATGAATAAAGGCTTCACAGGGTTTTCCTGGAAGCCTTTTTCATTGCCTAAAATTTTTTGGTAACAAGATTGGTAACAAGTCCGCTTTTACTTCTTCGCCGCCTTCCCGATCTCTGCCAGCTGCACCTCGGCGTTCACCTTGACGCTGCCGGCCTCTCCACTCACTGAAGATAGGGCGCTTCTTCTTTTCAAAATCCCCCTTCCTTCAGTTTTCCTCTGTTATCCCGAAACCGTGCCACAGTTCAAAAAATATAATGAGGCAACAGTGGCCCCCCCTTTTTTTGCCAGAGCTTTACCCAAAAGAAAAGGCGGGATCACTCCCGCCTTTCTGTGCTTATTTTGTATGGATGTGCTTCTTAGATGTCGAAGTAAAGGGCGAATTCCAACGGTACCGGACGCATGCGAACCGGGTTGACTTCTGCCTCGGTCTTGTACTCGACCCACTTCTCGATGACGTCGGGGGTGAAGACGTCACCTTTGAGAAGGAACTCGTGGTCTTCCTTGAGGGCGTTCAGCGCCTCTTCCAGGCTACCCGGGGCGGACGGAATGTCCTTGAGCTCCTCGGGGGAGAGACCGTAGATGTCCTTGTCCAGCGGCTGGCCCGGATCGATCTTGTTCTCGATGCCGTCGAGGCCGGCCATCAGCATGGCGGCAAAGGCGAGGTAGCCGTTGGCGGAGGGGTCCGGAGTACGGTACTCAATCCGCTTGGCCTTCGGATTGGAGGAGAACATCGGAATCCGGAGCGATGCGGAGCGGTTACGGCTGGAGTACGCCATGTTCACCGGCGCTTCGAAGCCTGGCACCAGACGCTTGTACGAGTTGGTGGTCGGGTTGGTGAAGGCGCAGAGGGCCTTGGCGTGCTTGATGATCCCGCCGATGTACCAGAGGGCCATCTGGGAAAGCCCGCCGTACTTGTCGCCGGCAAACAGGTTGGTGCCGTCCTTCCAGATGGACATGTGGCAGTGCATGCCGGAACCGTTGTCACCGTAGAGCGGCTTCGGCATGAAGGTAACGGTCTTGCCATTGCGATTGGCAACGTTCTTGATGACGTACTTGAACCACTGGAGGTCGTCAGCCATAGCCACAAGCGAGTTGAAGCGCATGTCGATCTCGGCCTGGCCGCCGGTGGCAACTTCGTGGTGCTGGCACTCGACCCGGATACCCACCTTCTGCAGCTCAAGTACCATCTCGTTTCGCAGGTCGTTCTGGGAGTCGGTCGGGGAGACCGGGAAGTAGCCTTCCTTGTGGCGCGGCTTGTAGCCAAGGTTCGGGAACTCTTCACGGCCGGTGTTCCAGGCACCTTCCACCGAGTCGACGATGTAAAAAGACTGGTTTGCACTGGAGTCGTAACGGACGTCGTCGAAGATGAAGAATTCGGCTTCCGGTCCGAAGTAGGCGGTGTCGCCAACGCCGGAGGACTTCAGATAGGACTCGGCCTTGCGGGCGATGTTGCGCGGATCGCGGCTGTAATCTTCCTTGGTGATCGGATCGAAAATATTACAGATCAGCGACAGGGTCGGGATCGCGGTGAACGGGTCCATCTTCGCGGTGGTGGGATCCGGGAGGATGATCATGTCAGAGGCGTGAATCGGCTGCCAGCCACGGATCGACGAGCCATCAAACCCTTGTCCCTCCTCAAAGGTGTCCTCACCAAATTCGCTCATGGGTACGGAAAAATGCTGCCAGATGCCAACAAAGTCCATAAACTTGAAGTCAACCATCAGGGCGCCATTTTCTTTTGCAAATTCGACTACTTGCTTCGGTGTCATCTACTATCTCCTTTCACGACAGGTTTAATATATCCGCTACGCGACTACAATGCATCCTCGCCGCGTTCGCCGGTTCTGATCCTTACCACTTCCTCGACAGGGGTCACGAAAATCTTGCCGTCACCGATGCGACCGGTCTTGGCCGCCTGTTCAATCGTCTCCACCACCTTGGCAACAATGTCATCCCCGACAATGATCTCCATCTTGATCTTGGGGATGAAATCTACTACGTACTCCGCGCCCCTGTAGAGCTCCGTGTGCCCTTTCTGCCGGCCGAATCCCTTTACCTCACTGACCGTGATCCCCTGGATACCGATCTCGTTCAGGGCCTCTTTCACCTCGTCCAGCTTGAACGGCTTGATGATTGCCTCAACCTTTTTCAAGGACCGTTACCTCCTTGTGTAGTGTCAAACCGTACCTCATGCTGCTGAAACAGGCAGCAGAATGGCGTATGGTTTGTTAAAATAGCAATTTGCTTGCCCATCTCTTCAAAACATAAAATTACCAACAATTTCGAGATATTTTAAATCAGCAACCTGATATCCGCCTTAAGTGCCCACAACAACAGCCCACGATTTCAGCAACAGCCACAAACCGAGCACAACAAATAAGCAGCTATGGGCAACACGACTGTTCGAGAAACACCGCCAATGCCTCAATGCGAGGCATTTCAATACCTTTGGCCCGACCACGTGCCAGCGGTATGAAAAAAATCGCCTCCAGCTCCAGCGGGCGCCCCTCTTCCCGGTCAATCTGCATGGAAGGGCGGTACGGCCCCATGGCCTCGGTATACTCAATCATCAACTCCACAAAGGATGGGTCGATTGGCTCACTCAAACCTTGGGCATTGGCCGCGGCAATCACCTCCGACATCAGCTCGCGGACCAGTTGCAAGGCCCGTGGCGCAGCCAGAAGACGATCAACGGACTGGCCAAGCAGGGCGCAGCTTCCGTTGAAGGGAATGTTCCAGACCAGTTTTTGCCAGCGGGCTTTCAACAAATCGTTCACGAAAACACAATCCAGGCCCGAAGCGGCAAAGTTCCCGGCAACAGCTGCCGCACGCTCGGGGGACGCTTCGCCGAAAGCCCCGATTTCGACCTTGCCGGCACCAAGGTGATGGACAGTCCCCGGCTCCCCCCGGTTGGCGCAGAGAAACGCCACCCCGCCCAACACCCGATCGGCACCGAAAAGGACGGCCAGGTCCTCCTCATTTCCCAGACCATTCTGCAGTGTCAGGATAAGGGTCGACGCACCGAGCAATGGAGCAATAAGCGCACGAAAGCTGCCGTTGGCAAAGGTCTTGAGTCCGACAAGCACCAAGTCTACGGGACCTATCTCTTCCGGCGTGCGGAAACCGCGCACTTCGGGAAGATGAAAATCTCCCAGGATCGACCGTACCGTCAGACCATTGGCACTGATTGCCTCATAGTCGCGTCTGAGGAGAAACGATACCGTATTCCCCCCCCGCTGCAATAACGCACCGTAATAGAGTCCGAGGGCACCGGAACCCACAACCGCAATATGCATCAGCGTACCTCCTCAACTTGCCGGATGGGCTGCCGAAGTATATAGAAGATTAATCGGAAACGCTACCTCTTTAGGAACCGCTATGAACAGAAGAGTTGTCATCGGTATGCTTCTGCTTCTTGTGCCGGTCGCTGCGGAAACGTGGGGCGACATCTACCGGCACGAAAACCGGGACGGCGTCGTTTCGTTCACCGACACACCGGCCAATGGCAGCTACACCATGTACTTACGGGAAAAAAGGCAAACACTGAGGGGGGCGACCAGCAGAAAACCGACCCTGTCACCGTCGGTTTCCGGCACCCCGGAGGCGCTTTCTCTGCCGATTCAGGGACGCGTCACCTCCCCCACCGGTTTCCGCCATGACCCGTTCGACGGCAAGCTGCGCCATCACAACGGCATCGACATTGCAGCCCCAACCGGCACCCCGGTAAAGCCGGTCGCCCCGGGCATCGTCATTTTCAGCGGGCAACGAAACGGCTACGGCAATACCGTCATCGTCGACCACCAGGACGGCATGCAGACCATTTACGCCCACCACTCCGCCAACCTGGTGGCAGAGGGAACCCAGGTGGACCGCAGTACGGTCATTGCCCTCTCCGGTTCCACCGGGCGCTCGACCGGCCCCCACCTGCACTTCGAAGCATGGCGCGACGGCAGCAATGTCACGCCAAGCTTCATGCCCGGCTCCGACGTCTCGCCTGCAATCGCTGCCAGGGCACGGGACAGCGTCAACAGAATCCTCCAACCGGACGGCACCATCCTGTTTACCAATCTCAGGTAGAGTTACCCAGCCCACGCAACCGGTTACCGCCCTTCCCGTTTTTTCGTTCCTCGCATCGGTACCGCCAGCCATGGATCATCCGGCCAGGGATGCTTGGGATAGCGCCCTTTCAGTTCCTTCTTCACCTCGGGATAGGTCGTGTCCCAGAAACTTCTGAGGTTTCCGGTCACCTGGATCGGCCGCCGTGCCGGCGAGAGTAGATGGAGCAAAAGCGGCACCCTTCCCCATGCCACGGTCGGCGTCTCAGCCAGTCCGAACAGTTCCTGGAGCTTGACCGCCAGGACCGGCTCGTCGGCACCGTAGTCGATGGCAATGCGTGAACCACTGGGGACAATGATATGGGTCGGCGCCGCTTCGTCCAGGCGTCGTTGCAGATCCCACGGCAGCAACCCCTTGAGCACAGTCAAGAGATCGAGCCGTTGCAGGTCGGCAGCGGTCCTGACGCCGGCCAGCCACGGCTGAAGCCATTCATCCAGGTGCGCCGTTAGCCAGTCGTCGCCCAGGTCCGGCCACAGCTCATCCGGACAGACCCGGCGGAGAAGGGCTACCCGTGCCTGGAACTGGCGGGCCGCCCGTGACCAGGGTAGCAGGACAAGCCCATCCTCCCGGCCGATCTCAACCAGCCATGTTGCGAACAGCTCTTCGTCAGAAGGAGCCACCGGCTTGCTCGCCAACAGCAGACAGCCGAACCGCTCGTCCTCCCGTGCCCATACTCTCCCCTGCCCGGTGTCGAAACCGTACGAACGCGACCGGACAATCATTGTGGCAAACTCCTGCCGCAGTGCATCAAGGGTAAGTGCAGAAGCGCCATGGATGGTCGCATCCGCTCCCTGGCTGCCGCTCATCTCCACCGCGACGATCCAGGGCTGATCCCGCAGCGCTGATCGCTGGCCAACCCTGGCGCCGGTGCCCTGGGCAAGGAGGTAGCGGTCGGATCCCGGTTCCCGCTGTTTGGCGATCCGGTCCGGCCAGGCCCTGGCCAGCAGGAGCGCAACCTGACGCTGCTCCGGAACGCAGGCCTTACCCGGCGTTCGCATCAGCTGACGCAGACGGCTGGCGCTACGCTCGACCGCCCGGCAGGCGGCATGATCAAGAAACGCTCCGCCACTTCGCCCATGTTCGCGCCATTCACGAAGCGCTTCAAGGCGGTCGGTAAAATCGCAGTCGCTCACCGGACGTACCGCATGGCTATCGCGACGGAAAATATCCCGTTCCTCCATGAGCGCTGCCAGGTCGCAGGCAACAGAGGCACAGCCGGCACTTTCGCAATCAAGCACCAGCCGGGCCAGGCGCGGATGCAGCGGGAGACCGGCCATACGCCGCCCCAGCGGGGTAATCCGCCTGCTTTCGTCCAATGCGCCGAGCTCGCGCAGGAGCTCGTTCGCCTCGTTCATGGCACCGACAGGAGGAGAATCGAGCCAGGAGAGCGATGAGGCATCGGTCGTCCCCCAGCTTGCCAGATCAAGGGCAAGCGGCGCCAGGTCGGCAACACGGATCTCGGGAGGATTGTACGGGACAAGGGAGGCTTGCGTTCCCTCGCTCCAAAGCCGGTAGCAGACACCCGGCCCGAGACGGCCGGCCCGACCGGTCCGCTGGATGGCTGACGCAGCCGATACCCGCACCGTTACCAGGCGGTTCAGGCCGGTATTGGGATCGTACTGGAGCCGGCGGGAAAGGCCGGCATCGACGACTACGGTGACACCCTCAATGGTGAGGCTGGACTCGGCAATAGAGGTAGCAAGCACCACCTTCCGCTGTTTAGTCGGCACAATGGCCCGTTCCTGCTCGTCAAACGGCAGATCGCCGTACAGCGGGACAACCACAAGAGCGGCACAGCCAGTCAGGGATTGCCGCAACAGCTCCTGACAGCGGCGGATCTCACCTGTGCCCGGAAGGAACACCAGGATATCGCCTGATGTTTCACGGAGTGCCCGGTGCACCCCCCCGGCAGCGGTCCGGGCGATATCCCCGTCCGCCTCGCCCTGGTAGCGAACGTCAACCGGAAAGCTACGTCCCTCGCAGTTCACGACCGGCACATCACCCAGCAGTTGGGACACTGGCCCGCTCTCCAGGGTTGCCGACATGACGAGGATTTTCAGGTCATCCCGCAGATGCCGCTGCACGTCGAGACAGAAGGCTAAAGCCGTGTCGGCCTGAAGGCTCCGCTCGTGGAATTCATCGAAGATGACGATCCCGACCCCTTCCAGACCGGGATCGGACTGTAAACGCCTGGTGAGGAGACCTTCGGTAACCACCTCCAGCCGGGTTGCCCGTGAAACCTGGCGTTGAAAGCGGATCGAGTAGCCCACAGTCGCGCCGACCGGCTCCCCCACACTTCTTGCCAGCCAGGAGGCGGCATTGACTGCTGCCAGCCGCCTGGGCTCCAGCATGACAATCGATTTTCCGTGCAGAAAGGGGGCATTCAGCAGTGCCAGGGGGACCCTGCTGGTCTTGCCGGAACCGGGCGGCGCCTGAAGAACGGCGCCGGTCGAACCGGCCAGGACCTGGAGCAGTTGGGGGATAACCGTGTCGACGGGGAGAGTTGACATCTGTAACCACGTTGGTTGAGTGATTGAGTCGTTTGTGCTTAACCACTCAACCACTAACCGTTTATCACGGCGTTGAGGCTGGCAAAGGTTACGCCGTCAAGGGAGTCGATCACCGTGCTGGCACTGGTCAAGTGGTCGGCCGGGTAGCTGTTGGTCACCCCAACCACGCGGATACCGGCGCCCTTGGCCGAGGCGATGCCGGCCGGCGTATCCTCAATGGCAAGGCAGGTGGCCGGTTCGATGCCATGTTGCGGGAAGGCCGACTGGAGCCGTTCGACGGCAAGCCGGTAACTGGCGGGATCAGGTTTGCTCGCTGCCACATCGGCAGCCGTCACCATCACGGAAAAGACCTTTTCCAGGGAAAGCAGGTTGAGAATCGGCAGGATATCAGATGGCAGGGCACCGCTGCAGAGGGCCACCGGGACCTTTTCGGCCAGTTCGGTCGCGAGCCGAACCACGCCGGGATACGGCGCCACGCCGGAAGCGATCACCTCCTGAAAGATTCTGGCCTTTCTGTCGATCAACTGTTCCAGCGTATCGTGGGAAAGCTGTTGTCCGGTCGCGGCAAAGGCCTCCACAAAGGCATCGCGGTCGTCGAACCCCATATAGCGGCCCACATACTCGTCCCAGGAATACCCCAGGCCCAGCGGCTCCAGGATCTGTTGGAAGGCCCGGTAATGGAGCGGTTCCGTGTCAACGATGATGCCATCGAAATCGAAGATGACGGCCTTGAGCATGAACTCTCCTTTTACCAGACTGCTGCCGTTAAAACCGTGCAACCAGAGCAAGCCCGGCACTATCACCGCTCACGAGCGGAATGACGCTCACCGACCGGGAACGGGAGGCATGGTAACGGGTCACGACCCTGCCGCACAGTTCACCGATAGCGGCCCCCAGCACCACGTCGCTGGCCCAGTGCTTGTTCTGGTAGAGGCGGGAGAAACCGATAAAGGTAGCGGCACCGTAGGCAGCGAAACGGGTCAGCACACTGTCGGTGGTTGCCGACACCACCGATGCCAGAGCAAAGGAGCTGGCCGTATGCATGGAAGGGAGCGAGTCATAATTGCTCCTGAAGCTGAAAGGCCGGAAATTATCCTTGCCACTGCCGGTCAGGGGGCGTGCCCGGCCGGTCGCCTCCTTGAGGACCAGAGTTGCGGCATCGGCCAGGATCAGGGATTCGCCCATCATCTCGCCCAACTCCTTGTAACGCGGCGAGTCGGCAACGATGCCGCTGCCGTAGACAACGGCAGCCACCCCCAGGTGGAGGAAGGGATTGCCGACAAGGGAACCGGCGTCAGCAGCCTTGTCCAACCGGTCGCTCCGAGCCGTCTGCAACCGGTCGCGGACGTTCGTATCGTAAACGTAGGCCAAGCCTGTTGCACCTAAAGCGGCAACGGCTCCCCAGCCGAGCCCCCCCTCGAAATCCAATGGCGTCGTAACCGCCAGCTTCCCTTCGTCTCCCAGGCGCTGAACACCCTGGACAATTTCGCTGCTGATGGAAAAGCCATTACCGTCTGCCCCAAAAGCGGAGCAGGAAAACGCAAGGGTGAGGATGAAGACAAGTATGCGACAAAAAGAGTTCACTGATGATCCTTCCTGCTGGTTAGAAACCAGATGGCAATAAGTGTAACGACAATCAATGGCTCCGGTCAGATTGGTCAGGACAGGACAAGACGCTGCGGGATCAGAAGGGGCATGAAAACGTAGTCACCCCTTTCCGGGCCGCAACCGGCACGACTCCTTGATATCCTGCCAGATGGCCCGGTCTTCGCTCGACATCTTGCCGAAGTACTCTTGGATAAAGACCCAGAAGATGCCGACAAAAAATGCCGTCACCGCGGAAAGAATCACGATGAGCGAGCGCTTCGGCTTGCTCTTTTTGGTAGGAGCCACTGCCTCGTCCAGCACCTGGATTGAAGAGGAGTCCTTGGCCTCGTTCAGCTTGGCCATCTCGTACTGCTTGGTCAGCTGTTCGAAGATCGTCTCCTGGATCTTTTGCTCCCGCAGCAGGCGGGCGTATTCAAGCCCCAGGTTCGGCACACTCCCCACCGGCAGGATGGCGTCGCTGCTCCGGCCCGAACCGGCCATCACACCCAACTGTCCCTTCAGCCGGGCGATCCCTGCCCGCAGGGCCTTGATCTCAGGGCTCTCGTCGGTCTGGAAGCTGCGCAGAGACTCCAGTTGCACCTCTTTGCTGACGATTTCCGCCTTCAGTTGGGCTATTCCCTGGATACTGGCTGTTGCCTGGGCATCCACCCTGATCGCCCGGTTCTGCTCGGCGAAACGCTTCAGTTCGTCCTCAGCCTTTTTCAGGTCAGCCTTGACCACCTCCAGCCTCTTTTCCAAGAACACGCGCTCGGTGCCGACCTTGGACAGGTTCAACTGCACACTGCGGCGGCCGAGCTCCTCAACCATGGCATTGGCCAGGATGGCGGCCTTTTTCGGGTCCTTGCTGTCAGCGGAAACCGAGATGATGCCATCCTTGCCGGCCTGGACCTTGACCACCCCAGCCAGGGCGTTCCTGGCCTCATCAGGGGTCTTGGCCCTGAACTCGGTAGTCAGGTCGAGTTTTTTGATGACTGCATCGGCCACTGACCGGCTCTTCAGTATTCCGATATACAATTCCGAGCTCCCGCCGAGCCCCATCCCGCCCGCCAGGCCGGCCAGCCCCCCGGCCTGGCTGAGCAGCGCCGACAGCCCTCCCCCCGACTCCTTCTGGGGCGGGAGCACCTTGGCCGTGGCCGTGTAGATGTTCGGCAGGATCAGTGAGTAGGCCACTGACAGTAACACAGCAACAGCGCAGAGAATGATGATGGTCCGCTTGCGTCTGACGATGACGCGCAGCAGTTCCAGAAGATTGATTTCATCCTCTTCCAGACGGCTCTCCTCGGGACGATCGACAACTGAATATTCCATTACTTGAACCCCAAGAGGATGGTGCCTGCGCTAAGAGCTACGTTTGCCAGGATCTGGGTGATATCCTTTATTTCCCTCAGCCAGGCCACCCGCTCAAGCTTCTGCGGCACGACCAGAGTATCGCCGGGTTGAAGCGGAGTGGCCGTGAACCCCCCGAAGTTCCAACTGCGGGATGACTCGTCCCAACGGATACCGAAGGACGACTGTTGGCGGCTGAAAACGGTGCCGTCGGCCCTGACCAGGTACATTTCATCCACCTCGGCACTGCGCGTGGGACCACCCGACTTTTTCAGATAGTATCCAATATTCTCGCCTGGCTGGTGGATAAGGGTCGTCTGATTGTACACCTGGCCGAGAACATTGACCACATTGGGGGTCTGCGGAATTTCAAGGGCATCGCCCCCCTGGAGTTCCATGTCGAACGGACTGCGCTCGAACTCCTCCAGCTTGGCCAGACTGATGACGACACGCCCCTCGGCCTTGACCGTTTTCAGCTTCTCCAGTCCCTTCTGCAGACCTTCCAGGGCCGACTTGGTCGCTTCGAGTTCCTCGCGGGATGTAGCAATTGCAGCAAGTTCCCCCTGCCTTTTCAGTATCTCCTGCTCTTCCCGCTGGACGATCTCGTCCATTCGCTTCTGCTGATCCTTCTGGACCGACTTCCTGGTGAACTTTGACCCGTTCAGATAGGCCCGCTCAGTAAAGCCGCCGGCCCTGCGGATGACCGAACTGATCCGCTCACCCTTGGTGATGGAGTAAGTGCCGGGGAACCTGACCTCTCCCTTCAGGGTCACGAACCGGTCGGTCGACTCCAGCCACTCTACGATCCCCCGAACGATCAGAACGTCGTCGGGCTGCAGTTCCAGGTTTTGCTTCGGATCGCCGCTCAGGGCCTTGCGGAGGTCGATGCCCAGACGCGTCGCCTTGGCCTTGCCGTTTGCAACCTCAATGCGGGTCATTTCGGCGTTGTCGAGAAAGGCGTTTCGCTTCGGACTGCCAGAAGCGGTCACCAGGTCGCGGACGGTCATATGGGGGAAATAATCATAGGTGCCGGGATTGACAACAAAGCCGTTAATGGAGACGCTCGGTTTCTCCTCCATATCCCATCGGGAAGATACCTTGATGGAATCCTGCTCCTGAAGCATCACATTTTCCAGTGCGTCGCCGGACAGCGCCTTCCGGAGATTGAAGCTCAGTGTCTCCTTGTGGAAATCGGGTTTAACGATGCGGGTGATCTCTGCCGATTCAAGGTAGGAAACCGGTAACAGCGCTTCGAACGAGGGGATGATGTCGGTTACCCGCATCCCGTCCCTGAACTGGTATTCGCCGGGATTCTTCACGTTTCCGCTCAACGCTACGATCTGGCGAAGGGCCTTGCTGACCGGGAAGAGCTTCACCATATCCCGGTCCTGCATTTTGACCGCATCAAAACTGATATCAGGCAAAGTCTCTTTCGGCACAAAGTCCAGAACGACCCTGGCCTTGTTCCCTTCGAACCGTTCCACCTGCACCCGGCCACTATTGCCGGCGGCAGTGATCCCGCCTGCCATCCGAAGAAGTTGAGTCAGTGTAGTATCTGCCTTGAGTTCGTAAATTGCCGGTCTTTTTACCTCGCCGGCAACCGCCGCAACCGGGCCGATGACCGGCACGAAAATGCTGTCACCATTCTCCAGGCGGATATCCTTGCTCCGGTCACCGGTCAGGAACATGTCGTACAGGTCGATCTCCTGGACCTGTTTCCCTCCTCTCATGAGGCGGATGGTGCGCAGGCTGCCGTTCTTCGAGGGCCCCCCAGCCGTGGAAAGGGCATTGATCACCGTAGCCAGCGAGTTCACGGTATAGGTACCGGGAGACTCGACCTCCCCCACCACGAACACCTGGATGGAACGGAGACGGCCAAGGGTAACGTTCAGTTCGTACCCCTTGTAGACCCTTGAAATGGCCTTATTGATGACCTCCTTGGCCTGGCCGTAGGTCAACCCCCAGACCTTCACGGTGCCGATGCGCGGAATGGATATCTCACCATTCCGGTCAACCGTGAGCTCAAAGCGCCCCTGCACACCGCCCCACAGATCGATACGCAGCGAATCGCCAGGGGCTATGATGTAGTCCGAACCCACCGGGACGTTATCCACCGGTGAACTGTTGGCCAGACTGTTGCTGAAAAAATCGTATCCGAACTGTTTCAACTCCCGCTTGAACGGGTCGTTCTCCAGTTTATCCTGGAGCGTGACCGTCTTGCGAGCGAACGACTGTTCCAGCGGAGAGCCCTGCTCATCGACTGCCAGGGGGATGACCTTCAACTCATTGGAAAAGATGGTGAGGTCGATCCACTTGTTCTCCTCATCATCACCCTCTTCCTGCACCTTGGCTGTTGCCTGTACCTTGACGAAATAGACCTGATTGTTCTTTATCCCACGGAGTACATAGTCCAGGCCGTCAGCGAGTTCCAGCTTTTTATCGTAACGTCCGGACTCGATACCGTAAAACAGGGTGTATTTAAGAGGCGGCTCGCCTTGCTTCGGTCGGTGATCGGCTACACGCCAGGAGAGATGTACCAACCCGTCGCCCGCTTCTGCCTTCAGCACTATCCTGGCCTTTTTCCGGGCAGTGTCTACAACCGGCTTCTCCTTGGACTTCTTCAACTTGCCGATCTGTTCATCGCGAGTCAGGTCATTGACACCGATCCGCCTCTCATCTTTCTGTTCAAGACGCTGAGAGTAGGCTGGCTGATCGGAAGACGCCCCCCCTTTATCCACGCGCTCTCCCAGCGGCACCCCCTGTTGCTCCCTGCCGACATAAACGCCTTGCTCATCATTGCTGTCGGGCGGACCAAACGGTTCGGCCGACAGCACCGGAAAGGACATGGACAAGATGCAACCAAGGATCAGAGCAGCAGAGACGAGACGACGTACATTCATAGTTCGATCAATCCTTCGTAAGTGGAGGCAACGTGCTTGGATAAAAAAAAACAGCATCTCTTCTCAGATTTGCTGTTTCTCGAGTTTGGTGGTGATCCCAAGGGGACTTGAACCCCTGTTACCGACGTGAAAGGCCGGTGTCCTAACCGCTAGACGATGGGACCAGTAAGTAATACATCACTCAGTTGAAGCGCCGTTTAAATAACAGAAACCACCGATCAACGTCAAGCATTTTTCTAGCCTGCCTGTGCAACTATCTGCTGTGCTCCGGCCGCAACCGCCTTCATGTTGGCCGGGATGAAGCGGTGGTTCCGCTCCGGCAAAGCCTTTTTGAGGGCCTCGGCGAGCGATTCATCGCTAACGGCTCCTGTCAGTTGAACGTAGGCGCCGGTAGCAACCATGTTCACCATACGGGCATCACCCAACTCCATGGCAATCTCGTTCATCGGTATACGATAGGTGCTGATATCGGTCCTGGCAAAGGCACTGCTGTCGATTAGCGACGAGTTGATGACCAGGGTTCCGCCCGGCTTCACCCGTGAGCCGTACTTCTCCAGGGAAAGCTGGTTGAGGACGATGACCACCGTGGGATTACCGATCACCGGCGAGCCGACCTCGCCGTCGGCAATAACCACCGTACACATGGCTGCCCCACCCCGCTTCTCCACCCCATAGGAAGGAAAGAAGCAGACATTCTTCCCTTCGGCAATCGCCGCCAAAGAGAGGAGATTGCCGGCCAGCAGCACACCCTGACCGCCAAAGCCGGCTATGAAAACATCGTGTCGCATGTAAAACCTCGTGAGGAGTGAGGAGTGGGGAGAGAAAGGTGAAAGATGATTGTGACGGTTCTTTCACACTTCACACCTCACTCTTCACAGATTTCCAACGTTTTTAAACACCCCGAGCGGGAAGTAGGGGATCATCTCCGCGCCGACCCGTTCGTTGGCCTTTATCGGGTCCATTCCCCAGTTAGTCGGGCAGGAGGAGAGTACCTCGACAAAGGAAAATCCTTTTCCTTCCACCTGGTAGCGGAACGCGGTCTTGATCTGCCTCTCCGCCACCATCAGGTTTTTCGGACTGTCCACCGCCACCCGGCAGGAATAGGCAACCCCTTCCAGTTGTGCCAGGAGCTCGGCCATCCGGATCGGCGCCCCGTCCTTTTCCCGTTGCCGGCCATAGGGAGAGGTGGAGGTCTTTTGGCCGACCAGGGTAGTCGGAGCCATCTGGCCGCCGGTCATGCCATAGGTCGTGTTGTTGACAAAGACCACGGTGATATCCTCGCCACGGTTGGCGGCATGGATGATCTCGGCCGTGCCGATGGCGGCCAGGTCGCCGTCACCCTGGTAGGTGAAGACAAAGGAGTCGGGACGTGCCCGCTTCACCCCGGTGGCAACCGCCGAGGCCCTGCCATGGGGGGCTTCAACCACGTCCACGTCGAAATAGGCATAGAGAAACACGGAACAGCCGACCGATGCGACCCCTATGGTCCGCTGCTGGAGTTCAAAATGGTCCATGGCCTCGGCCACCAGACGGTGGATGGTACCATGGTGGCACCCTGGACAGAAATGGGTCTGAACGTCCTTGAGGCTGACCGGCCTGTGAAATACCTGCTGCATAGAAAAACCCCATACAGGATAAAGTATCGAGGATCGGGGCTAAACCGGAAACATCCTCGATCCTTTGTCCTTGCACCTCGTTCGTTTAATAATGTTTCCTGATCTGCTCCAGAAGCTCTTCAGGTGTCGGCAGAGAGCCGGCCCCTGGCGGGCGACCGTAGAAGAAGACCTCAGTATCCTTGGTCACGGACAGCCTGACATCCTCGATCATCTGGCCGGTATTCAGTTCGATATCCAGCACCTTCTTGCAGCGGCCGGTAATCCTGGCATAGGCCTGGGCCGGAAACGGGAAAAGGGTGATCGGCCTGAGGAGGCCGACCTTGAGCCCCTCTTCACGGGCCTGCATGATGGCGGTCTTGGCGATCCGCGAAACAGAGCCGAACGCAGTAACCACCAGGTCGGCGTCGTCGGCCAGGAACTCCTCCCAGCGGACCTCCTTCCCGCGCAGCTGCTCATACTTGGCGTACAGCTTCCAGTTGTGGGCCTCCAGTTCGCCATCGCCCAGATAGAGGGATTTGACGATCCGCTGCTCGCCCCCCCCCTTGCCCTGCACCGCCCACTCCTTGGCAGGAAGATCGACAGCCGGCCTCGGATGGGGAACCACCGCCTCTTTCATCTGACCGATGACCGAGTCGGCAAGCACCATGGCCGGCATCCGGTAGAGATCGGCCAGGTCGAAGGCCAGCATGGTCAGGTCATACATCTCCTGCACCGATGCCGGTGCCAGCACCACGATCCGGTATCCGCCATGCCCGCCGCCCTTGACCGACTGGAAATAATCGGCCTGGGAGGCATCGATGCCGCCGAGACCGGGTCCGGAGCGGGATATGTTGACGATGACTCCGGGGAGCTCCGACCCGGCCATGTAGGAGATCCCCTCCTGCTTGAGGGAGATGCCAGGACTGGACGAGGAGGTCATGGCCCGGACACCGGTGGCAGAGGCACCGAGCAGCATGTTTATGGATGCCACTTCGCTCTCGGCCTGGATGAATTCACCGTCGAGCTTCGGCAGCTCACGGGAGAGGAACTCCGGAATATCACTCTGGGGAGTGATCGGATAACCGAAATAATAGCGGCACCCCGCTTCGAGCGCCGCCATTGCCACGGCCTCATTTCCTTTTACAAACAACCTGTTGTTCTGCACACATGCCTCCACAAAATCAGGAGCGAGGTACACGGTTCGAGGATCGAGACAAAACTCTCCCGTTTTGCGGCATTCCTCGTTCCCCATTCACTTTATCCTCGTTCCTCTATCCCCGCTCACTTGAACACCGCAATGGCCAGGTCGGGACAGATCTTGGCGCACATGGCACATCCGGTGCATTTCCCGGGTGTTTCCATAACGATGGCCAGATATCCCAGCAGGTTCAGCTTATCACCCAGCACGAGCAGCTTGTGGGGACAGGCAATGGTGCAGAGCCCGCACCCCTTGCAACGCACCTCATCAATCTCAATCCGTGGCATCCTGATCAATTCCTTTTACGTGTACGTACGTGGCGCTAAAAAGTAACAGACTTTTCAAGGAGGAGTCAACGGCAATCTTTTCCATTTATCAGAGACGTTACGGTTGCCAATTATCCCTTAGGTAGTGATCATGATCATTTTGACACTCCTGATGACCATCGACCTCGTCATCCCCGCCGGCATCCGGCGACTTGTCGGCCATTAGCCGGCATGACTGCGGCCAGCACGATAACAAGTCAGAAATCTTTATTTGACCGCTTGACACCATATGCATTTGCGCTATGCTGAAATTATAGCATGTGTGCTCTTTAACAATTTGCTCTGGGGTATGCGTACTCATCTGTTTGTACCTGACTATTAATGATTATCACCAATCCCGAGTGTCGACGTGGTGAGCAGCCTACTGATGGCGGGACGCCTGAAACGTCTTCTCGGCAAAGGCTAAGGATAAAGGTCGGGGTTCGAGCGGTCTACGGTATCTTGGAGCAATCCCAATGGTGCGGGAGAGATACACCCGAGTGTGTTTCTGCCATCCGCCAGGCGCGTTGCACCGCTTGAAAAAGGGGGCTGAAACGGGAGAAGGTAACTGACCGGTCATAATGAGCGGCCAGACATCTCCGGAATTCAGTCCACCGACGGATTGGGGTAAAGAACTCTTACCGCACCAGTAAAAAAAGAAGGCCCGGGATCACTTCCCGGGCCTTCTTTTTTCTCGTCTTTGGCTATCTGAACGCATAGCAAACGGCTGACGGCAAGGCCTTATCGAATAAAACCGGCTTCGTTCCTGCCGTCTTGCTGTCAACGAAGTCCGTTAAATTCACTCC
>JAJZTK010000249.1 GCA_021849045.1 Deltaproteobacteria bacterium | reverse complement strand
GATCTTCCCGCCAGTCGGCTGCATGTGGACCTGGTCCTCTCCACGTATGTGTTCAACATCCTTACTGAGGTGGCCGAGCGGCAGCGTTACCTGGACAACATAGTTGCAAACCTGCGGCCGGGCGGCTATCTGCTCATCGAACTTCGTTGCCGTCGAGCCCATGGCGAGTGTGGCAATGGTTGCCCTGATTACTTCAAGAGCCAGGAGTGCGCCAAGACATACAGCCATGAGGAGTTGGATCGAATCCTGATTCCGTGCGGCTTTCGCCGGCTAAGTCACTACTACCGCCACCAGGCCCTGGCAGCGATCTACCAGCTGGATACAGCCGTTACCAACACGAATTGATATTTTGCCAGTAGAACAAATTTCCCCTGACTGGAATCGGGGCACTGAAAAGTCATTGGGCTGAAACATTGGTGACGCATCAGGGAGGTCTCTATGGCTGAACACATACTGATTGCCGGCAAGGCCGGCGTGGGCAAATCGACCACAGCCGCAAACCTGGCGGCTGCACTCGCTACGGCCGGACACCAGGTTGCCCTGATTGGCTACGACTCCCGCTGGAACTCCACCGCTACCCTGCGTGGGACGAGCGAGTTGAAGCCGTTACCTGCCTGGAGAGGCGGGGATGTGGTCCCCCTCTATGCCATCGGGTTCAAAGGGGCGCTCTGTGTCGAGGCCGGTGAATTGATCGCCGAGGGCGACGTTGCGAACACAGCCCATTTGCTGCAACATCCGACCGTTGTCGTTCACCGTCCCGAGTTTGTGATTCATGATATGGCCTGGGAGCCCGACAGTTCATTCGTTCTTCCTGCAGCGATAGAGGGGATTGTTCGTCTGTACGTGGTTACCTCAGCAGATATGGCGGCCATTCAGGTGGTGAATGAGCTGTTTGCCTGGCTCAATACGGTTTCATCCATCGATTGCAGATTTGGCGGGGTGGTGGTCAACAACCTGAGAGGACCTTTTTACGAATCGATCATTGCCGATTTCGTGAGCAAGACCGGTACCTCGGTCGTTGTCAGTCTGCCCCACTCGTTGATGGTCTCGGTGAGCGATTTCTACAATCAAACCCTGATCGAGTCGGCTCCGTTATCTCATAATTCCTTTGTGTATCGTAAGCTTGCCTGCCAGGTGTCCGAACAGACAGTTGTGCCGCGGCCAACCTTCCTCGACTGCTGGGAACTGAAGCACTGGGCGAAGAAGTGGGGCGAGATCATTGCCGAGTTGGAAACTGGGGTTGTTGCCGATGGTTCACACATATGACAAGTCAAGAAATTGTGGTTGACATAGACGTAGTTCTTGGTTATAAATCTATTTAACTGATAGATAAAAAGTTTTGAGTGCTGAGCTGACCGGACAAACTGGAGGCCAGGCCCTGATCGTCATGACGATCTCTGCCTGGCCTCTTTTGTTTATTACCCGTGGAGCTGGGTGTGGGGAAATTACGTCGAAACGGAAACATCGACCAGGGGCAGGACCCATCTTACATGAGCAAAGGAGTGTGCACCATGGCAAGACAACGTTATCTCTTTACCTCGGAATCGGTCACGGAAGGGCATCCTGATAAACTTGCTGACCAGATTTCCGACACCGTTCTCGATGCCATTCTGGCCGAGGACCCGTTGGCCCGGGTCGCCTGCGAAACGAGCCTCAACACCGGACTTGCCCTCATCACCGGCGAAGTCACCACGACCGCCCGCCCGGAGATTGCTAAGATCGTACGACAGACCATCAGAGAGGTCGGTTACGACCGTGCCGACTACGGTTTTGACTCGGCAAACGCAGCGGTCCTTGTGGCGCTGGACGAGCAGTCTCCCGATATCGCCCAGGGGGTGAACACGGCTCTTGAGGCACGCCGTAGCGTGGACCACGATGGTTATCTGGATTCGGTCGGTGCCGGCGATCAGGGGATGGTGTTCGGTTTCGCAACGGACGAGACCCCGGAATATCTACCGACTAGCATTGCCTTGGCTCATAATCTGGCGAAGCGGCTGACCGAGGTGAGGAAGAACGGTCTGCTCCCCTATCTCCGCCCCGATGGCAAGACCCAGGTGACAGTGGAGTACGAGGGAGACCAGCCGGTGCGTATCGACACCGTCGTTATCTCGGCCCAGCATGACCCGGATGTTGAACTGGAGCAAATCCGCGACGACCTGATCACGAAGGTCATCCGGCCGATCATCCCCGAGCGGTTACTCGATGAAAAAACCAGGATCTTCGTCAACCCGACCGGTCGTTTTGTCATTGGCGGTCCCCATGGCGATGCCGGACTGACGGGAAGGAAGATCATTGTCGATACCTACGGCGGCTTCGCCCGGCACGGCGGCGGTGCTTTTTCCGGAAAGGACCCCACCAAGGTAGACCGCTCCGGTGCCTATGCCGCGCGGTACGTGGCAAAGAATGTGGTCGCCGCGGGGCTGGCAAAACGTCTGGAGGTCCAGATCGCTTACGCCATCGGCGTAGCCCGGCCGGTTTCCATCTTCGTCGACAGCTTCGGCACCGGCAAGCTGACCAACAGCGAACTTGCCGATTTGATCGCTGCCCACTTCGACCTCAGGCCGGCCGCGATCATCGAGCAGCTCGACCTGCGGCGTCCCATCTACCGTCAGACCGCCGCCTACGGGCACTTCGGCCGTAACGACCTTGATCTGCCTTGGGAGAGGATCGATAAGGCGGAGGTGCTGCGGGCGGTACTCCTCAAGACCGTCTGACAAATTGATGATGTTGTGGACGAATACACACAATAGAGGTCAAGAAATAACTACTGAACTGAAAATATACTTGACAATCATGATTTAATTAGTTATAAAACTACAAAAATGATAGACATAAACTACTAAGTGTTGAGCTGACCAGGAAAACTGGAGGCCAAGGGATAGTGTTCCTTGGCCTCTTTTTTATTCTCCGGAAGGAGGAGACCATGGCGAAAAGTTGTGACGGACGCAAGAGTATTCAGGGGCATCCCTGCTTTGGGGGAAATCACTGGAAGAATGGCAGAATCCATCTGGCGGTTGCTCCTCACTGCAACATCAAGTGCGGTTATTGTACCCGCCGCCATGACTGCGTAAACGAGTCGCGGCCCGGTGTCACCAGCCGTATCCTTACGCCGCAACAGGGCCTGGAAACCGTACGCACGGTCCTGGCGAACAAGGAGCTCGGACCGGTCATCAAGGTGGTGGGGATTGCCGGTCCCGGCGACCCGCTGGCCAACGAGGAGACCTTTGAAACCTTCCGGCTGATAGGAGAAGAGTTTCCGCAGCTGATCAAATGCCTGAGCACCAATGGGCTCCTGCTCCCCGATACCATCGATCGGCTGCATGAGCTGGATCTGCGGAGTCTGACGGTGACGCTGAATGCCCTAGATCCCGAGGTTGGTGGGCGGATCTACTCCCACGTCTTTTATCGTGGGAAACGCTACAGTGGTGCTGCCGGTGCCGGCATTCTCCTCGTCAACCAACTGGAGGGGATAGCCCGTGCCGTTGAGTACGGCATGACCGTCAAGGTTAATACGGTCCTGATTCCAGGGGTCAATGATGCT
>JAJZTK010000248.1 GCA_021849045.1 Deltaproteobacteria bacterium | reverse complement strand
CTCGGTATCTCGGCGACATGGTGGCCTCCTTGAGTGAGTTGCCACCAGTATACCATATGTTGGGCTGATACGAAATATTATGTGTTACTTGGTACTAGCTTCTTAAGGTAGTGCATCATTCGCCACAAAGGATCTCGCGGCTCTCCAGGGGCTGAATTGCTGCCAGACGGGCCGTGCCGACATACGCCCCGTCCCGGTAACAGGAGACATCGCCGCCGGGAAGTGTCTCGGTCGCGGTATTGGTCATCGTGAAGGCAAGAACGGACGAAACGTCCCGGCCATCCCCCTTCACCTGGACCGGAAGGCGCAGGGTGGCCACGGCCGACTGCTCGCCGGTCACCGGCATTGCCGCCACAGCTCCCGGCCCCTTCTGCACGCTCGCCATCACTACCGAGACCGCTCCACCTTTCGCCAGGACCGGCAGACGGGGATGGATCGTCACCTCGGCCGTAGCGTCACCGCCGAGACGGATGTCATAGCGGGGGGACCAGGAAAGGTCGGTCTGCAGCCAGACAGCAGTGATACCCGGCCTACGGCCCGAGAGCCAGACACGGGCGATGCTGCCACCGCCGTTCCCTTCCTTGCGCAGTGCCGCTTCCTTGCCGTCCAGGGCCGCCAGCTCCTTTTCCACGGCCCGCTTGTCGCTGTAGACCTCTTCCAGCTGGGCCAGGGCGAAATCGGTCCCCTTCCGGATATTCTGCAGCGGCTCGGGGTTGCTCTTGGTCTTGCGCGGAGCCTTGCCGCTCTGGGCCTTGGCTGCGGCAGTGAATATCCCCTCTCTGGTCTTCAGTGCCTGGAGCCGGGCCTGAAGACGCTCCCGCCGCTCGGTGAGTCTTACCAGCTCGCGCTCTACCCGTAGGGGAAGGCGGGCGGGAACGGTTTCGACCCGCTCGATGCGGGTTACAGCCTGGGGCGCGAGGCGCAGCGAGCCGGGCTGCAGACCTGCCGGCAGCGGAATCTCCAGATAACCGCCGTTAACGACGAAACGCTGCTCAATCTTTGCCCCGTCCAGAAAGAGAGTGACGCTTCGCTCCGCAGCGCCGGCCGTGCCGGCCGGCAGGATAAGGGCGATAAGTGTAGTCAGCACCTTCATGGCTTTTGTCAGGGACTGGTGACCCGTGACTGGTGACTGGAAGATGTCTTTACTCCTCACTCCTCACTCCTCACCCTACTGCTGCACGTCCAGGAGGATTACCTCGAAGGTAAGCGTCGCGTTGGGCGGGATCACGCCCCCGGCACCTGCTGCTCCGTAACCGAGCTGGGGCGGAATCACCAGCTTGCGCTTGCCGCCGACCTTCATGGTCATGACCCCCTCGTCCCAGCCGGGAATGACCTGACCTGCCCCAATGGAAAACTCGAACGGCTGGCCACGGTCCAGCGAACTGTCGAACTTGGTCCCATCCTGCAGCCACCCCGTATAGTGGACCTTGACCAGCTTGCCGGCGGTCGGCGTCGAGCCGCTCCCGGCCACCAGGTCCTGATAGGCCAGACCGGAGGGGGTGGTTACGATCCCGGCAGCAGCCGCGCCGACAGCCGGCTGCTCGCCGCCCTTATTCACCTCTTTCTGGGAACAGGCCGGAATGGTTACCGCCACCAGCAGAAGCAGGACAATGATCAGTTTCTCCACACCACGCATGACAATCTTCCTCTCGTTCATTTTTATGCGGCTGAAGCCGGGAGTCCTGGCGCTCGTTTCCGCTCGACTGGCCACAGTTCTACGACAACAGGTGCACGAACAGCCCGGACCGCAGCTTCGGTTCGAA
Source organism: Deltaproteobacteria bacterium (assembly GCA_021849045.1). GTDB lineage: Bacteria > Desulfobacterota > Desulfuromonadia > Geobacterales > DSM-12255 > Geomobilibacter. The sequence goes on along the minus strand of JAJZTK010000248.1, from coordinate 1,782 downwards.
CCAGGTTGACTTGGGAGGCATGATCTTGTCCGCGTCCGCCAGCACCATCAGTTCATCGATGGAGGTGGGGAAAAGGGAAAAAGCCACCTGGTACTCACCGCCGTCCACCAGCCGTGTCAGCTCGTCCACCCCGCGAATGCCGCCAACAAAGTGGATACGCTGGTCAGTGCGGGGGTTGCGGACCCCCATGATCGGGTTCAGGAGCTTGTCCTGCAGGATGGAGACGTCCAGGCTCCCGACCGGGTCGCCAGCCGGGAACGCACCCTCACGGGCCAGCAGCTCATACCACTTGCCGGCCAGGTACATGCCGAACCGGTGCCGTCCGGCCGGTGCCAGCGGACCGGCAACCGGCGTGACGTCGAAGTCCTTTGCCACCCGGCCCATGAATTCGGCCACGGTCTGACCGTTCAGATCCTTCACTGCCCGGTTGTACGGCATGATATGGAGTTGGTCGGACGGAAAGATCACGGTGAGGAAGTAGTTGTACTCCTCCTGGCCGTTGTGCCGCGGGTTTTTCTCCCGACGCAGGTCGCGCACCCTGCTGGCGGCGGCGCTACGGTGATGGCCGTCGGCCACGTACAGCACCGGGATGCCGGCGACGATCCCGGTGAGCCGGTCGATCGTTTGGCGGTCTCTGATCACCCACAGGGTGTGCCCGACCCCATCGCCGGTGACGAAATCGTACTCCGGTTCCCCGGTTGTGACCCGCTCAAGAATGGTGCTGACTTCCTCATTCCGGCGGAAGGTGTAGAAGACCGGCTCATCGTTGGCGTCGAGGAGATCTATGTGCCGCACCCGGTCCTCCTCCTTGTCGGCGCGGGTCAGCTCATGTTTCCTGATGACGCCGCTCTGGTAGTCGTCCACCCCGGCGCAGACCACCAGCCCGACCTGGGTCACTGATCCCATGGTCTGGCGGTACACGTAGTAACAGTCAGCGGCATCCTGAACCAGGGTCCCCTGGCTGATGAACGCCAGCAGGTTCTCGCGTCCCTTACGGTATACCGGTTCCGAATGGATATCCACGTCGGACGGCAGATCGATCTCGGCCCGGGATATGCGGAGAAAACTGTAGGGATTGCCCGCTGCCATGGCCCTGGCCTCGGCCGTATCCATCACGTCATAGGGGAGGGATGCCACCTTTTCGGCCAGCGCCCTGGGAGGGCGCAGTGCCCGGAACGGTTTGATTATCGCCATTGGTGCCTCTCGTGCAGTTTGAGTGGTCGGGCAGAGGGGGCAGGATTCACGCCGGTCTGTCAAAAATACCGCTTCGCGCCCACGAACCGCTCGGTAAAATACTTTTCGTCAATCGAGGTAATCTTGATGTCGTCGCCCCGCCGCGGCGCATGAACGAAACGGCCGCCACCGACATAGATCCCCACATGGTTGATCTTGTCGGCCGACGCACCGAAGAAGACCAGATCGCCATCCCGGAGCTCCTCCTTGTCCACCGACTGGCCGACCCGGAACTGCTCGGCAGAGGTCCGGGGGATATTCACCCCGCAGAGGTTGTAGACTGCCCGGACGAAACCGCTGCAGTCCATCCCGTCAACCACCGTATCCCCCCCCCAGCGGTAGGGGATACCGACAAACCGCTCGGCGGTACGGGCGGCGATGGCCCCCATGTCCCCCCGCGGCTTCTGCTCTTCGGGGCGATGGGGGGGTGGCGTCTGGACCGCCTTCTCCGGCTTGGCGGCCCTGATCTCCGGCCCCTTGCCCCGCTGGATGCCGGGCTCGTTCGGGGCCGCAATAAAATAGCTCCCGATCAGCTTTTCCGCAAAGATC
>JAJZTK010000087.1 GCA_021849045.1 Deltaproteobacteria bacterium | reverse complement strand
GACTGAAACCACTTATCGGAGGATTTCAGATGGGTAGAGTTGTTATACGAGATGACCAGTGGGACCGCCTGGCACCTTTGCTTCCAGGTAAAAGCAGCGATTGCGGTGTCACAGCAAAAGACAACCGTTTGTTTCTTGAAGCCGTCCTCTGATTGCAAGAACCGGCGCCCCGTGGCGTGACCTTCCCAATTCCACTGCCGCCAGTCAATGTTCAGCAGCTCATAGTTGAAGAAGCAGAGAAGAGGCGCGCCGAGGTTACAGAGAAGCGAGATACTGCAAAGCTGCTTTCTGAAAGCATCAAGTCCGATATCGAGGCGATGATTCTGGGGACGAAGAAGGTGAATGAATTGGAGGTCCCATCATGAAAATGGAAGAATTCAATTCCGGCGTTTTTAAACAGCAATACCAGTACAAGAGCTTTTCCCCAACGCCGGTCAATCAGGTCTGGACCTGGGAAGAACCGAAGGTGAACACTCTGCTGGAAAAGGCCACGCAGGCCCTGAGCGCTTTGAACGCCTATTCGCTGATCGTGCCCAATGTTGACCTTTTTATCCAGATGCACATCATGAAGGAGGCCAATAAATCCAGCCGCATCGAGGGCACGCAGACTGAGATGGATGAGGCATTGATGGATGTTGATCAGATCAACCCGGAGAAACGCGATGACTGGCAGGAGGTACAGAACTACGTTCAGGCCATGAATCACGCCTTGACCTCGTTGGAGAGTTTGCCGCTGTCCAATCGCCTCTTAAAGGAAACGCATGCCATTCTCCTTCAGGGGGTGCGGGGCGAGCGTAAAACGCCCGGAGATTTTCGCACCAGCCAAAACTGGATCGGTGGTTCCAGCCTTCAGGATGCTGTTTTCATTCCAACTCACCAGAATGAGGTGGATGAATTAATGGCTGATCTGGAGAAGTTCTGGCACAATGATGAGATTGATGTGCCCCATCTGATTCGCATTGCCATCAGCCATTACCAGTTCGAGACGATCCACCCTTTCCTTGATGGTAACGGCAGAATCGGGCGCTTGCTGATCACCCTCTATCTAGTAAGTCATGGAATGCTGCATAAACCCTCTCTGTATCTATCAGACTATTTTGAAAAGAACAAAGGTGCCTATTATGATGCTCTCACTACGGTCAGGGCATCCAACAACCTGCTGCATTGGATAAAATTCTTTCTTGTGGCAGTAATCGCCACAGCAGAAAAGGGTCAGGATACTTTCAGAAAAATTCTTGCATTGAAAAATGAAGTGGATGGTCAGATTGTCTCGCTTGGCAGAAGAGCCGAAAATGCACGAAACTTATTGCTGCACCTTTACCAAAAGCCCGTCATTAACGCCAATGCCGTTGCCAAATTTCTCGACCTAACGCCACGCGCCGCCAATGCTCTTATAAGTGATATGGAATCCCTCGGTATTTTGAAGGAAGTTACCGGCTTCAAACGTAATCGCCTTTTCATGTTTGAAAAATACCTCCACCTCTTTTAAGCGCATTTGGGAAATATGGAATTTTATATTTTACTTTTGGGCCTGAAAGTAAAATGTGGGCTAGGGTATTGTATTTTTTGATCCAAAAATAAAATATGCCACCAGAAGGCAGCAACCGGCACACAATCTCCTATGCTCAATACAGTGCCCAGTGAAGGCACATCTCTAAAACTCAATACTCAGCATTCAGGCCTATCACGAAGCCAGCATGAGGAGCTCTAATGCGCCTCTCCCTCTACCTCCATATCCCCTTCTGCGTGCAGAAGTGCCATTATTGCGACTTCAACTCCGTTGCCGCGGCCCCGTTTTCCCTGGAGGAGTACACCGGTCTGCTGATCAGGGAGATGGCGCTGCGGGCCGCCAAGCTCGATACCCAGGTGACTGCCACGACCCTCTACGTGGGCGGCGGCACCCCGTCGCTCCTGGCGCCGGAACTGGTGGGCCGGCTGGTCGAGGTGGCGGTGCGCCACTTCCACCTGACCGCTGACGCCGAGGTGACCCTGGAGGCCAATCCCGGTACCGTCACTGCCGTGACCCTGGGCGGTTACCGGTCTGCCGGGGTGAACCGCCTCTCCCTCGGCGTCCAGTCTCTGGACGATCGCTTCCTGCCTCTCCTGGGCCGGGTGCACACTGCCGCCGAGGCGCGGCAGGCAGTGGCCCTCGCCCGCCGGGCCGATTTTGACAACCTGGGAATCGACCTGATCCACTCCCTGCCCGGTCAATCACTGGTTCAGTGGCGGGAGACCCTCCGGGAGGCCGTTGCCCTTGGCCCGGAACATGTCTCGGCCTACGGCCTCTCCATTGAAGAGGGGACCCCGTTTGCGGCGTCGATGGCGCGGGGCGAGCTTGACCTGCCGGATGAGGAGGAGTCGGTGCGGATGATCGAAGCGACCCGGGATATCCTGGCTGTTGCCGGTTTCGAGCCGTACGAGATCGCCAACTTTGCCCGGCCCGGCCGACGCTCCCGCCACAACCAGGTCTACTGGCGGCGTGGCAGCTATCTGGGGTTCGGTGCCGGCGCCCACTCGTTCCTGGCGAGCGGGTGGGGGGTGCGGTGGCACAACCCGCCGGAGCTCACTGCGTACCGGGATACAATAGTTGCCGGATTCCCGGCAGAACTGGACAGGGCAGCCCTGACTGAAGAGGAGGCCCGGAGCGAGTTCATGTTCCTCGGCTTACGGCTGCTGGAAGGGGTGAGTGATGTTGCCTTTCGTGCCGCCTTCGGGCTGGGGCTAGCCGAGGCTTGGCCCACGGAGATAGATGCGCAGATCGCTGCCGGCCTGCTGGAGAGGGACGGCGACCGGCTTCGCCTCACCCGGCCGGGCCTGCTGCTGGCCAACCGGGTCTTTGCCGCTTTCGTCTGAACCGGGTTTCGTGAGGCGTGGAAGCCGGATTTATCCGGGAATCCACTTGACAAACTTCACCCTTGTCATTACCTTTAGCACAGTTAGCACTCATCGCTGGAGAGTGCTAATCTTGTTTTAAGGGACCGGACAAACCGGTCCCAAGGGACCAGGAGCCATGCGCGACGAATTGAGTGATCGGGGCAAGCAGATCCTCGAAGCGATCATCGAAGACTACATCTCGACGGCAGAGCCGGTGGGGAGCAGGACCATCAGCCGCCGGTACGGCCTGGACCTGTCGCCGGCCACCATTCGCAACGTCATGGCCGATCTGGAGGAGATGGGGTTTCTCGCCTCTCCCCACACCTCGGCCGGCCGGGTCCCCACGGACAAGGCCTACCGCCTCTATGTCGATTCGCTCCTGGAGGTGCGTGCCATCGGCCGGGGGGAGCGGGAGCAGATCAAACGGCACTGCGACATCAGGGGTAAGCAGGTCGGCGATGTCCTGAAGGAGACCAGCCGGATGCTCTCCTCCATCTCCCATTACATGGGGGTGGTGGCGACTCCCCATGTCTCGGCCAATGTCTTTCGCCACGTGGAGTTCGTCAGGCTGGGGGGGCGCCGGGTCCTGGCCATCTTTGTCCTGCAGAACGGGACCGTGCAGAACAAGATCGTCGAGGCGGATGCGGATCTTTCGTCGTCCGATCTGGTTGCAATGGGGAACTACCTGACCGAGTTCCTCCAGGGGCTGACCATTGCCGAGGTGAAGCAGCGGATCATCGAAGAGATGGCGTCGGAGAAGGCGCGGTACGACAACATGCTCGCCCGGGCGCTGGACCTTTCCCGGCTCTCCCTCCCGGACGACGACTCCGAACTGTTCATCGAGGGACAGTCAAATATCCTGGATCTCCCCGAGTTTGCCGATGTGGAGCGGATGAAGGAGATTTTCCGGGCCTTTGAACAGAAGGGGCATCTGGTGCAGTTGCTGGATCGCTGTCTGACCGCACCGGGGATCAATATTTTTATCGGCTCCGAATCGCGCCTGGGCCCCCTGTCGGGACTGAGCCTGATTACCTCTACCTATGCCACCGGCAAAAACACCCTCGGGGTCCTGGGGGTTATCGGACCGACCCGCATGGGGTACGCCAAGGTTATCCCGATTGTCGACTATACTGCCAAGCTGGTGAGCCGAGTGCTGGAACTGGAATAATTTATTTAGAACCAACAAGAAGGAGTTCGACGAACGTGGAAAAGAAGAAACGCGAAACCGCCAATAATGCCGAAACGTCGGAGCAACAGCCAGAAACCGTTGCCGCTGAAACTGCCGCAGAGACGGCTGCACCGTCCGACCGGGTGAAGGAGTTGGAAGAACTGCTCGCCGCCAAGGAAACGGAAGCGGCCGCCAACTGGGAGAAATTCGTCCGGGAGCGGGCTGATCTGGAAAACTACCGGAAGCGGGTGCAGCGGGAAAAAGAGGAATTGATCAAGTACGGCAACGAAAACCTCATCCTGGAGATCCTGCCGGCAGTGGACAACATGGAGCGCGCTCTGGTCCATGTTGACCTGGAGAGCCAGGACCCGGTCATCACCGGGGTGCGGATGACCCTGGAGATGCTTCTGTCGGCCCTGAAGAAGTTCGGTGTAACCCCGGTGGAGATCGGCAAGGGCACCCTCTTCGACCCGGCGCTGCACCAGGCCATGGGACAGGTGGCATGCGAGGACCAGGAAGTCAACACCGTCGTCGATGTATACCAGAAGGGGTATCTGCTGAGCGAGCGTCTCCTCAGGCCGGCCATGGTCACCGTGGCGTGCGCCCCTAAAAGCGAGTAAGGAGTGAGGCGAGAGGAGTGAGGAGGGACAACCGACTCGATTTCTCCTCACCCTTTCTCCTTACCCCTCACATTTTTTTGCCGTGCCCCTTGTTTTTTCAGGGGGGGATGGCTACGTTGTCTGTGCAAACGAAATCCAAGGAGGAAGCAAATGAGCAAAGTTATCGGAATTGACCTGGGGACCACCAACTCCTGTGTCGCCATCATGGAGGGTGGGGAGCCGGTTGTTATAGCAAACGCCGAAGGGAGCCGGACCACGCCGTCCATGGTCGCCATCACCGACAGCGGCGAGCGGCTTGTGGGGCAGCAGGCCAAGCGGCAGGCAGTCACCAACCCGGAAAACACCCTGTTCGCCATCAAACGGTTGATCGGCCGGAAGTACGATACCGAAGCGGTGCGGAAGGACATCAAGATTTCGCCGTTCAAGATCGTCAAGGCGGACAACGGCGATGCCTGGGTGGAGGTGCGGGACAAGAAGTACTCCGCTCCCGAGATCTCGGCCATGGTGCTGCAGAAGATGAAGAAGACCGCCGAGGACTACCTGGGCGAAACAGTCACCGACGCGGTTATTACCGTGCCGGCCTACTTCGACGACTCCCAGCGCCAGGCCACCAAGGATGCCGGGAAGATCGCCGGCCTGAACGTGCTCAGGATCATCAACGAGCCGACTGCGGCCGCCCTGGCCTACGGCCTCGATAAGAAGAAGGACGAAAAAATTGCAGTCTTCGACCTGGGGGGCGGTACCTTCGATATCTCCATTCTCGAACTGGGTGAAGGGGTGTTCGAGGTGAAATCTACCAACGGCGACACCTTCCTGGGGGGCGAGGACTTCGACCAGGTGGTGATCGACTGGATCGCCGACGAGTTCAAGAAGGATCAGGGGATCGATCTCCGTAGCGACAAGATGGCGCTGCAGCGGCTGAAGGAGGCGGCGGAAAAGGCCAAATGCGAGCTCTCCACCTCCATGGAGACCGACATCAACCTGCCGTTCATCACCGCCGACGCCACCGGCCCCAAGCACATGAACCTGAAGCTCTCCCGTGCCAAGCTGGAGGCGCTCTGCGGGGAACTCCTGTCCAAGCTGGAAGGCCCCTGCCGGACCGCCCTCAAGGATGCCGGCCTCTCCGCCAGCGAGGTGGACGAGGTGATCCTGGTCGGCGGCATGACCCGGATGCCGGCGGTGCAGAAGCGGGTGCAGGACATCTTTGGCAAGGTGCCGAACAGGGGGGTCAACCCGGACGAAGTGGTCGCCATCGGCGCCGGCATCCAGGGTGGCGTACTCAGGGGAGACGTGAAAGACGTGCTGCTCCTGGACGTCACGCCGCTCTCCCTCGGCATCGAGACCTTGGGGAGTGTCATGACCCGGCTGATCGAGAAGAACACCACCATCCCCTGCCGCAAGTCCCAGGTCTTTTCCACGGCCGCCGACAACCAGCCCGCCGTTTCCGTCCATGTCCTCCAGGGCGAGCGGGAGATGGCCGCGGACAACAAGACCCTCGGTAACTTCGAGCTGTCCGGCATTCCGTCGGCACCCCGCGGCGTGCCCCAGATTGAGGTGACCTTCGATATCGACGCCAACGGCATTGTCCACGTCTCCGCCAAGGATCTGGGAACCGGCAAGGAGCAGTCGATCCGGATCACCGCTTCTTCCGGCCTCTCCAAGGAGGAAGTGGAGAAGATGGTCCGGGATGCCGAGTCCCATGCGGCCGAGGACAAGAAGAAGCGCGAACTGATCGAGGCCCGCAACCAGGCCGACAGCCTCGCCTACCAGACCGAGAAGTCGCTCAAGGAATTCGGCGACAAGATCGATGCCGCTGACAAGCAGAAGATCGAAGAGAAGCTGGCTTCTCTCAAGAAGGCCCTGGAAGGAAACGATGCCGACGCCATCAAGCAGTCATCCGACGAGTTGATGCAGGCCTCTCACAAGCTGGCCGAGGCGGTGTATGCCAAGGGCCAGGCGGCCGAAGGCGGGGCCGAGCAGCCGGGTGGCGGAGCTGCCGGCGCCCAGGGTGGCGCAGCCGCGGGCGAGAAGGTTGTGGACGCCGACTTCGAGGAAGTGAAGGACGAAAAAAAATAATCACCTGACGTAGGGGCGCGGGTGTTGCGCCCTGGGCGGGGGAACCCCGCCCCTACGTTAAATCCCGCAACAGGCAGCGGCCAGAACGGTCCGCTGCCTCTTTGCGTTACAAAAGGATATCCATTGGCTGAGAAACGCGATTACTACGAAGTCCTCGAAGTCCACAAAAATGCCTCCGAGACAGAGATCAAGAAGGCTTTCCGCCGGCTGGCCATCCAGTTTCACCCGGACAAGAACCAGGGGGACAAGGCGGCAGAAGAGAAGTTCAAGGAGGTCACCGAGGCCTACGAGGTGCTTTCCGATTCCCAGAAGCGTGCCCAGTATGACCAGTTCGGCCACGCCGGCGTGGGTGGCGGCGGTTATTCCGGCAGCGGGTTCGGGTTCGGCGGGGCTTCGCCGTTCGGCGACATCTTCGGTGATATCTTCGGCGACATCTTCGGTGGCGGCGGCACCCGGCAACGGAGCCGGGGGCGGCGGGGCGACGACCTGCAGTACTCCATGGAGATCAGCTTCGAAGAGGCGGCCAACGGCCTGGAGAAGAAGATAGAGGTTCCTTACGCCAAGCGGTGCGACGCCTGCAGCGGCAGCGGCGCCAAGCCAGGGACCGAGCCGAAGGTCTGCCCCACCTGCCGCGGCGCCGGCCAGGTCCGTTTCCAGCAGGGATTCTTCAGTGTCAGCAAGACCTGCAATCAGTGCAATGGCGACGGCCGGGTGGTAGACGAACCGTGTCCCGCCTGCCGCGGCAACGGCAACATCCGTGACCGGAAAACCCTGTCGGTCAAGGTGCCGGCCGGGGTGGAGACCGGCATCCGTCTCAAGCTGACAAGCGAAGGTGGTCAGGGGACCAAGGGGGGGGGCAATGGCGACCTCTATGTCTATATCACGGTAAAAGAGCACCCGATTTTTACCCGCGAGGGGAACGACGTCATCTGTGAGATTCCCATCAGCTTTACCCAGGCCACCCTTGGCTGCGAGATCGACATCCCGACCTTGGGCGGAAAGGTTGCCATGAAGATTCCCGAAGGGACCCAGTCCGGCAAGGTGTTCCGTCTCCGCGGCAAGGGTATCCAGTCGCTTCAGGGATATGGCAAGGGGGATCAGCTGGTGGTGGTCAAGCTTGAAACCCCGACCAACCTGAACAAGAAGCAGCGGGAACTGCTGGAGGAGTTCGCCCGGATCAGCGGCGAGGATGTTCATCCGCTCCGGAAGGGGTTCTTCGACAAGGTCATGGATATCCTGAGTTGATCGGTCATGCCCTGAAACAGTGTACGGCCCGCCTGGCCCTGGCGATTATTGTCGGTCTCTGCGTTGCCAGCCAGGCGGGACCTCTGTCGGCAAAGGAAAATCTGCCGGCCCAGGTTACCCTGCTCAGGAACAGTGACTACGCCCCTGCCCTCATGGAGGGTATCCGGGAGGCCAGGAAAGGTATCGTGGTCACCATGTATCTCTTCAAGATGACCGATTCTCCCGGCAATCTTCCCCGCAGGATTGCCGAAGAGCTGGTGCGGGCCCGTGGCCGTGGGGTGGAGGTGACGGTGCTCCTGGAGCAGAGCGACCGGCCGCAGGATTCCCTTAACGATGACAACCGCGCAACAGCCCAGTTCCTCAAGCGGGGAGGGGTCAAGGTCTTCTTCGATACGCCGCGGGTCACCACCCACGTGAAGGCAGTGGTCATCGACGGCCGCTGGGTCTACCTGGGAAGCCACAACCTGACCCAGAGCGCGCTGCGCCACAACAACGAGCTCTCTCTCCGCATCGACTCCCGCGAACTCGCCGCCGAGATCACCAGTTTTCTGGACCGCATCTAATGCTCACGGCCCGCTTTCCTTTCCTATTTCACATGGTATAGTTTTCCGTCACCCATCGGGACGCCAGTTTGGAGAAACCCCGCACCATGGATGTTACCGCATTGAAGCAACTTCTGGAGCAGCTGAGCCGTGGCGAGGTTGCGGTAGACGATGCCCTGGAAAACCTGAAGCACCTCCCCTTCGAGGAATTGGGTGACGCCACCATCGACCATCATCGCGGTCTCCGCCAGGGGTTTCCGGAGGTGATCTTCGGCGCCACCAAGACCCTCGGTCAGCTGGAACGGATCATCACCGCCCTGGTGGCAAAAAAGAACAACATCCTGGCCACCCGGATCGACGAGGATAAGGCGTATCATCTCGGCCAGGCCTTTCCCGGTGCCATCTACCACTCCGAGGCCCGCTGCCTGACCATCGAGCAGCAGCCTATCGCCATCCGCGGCCGGGGAGCAATCCTGATAGTATCGGCCGGTACCTCCGACCTGCCGGTGGCGGCCGAGGCGGCGGTTACGGCCCGGATGATGGGGAACCGGGTGGAGCAGCTCCACGACGTAGGGGTGGCCGGCATCCATCGCCTCCTGGCGCGGCGGGAACTGCTCCTCAGCGCCAGCGTCCTGATCGTCGTGGCAGGCATGGAGGGGGCCCTGCCGTCGGTGGTGGGAGGGCTGGTGGATAAACCGGTCATCGCCGTTCCCACCTCGGTCGGTTACGGAGCATCTTTCGGCGGGCTGGCCGCCCTTTTGGGGATGCTGAATTCCTGTGCCGCCGGGGTAACGGTGGTCAACATCGACAACGGCTTCGGCGCCGGCTACGCCGCCAGTCTCATCAACAGGGAATAGGATGTCTCACCTTCATTTCGACTGCACCGCCGGGATCTCCGGCGATATGACCGTGGCGGCACTCATCGACCTGGGGCTTCCCCTGGAACACCTTCGGACGGAACTGGCCAAGCTGCCGCTTCCGGCTGACCGGTACCGCATTACCACCGAGCAGTGTCAGCGGCAGGGAATCCGGGCGGCCCGGTTCATCGTCCAGATCGCCGAGGAGCATCATCATCGCCACTACAGCCGGATCAGGACGATGATCGCAGAAAGTTCCCTGGCTGACGGAGTAAAGGAGCGCAGCCAGCGGATATTCCGTCGGCTGGCCGAGGCCGAGGCAACGGTGCACGGCGTGGCGCTGGAGGCGGTCCATTTTCACGAGGTCGGGGCCATTGACTCCATCGTCGATATCGTCGCTGCAGCCATCGGCCTGGAATATCTGGGTGTGACGAGCATCTCCGCCTCTCCCCTTCCGCTCGGAAGCGGTTTCGTGGAGAGTGCCCACGGCCGGCTCCCGGTCCCTGCCCCGGCCACGGCCGAACTGCTCAAGGGGGTACCGGTGCATGACGATACCGGCCCGGGCGAACGGGTAACCCCCACCGGGGCGGCCATTGTCGCTGCCTTGGCCAGCGGCTTCGGCTCCGCCCCTGCCATGCGGCTGACCGGGATCGGCAACGGTGCCGGCGCTAAGGATTTTCCCGACCTCCCCAATATCCTGCGCCTCTTCCTGGGAGAGCCGTCCAGCCCGAGCGACGCCTGGAACGACGAGATCCAGGTTCTGGAAACCCATATCGACGACATGACGCCGGAGGTGGCCGGTTTCCTCATGGAGCGGCTCTTCGACGCCGGGGCGCTGGATGTGGCCTACTCGCCGCTGCAGATGAAAAAAAGCCGGCCGGGCATGAAACTGACCGTCCTGGCTGTGCCGGCATCGGCCGATCGGCTGGCCCGCCTGGTCCTGGCCGAATCCACGGCCATCGGCATCCGCCGTTACCGGGCCGACCGCCTGATCCTGGAACGGGTCGTTGAGGAGCGGGAGACCTCGCTCGGCCGGGTCGGGGTGAAGGTGATCAGCGACCAGGGCCGGCTGCTCCGGGTCACCCCGGAGTTCGACGAGTGCCGACGGCTGGCCCTGGAACACGGGATGCCGATCCTGGACGTGTACCGCCTGATCGAACGGGAATGCACTCTTCCGTGAACAGCCTGATCAAACTACTGGCCACCTGGTTCGGAGCGGGACTCTCCCCGGTGGCACCGGGCACTGTCGGCACTGCCGCGGCTATCCCCCTTTATCTGCTCCTGGCCAGGCTGCCGCTCCCGTGGTACCTGGCGTTCCTGGTCATTTTCAGCGTCGTTGCCTGCTGGGTTGCCGACCGGGCGGAGACCATCTACGAACGGCACGATCCGGGACTGATCGTCATCGACGAGGTGGCCGGCTTTCTCCTCACCATGGCCGGGTCGAAGTGCGGCTGGCGGGAGATACTGACCGGTTTTCTCCTCTTTCGGTTTTTTGACGTGGTCAAGCCCTTTCCGGCCAGGAACATAGACCGGCAGATGAAGAACGGCTGCGGCGTTGTGCTGGACGACCTGGCGGCAGGCCTCTACGCCTGCCTGTCGCTACACCTTGTGGTGAGGTTCTGGCAATGATTGCAACTCTTTCCATCGGCGCAGAACTGATGCTCGGCGAGATCGTGGACACCAACGCCCCGTTCATCGCGACCCAGCTCTATGCCGAAGGGTATAGGGTCAGTCGCCACCTGGCGGTGGGGGACGATGAAGCGGCCATTGCCGCTGCCATCCGTGACCTGGCAGCCAGCCACCGGGTGATCGTCGCCACCGGCGGACTCGGTCCCACTGAAGACGACGTGACCGCCCGGGCCGCGGCCCGGGCCTTCGGCCATGAAATGGTCCTGCGGGAAGAAGTCCTGACCCACATCCGAGCCTTTGCTGCCCGGGTCGGCAGAACGCTCCATCCCCGAAACGAGCAGCAGGCATGGCTGCCGGCAACGGCCGAGCTCGTTCCCAACCCGGTCGGCACCGCCTATGGTTTTCGCCTGGATTACGGCGGCTGCAGTCTCTTCGTGCTCCCCGGGGTACCGGACGAGATGGCGGCGATGTTTACGGCCACTATCCTGCCTACGCTCCGGCGGCTACTCCCCTCCCCCCCTGTTCTTCTGACCCGGGTGCTCAAGGTCATCGGCCTGCCCGAGGCCGAGATTTCCGCCCGCGTCTTTGACCTGGCCGGCCCCGGCATCGAGGTTGCCTACTGCGTGGTCTTTCCCGAGGTGCAGCTGAAGCTTCGCGCCACCGGCAGCGACCGGGCCAAGGTTGAGGCGCTGCTGGACGATACCGCCGGCCGGGTCCGGGAGCGGCTGGGCAGCGCACTGTTCGCCGAGGGGGAGGAGACCATGGATACGGTAGTGGCCCGGTTGTTCCGTGAGCGGGAGATGACCTTGGCCCTGGCCGAGTCGTGCACCGGCGGCCTGATTGCAAAACGGATCACCGATCTGCCCGGGAGTTCGGCATACTTTGTCCAGGGGGTCGTGACCTATGCCAATGAGGCCAAGGAACGGCTCCTGGGGGTGCCGGCGGAGCTTTTGCTCAACGTCGGTGCGGTCAGCCGGGAGGTGGCCGAGGCGATGGCAAAAGGGGCGCGGGAACGTGCCGGCAGCGATCTGGGGCTGGCGGTAACCGGTGTTGCCGGGCCTGACGGCGGCTCTGCAGAAAAGCCGGTCGGCACGGTCTACATCGCCCTGGCCGACACCGACGGGTGCCGTGTGGAACGGTTCCGGTTCGGTGGCAACCGGGACAAGGTCAGGATCAGAACCGCGGTGACGGCGCTGGACTGGTTGCGCCATCGGCTGCTGGCCCGGTAGCGGCAGGGGGAAAGAGGTATGGTGCGAAAAAAGGTCCTCGTCTGGCTGATAGCCGCAGGCATTGCCGGAGCCGTCCTTCCCCTGCTTGAACTTGGCAGGGTCGCCCACTTCTGGCCCTCCGTGGATGTCCACCTTTCCATTCCCCTCGCCCTCATCGGCCTGCCGCTCCTCCTCTTTTCCCTTGTCGCCCTTTCCCACCAGTTCATTGCCAGCCACCTGACCAGCCAGGATCAGGAGGTCGTCAGCCTGGAGGTGGCGCTGGAAAAGCGGCTCCGCCGCTATAAGTCGCTGCTGGAAGGGGCGGGTAACGCCATCTTCGTCTTCAATGCCGAAACCGGCGTCATGGAAGAGGTCAATCGGCTCGGCACGGAACTGCTCGGCTACAGTCAGGAGGAGTTGAGTGCCCGCCGGGGGTCGGACCTGGTCGCCGAGGAGGGCCTGGGCGACTTCATGGCCCTGGTCATGCGGGTCAAGCGGCGGGAACGGGGGCGGTCGACCGGGATCACCTTTTGTCACAAGGACGGTACCCGTCGCGTCTGTGAAATTGATGCCCGGTTGATCGACCTGGGTGATGAGCGGCTGGTGCATGTGACGGTGCGCGATGTCACCCTCCGTCACCAGGCCAAGCGGGAGGTGCGTCAGCGAAACCACGAGCTGACCATCCTGAACGCCATCCTCACCCAGGCCAATGACACCCTGCGCCTCCAGACCGTTCTCGATGTCTCCCTTTCCGAAACCATGGCACTGTTCGATTCCGAGGCCGGGACGGTCCACCTCCTGGCCGCAGATCGAAAGACCCTGATGCTGGCCGGCAGCAAGGCGCTGCCTCCCTCCCTCGAAGAGGAACTGCACAGCATGAGCCTGGCTCGCGATGCCAGCTGCCGGATGGTGACCCATCTCAACTGCCACTGCGTCGCTACCGTTGAGCTTGAGAACTGCTGTCTGAGCAGCTGCCTGCGGGCCGCCGGCTGGGGGAGCGTCGTGGCGGTGCCGCTCATCGCCCATAATGTGCTGATCGGGGTCATGCACCTGATGAACGGCGCCGAACGTCACTGTCGCGACGACGAACTGCGGTTTCTGACCACCCTGGGCAAGCAGGTCGGGATCGTCATCGAGCATGCCCGTGTCTTCAGCCAGCTCCGGGAAAAGAATGACGAACTGGAACGTTCCCACACCATGCTGGAGCGGAGTAGCCGGGAGCTTGCCCTTTCCCAGAAGCGGCTCCGCAAAAACCTGGAACTGGTGGAGGATGCCAACCGGGAACTGGAGCGGCTCGACCGGATGAAGAACCACTTTCTCGGCATGGTCTCCCATGAATTCAAAACCCCCCTTACCAGCATCATCGGCAGCTCCGAGCTCCTCCTTGCCGCCCAGTGCCTCGAAGCACCGGAAGAGGTCCGCCGTCTGCTGGAGATGATCCTCCAGGGGGGGATCCGTCTCAACGACATCGTCAACGATCTGCTCAAGGTTGCCCGTCTGGAGGCCAAGAGCCTGCTCCCCAACCGGAATATCATTTGCCTGGAGGAGGTGCTGAATACCATTTACGAGCGTTTTTCGCCGATTCTGGTGGACCGGGGCCAGACGCTGCTGATCGACAAGGGGGCGGGTCACCCCCCCTTCAACGCAGACCGGGGGTTCATCGAGGATGTCTTTGGCGAGCTGCTGGAAAATGCGGTCAAGTTTACTCCGGACGGCGGAGTCATTACCATTGTCACCCGCTGCTCCTGTCAAGACGATCTGTATGACCGGAAAGCCGCCATGCACCGCTTCAACCAGCTCTTCTGGGAGCAGATGAACGATCGGCTGTTCCTTATGGTGGAGGTACGGGACAGCGGGATCGGCATCAGCTCAGAAGAGCATCTGCGGATCTTCGACACATTCTACGAGGTTGGCGAGATCAACCACCACTCCAGCGGCAAGTACAAGTTCCAGGGCAAGGGGACCGGCCTCGGTCTGGCCATCGTCAAGGGGATGGTCGAGGCCCACGGCGGGATGGTCTGGGTGGAGAGCAGTGTCGATGACGGGGAACCGGGCAGCTCCTTCTGTTTCCTTATCCCCATGGGCGAACCGACCCTGCAGCCGGAGCTCCCCCTCTTCCAGGAGGGGAATTAATGCCATGTAACCCGTATTTTTTCGTAGGTTGGGTTAGCGGCCTCTTTGCGTAACCCAACAGCCTTGAACGTTGCCAGCTTGGTCATGTTGGGTTACGGCATACACCCGCCTAACCCAACCTACAAAATCGGCATGAAATAATAATATTCCAAGGTACTAGGTTGAAATGTTTCCTTCACCTATGCTATGTGTGTGGGCCATTACCCGGCATCTTACCGATGATCGGCCAAGCGGAGGATCTGCGATGCAGGAACGTGAAAAAGCGATAGACCTGGCAGTAAGCCAGATAGAAAAACAGTTCGGCAAAGGGGCTATCATGCGGCTCGGTAACGATGAGCCGCTCCCGGACGTGGCAGCCATCCCCACCGGTGCCCTTTCCCTCGACCTGGCCCTGGGGGTCGGTGGCGTGCCCCGGGGGAGGGTCATCGAGGTCTTCGGCCCGGAGTCGTCGGGCAAGACCACCCTGGCCCTGCATATCGTGGCCGAGGCCCAGAAGCTGGGAGGGATCGCCGCCTTTGTCGACGCGGAACACGCCCTTGATATCGGCTATGCCCGGAAGCTCGGGGTAAAGACCGACGATCTCCTGGTCTCCCAGCCCGACACCGGCGAGCAGGCCCTGGAGATCGCCGAGATGCTGGTCAGAAGCGGCGCCATCGACATCCTGGTGATCGACTCGGTGGCGGCCCTGGTCCCCAAGGCCGAGATCGAGGGGGAGATGGGCGACTCCCACATGGGGCTCCAGGCGCGGCTCATGTCCCAGGCGCTCCGGAAGCTGACCGCGATCATCAGCAAATCCAACTGCTGCGTGATCTTCATCAATCAGATCCGGATGAAGATCGGCGTCATGTTCGGCAACCCCGAGACCACCACCGGCGGCAACGCCCTCAAGTTCTACGCCTCGGTCAGGATGGATATCCGGAAGATCGCCTCCCTCAAGCAGGGGAATGATGTCATCGGCTCCCGCACCAGGGTGAAGGTGGTCAAGAACAAGGTGGCGCCCCCCTTCAAGGAGGTGGAATTCGATATCCTTTACGGCGAAGGGATCTCCCGGGAAGGGGACGTCCTGGATCTCGCCGTCGACCGGGCGATTGTCGACAAGAGCGGCGCCTGGTACTCCTACGGCAAGGACCGGATCGGCCAGGGGCGCGAAAACACCCGCATCTTCCTCAAGGAACATCCGGAGATGCTGGCCGAGATCAGGGAGAAGCTGCTTGCCCAGTGCGGGCTGGCAGGTAGCGGCGGGGCAGAAAAGCCAGTGAAGCAGGAAACAGAAGAATCAAAGGTTGCTCAAAAATAGTCAGATCGTCGCACCCGCAGAAAGCCCCGCGGAGGCGTAGCAGCGCTACGCCGCACAAGGCGGCTTTCGAGGACGGCGGCGAGATGGCTGTTTTTCAGGAACCTGCTAAGGGAGCCACCCATGGACCTGATAGAAATCCTGACAATCGCGGTAAAGGCTCGCTCCTCTGACATCCATATCAAGACCGGCCTGCCGCCGGTGGTGCGGATCGACGGGAGACTCCGGCCGATCCCCAATGCGCCCAGGTTGAGCGGCGAAACGGTCGGTGCCATGGCGGACTCCATGATGAACGCCCGCCAGAAGAAGCAGTTCGAGGAGAATTACGAGGTCGATCTGGCCTACGGAGTTCCCGGCCTCTGCCGTTTCCGGGTGAGCGTCTATCACCAGCGGGGGACGGTGGCCATGGTCTTCAGGGCCATTTCCTTCGGCATCCCTTCCCTTGAGACCCTTAATCTCCCCCTGGTCCTGAAGAAGATCTCTGCCGAGGAACGGGGGCTGGTCCTGGTCACCGGCACCACCGGCAGCGGCAAGTCCACTACCCTGGCGGCCATGATCGACTACATCAACGAGAGCCGGACCTGCAATATCATCACCGTTGAGGATCCGGTGGAATTCCTGCACCGGGACAAAAAGAGCATCA
The DNA here is from genome assembly GCA_021849045.1 of Deltaproteobacteria bacterium. Lineage (GTDB taxonomy): Bacteria > Desulfobacterota > Desulfuromonadia > Geobacterales > DSM-12255 > Geomobilibacter. The sequence goes on along the minus strand of JAJZTK010000087.1, from coordinate 2,622 downwards.
TCAGCCAGCGGGAACTGGGGTTCGACACCCTCTCCTTCAGTTCTGCGCTCAAGGGGGCGCTGCGCCAGGACCCGGACGTCATCCTGGTCGGCGAGATGCGCGATCTGGAGACCATCGAGACCGCCATGCACGCGGCCGAGACCGGGCACTTGGTCATGTCCACCCTCCATACCCTGGACGCGGCCGAGACGATCAACCGGATCATTTCCGTGTTCCCGCCGTACCATCAGCGTCAGATCAGGATGCAACTCTCCGGCGTCCTCAAGGCAGTCATTTCCCAGCGTCTCGTTCCGAGGGCCGACGGCAAGGGACGGGTGCCGGCGGTCGAGGTCATGATCGGTACGGCCCGCATCCGGGAGTGCATCGACGACAAGGAAAAGACCAAGCTCATCCCCGAGGCCATTGCCCAGGGTCACGTGAACTACGGCATGCAGACCTTTGACCAGTCACTGATGCAGCTTCTGACCGGCAAGATGATCACCTATGAGGAGGCGATGCGTCAATCCTCCAACCCGGACGACTTCGCCCTCAAGATTTCAGGCATCTCCTCCACATCCGATGCCACTTGGGATCAGTTTTCCGCTGAAGACAAGGGGCCGGAGGGGGACGTGGAGATCGAGAAGTTTTAGGATGGCCGCAGGCAATATAATGGATGCGGCCCTGAACCTCTTGACCCGTCGCGACCACAGCAGTGCTGAGCTCTCCCGGAAGCTGGCCGCCAGGGGGTTTGCCGCGGAGGAGATCGAAACGGTCATTTCCCGGCTGCATGCCCTTGCCTACCTGGACGACCGCCGCTATGCCGAACAGTGGGCAGCACGGGCGGTGCGGGAAGGAACGGCGGTTGGCCCCCGGCTGCGCCTGGAACTCCGGCGCCGGGGCATCCCACCGGAGATCGTTGAAGCGGCCATGGCCGCGGCAGGGGAAGAGCTGGACGAGCGGCAGGCAATCAGAGAGCTCCTTGACCGCCGGTTTACCGGGTTTGATCCCGCAACTGCCACGCCTCAGGAGAAACGCCGGCTGATCAGCTGGTTCCAGCGCCGCGGGTTCTCGCTTTCTGCCATATTTGACGGCCTGCGCATGGCCGGCGACGGTTGACAATAAATATAGTTACATTCACCAATACACACCTGAGGCACCGATGACCGGAAAAGAGATACGCGCCAGATTCCTGAAGTTTTTCGCCGACCGGGGACACACCATTGTTCCCAGTTCCGGCCTGATCCCCCATAATGACCCGACGCTCCTGTTCACCAATGCCGGTATGAACCAGTTCAAGGACTGCTTCCTCGGCATGGAGAAGCGTGACTATGTACGAGCCTGTTCGTCGCAGAAATGCGTCCGGGCCGGCGGCAAGCACAACGACCTGGAAAACGTCGGCCGGACCGCCCGCCACCATACCTTCTTCGAGATGCTGGGAAACTTCTCCTTTGGCGACTACTTCAAGAAGGAGGCGATCGCCTTTGCCTGGGAACTCCTGACGAAAGACCTGGGGCTGGACAAGGAACGCCTCTACGTCACGGTCTATACGGACGACGACGAGGCCGCCGACATCTGGCACCTGCAGGAAGGGGTACCGAGGGAGCGGATCTACCGTTTCGGCGAAAAGGACAACTTCTGGTCCATGGGTGATACCGGCCCCTGTGGCCCCTGTTCCGAGATCTTCTGGGACAACGGTCCCGAAGTGGGGTGCGGCAGCCCGACCTGTGCGGTCGGGTGCGACTGCGACCGGTACATGGAAATATGGAACAACGTCTTCATGCAGTTCGACCGCTCCTCAGACGGCACCCTGACACCGCTCCCCAAGCCGGCCGTCGACACCGGCATGGGACTGGAGCGGATCGCCACGGTCCTGCAGGGGGTGAAATCCAACTACGATACCGACCTGCTCCAGGGGATCATCCAGTACGTTGCCAAGCTCGGCGGCAAGAGCTACCGCCAGAACGATAAGGACGACGTCTCCATGCGGGTCATTGCCGACCACGCCCGGGCCGTCACCTTCCTGATCTGCGACGGCGCGCTCCCCAGCAACGAGGGGCGGGGCTACGTGCTGCGTCGCATCATGCGACGGGCGGCCCGCCACGCCAAGATGCTCGGTTTTGCCGAACCGATTCTCCACCGGACGGTCGATGCAGTGAACAGCATCATGGCCGACGCCTTTCCCGAGCTCCTGGAGCGGGAAGAGTACATCAAGAAGGTAATCCTGGCAGAGGAGGAACGGTTTGCCGAAACCCTCGACCGCGGCCTGGCCATTCTGAACGAAGAGGTGTCCAGCCTGAGGACGGCGGGCCGGACCGTTCTTCCGGGCGAAGCGGTCTTCAAGCTGTACGACACCTTTGGTTTCCCGGTCGACCTCACTGCCGACATCGTTGCCGCCGAAGGGATGACGGTGGACGAGGACGGCTTCGCCCTCTGCATGGAGCGCCAGCGGAACCAGGCGCGGGAACACTGGAAGGGGTCCGGAGAAGAGGGGATCGCCTCTATCTACAAGACCCTCTACAGCGAGGGGACCCGCGCCCTCTTTACCGGCTACGACGAGCAGACCGCCTACGGGGTCGTGACGGTGCTGGTCAAAAACGGCGAGGTGGTGACCGAAGCGTCGACCGGTGACGAGGTGGCAGTGAT
>JAJZTK010000247.1 GCA_021849045.1 Deltaproteobacteria bacterium | reverse complement strand
TGTCCTTAGTGGGTTTTCGATTAATGATTCCCCGCAGCCAACTGCGTAAATCCGATCCGGCGTGACAAGCAATCCGCCACCACGTATAACGTTTTTATATTTCATTGTTTGTGCCAAGTTTATTAAAAGACATTCTATAGCCTTATGTGTCTGATTTTTATTTATTTTTTTGGCGCAATTAAACAGAAAACAATTTTTAGTTTATCGCATTATGTAGACACGTGTAGACAGTTTTGTTATAGGTGCGCATAAATTGGCATTCCAGCATGGTGTACCCATGGGGATACACTGTTGACTAATGAATACACTTAGTTTTGATCTCGAACTGGGTTACGTAAATAGTTGGGAGATTCTGGGGGGGGGAGACAAGAAGTGAATCCGGGGAAATCAGCAAATGCGAACTACCCACCTCCCTTGACAAAGGCCCGCCCTGAGTCGGGCGAGATGTCAGGCTGACAGCTCATTTCCTGACGATTGAGTTTAATGGTTCTCGGCAAGGATGGTGATGATTTCCGGTACCAGTCGCTCCAGAACGGTGGGAGAGTAGCCACCCTCCAGAAAGAAACCGACCCTCCCCGCACAGCTGTCGTCAGCAATATTTTTCAGTAGCCGAACCGCTTCAAGAAAATGCCGGTCCTCAACCTTCATTACCCCGAAGGGGTCTTCTCTGTGCGCATCGAACCCGGCACCAACCAGAAGGTAGTCGGGGCGTATCTTCTGCTTGCAGTCGAGCAGGTTCATCTCGAACTGCCGCAACCAATCGTCACCGGAACTCTCCAGTGACAGGGTGATGTTACACGAGTACCCCGTGCCCGCACCGCGCCCCGTTTCATACACGTAACCGGAATATGGATAGATGTGGTCTGGTGCCCCGTGCAGCGAGTAGTAAAATACCTTTGGATCGTCGTAATAGATGTAATCGATGCCGTTACCGTGATGCACATCGAAATCGACCACCAGAAAGGTTGCCTCCGGTTCTTTCTGCCTGATGGTTTCAATAGCCAGGGCAATATGATTGACAAAACAAAAACCCTCGGCGAGTTCCTTTCCCGCGTGGTGCCCGGGCGGACGGATCAGCGCGAAACCCGCACCCTTTCCCAGCATGGTCTCGGCCAATGCCAGGGCGCATCCACCCGCGGCAAGCACGGCACGAAAGGTATTCTGACTGATATGATTATCCGGCGACATGAAAGAGGAACTCGACTGCTGGCAACTGGCTTCCAGACTCAGGAGATAGTCCTTCTCATGCACCAGTTCAAGCTGGGATATCCCGGCCGGCGGTGGGACTCGAAAAGAGACCGGCAGGTGTTCCGGGAGATTGGCGCAACCCCGCAGGATACTTCTGAGGCGTTCCGGGGTCTCGGGGTGCCACTCGCCCACCTCGTGCAGGAGACAATCAGGATGGGAAACCAGTTGGAAATATCCCTCCTTGAACGGAAACCTCTTTGCAAGCTCCATCATGTTCATTCCAAGGAAAGCCGATAGACAAGTTCCGACGGATCCTCGGAAGTTTGTACCGTAAACTGGTATTTTTCAAAGACCCTGCGCATGGACAGATTGTCGAAACGGACATTTGCCATAAGGAAATTCAATTTTCTTTGGCGTGCTACATCGATGAGTCTCTCCAGAAGTAAGCTGGCAAACCCTTTGTCGCGCATGGACTCATGAACGACAAATGCAACCTCCGCCTGCCCACCGTCTTCGAGAACGTAATAGCGCCCTACGGCCAGGATGACCTCCCGCGGGCCCTGACGCTCCACTATGCATAGAGCCATGTCCCTTGTAAGGTCGGTATTGACCAGACGGTATGCCTGGGCCGTGCCCATTTTTTTCGGTTCATTCCGGTACCGTTGGAACAGTGTCGCCTGGTCGTGAGAGTAGAAAAACATCTGCAAACGTCGCTGATCGGACGGATACAGGGGACGCAGGAAATAATCCTCCCCCTGGATATCCAGTCTGATGATCTCAGTATCGCCAAGTTCCCTGACCGGGGACGGGGTATCGCGTTGATAGGCGGGCACCTTGTAGGATTTCTGCATGTCGTCAAGCAATTGCTCCCTGAAGTCAGGATGAGCTATCTGAATCAGTTCCATGACCCGTTCCCGGATGCTGCGGCCTCTCAGAGTCGCAATCCCGTACTCGGTCACGACATAATGAATATCACCTCTGGTCGCTCCCACACCGGCCCCCTGGCTGATCACCGACACGATCCGCGAAACGGTGCCGCTCTTTGCCGTGGAAGGCAGTGCGATGATGGATCGCCCTCCCCTGCTCATGCCGGCACCACGGATGAAATCCACCTGGCCGCCAAGTCCGCTGTAGAACTGCCCTGCAACCGAATCGGAAACGATCTGCCCCGTCAGATCGACTTGGGTAGCGCTGGTAATTGAAATCATCTTACTGTTTTGGGCGATGACTGAAGGATTGTTCACGTAGGCTGTCCCATGGAACTCCACGTGGGGATTGTTATCCACGAAGTCATAGACCTCCCGGCTGCCGATACAGAACGAGGCGATTGTCTTCCCCTCGTGGATGCCTTTCAACCGGTTGGTAATATTGCCGTTCCGGTATAGATTCAACAGGCCGTCGCTGAACATCTCGGTATGGACGCCGAGATCATTGTGACCGGTCAATTTATTCAGCACCGCATCGGGGATCTTGCCGATTCCCGCCTGCAGCGTGCAGCCGTCTTCGATGAGCAGTGAGACATATTTGCCGATCTGCAGGGTAATTTCATCCAATTCAACCACAGGGACAGTCGGAATCGGCTCGGACACCCTGATAAATGCAGCGATCTCATCCTTATGCAGATAACATTGTCCGAACGTGCGCGGCAGTTGGTCATTGATCTGGGCGATGATGTATTTGGCGGACTTGGCCGCAGCCATGACGATATCGACCGCAACCCCCAGCGAACAATACCCCTGCGCGTCGGGTGGAGTGACCTGGACAAAGGCGACATCGATAGGCAGTACGTTTCCCGTAAAAAGGGCCGGGATCTCCGACAGGAAACAGGGGGTATAGTCAGCCTTGCCCGATCGCACTGCGTCCCTGGTCCCCTGGTCCAGAAAAAAGGAATTGACCCGAAAGTTATGCTCGTATTTCGGATCGGTCCAGGGTGTCTTGCCGATGGTTAACAAATACACCAATTCCAGGTCCGTGAAATACCGTGCAGCTTCCAGGAACCGGTCGATAAGGGTGTAGGGGCAGGCCGCACCGGAACCGAGGAAAATCCGATAACCGTTCTTGACATACTTGACCCAAGAGTTGCCCGTGAGTTCTTCCATAGCCGCCCTCTTTCAATGCTGCCCGATCTCTGAATGAACGCGTTTAACGGCGTGGTATCGCCTGATGGCTTCGGCTCATTGTAACTCTTGAATCATACTTCATAACAAATATATTGGAAGCCCGTAGTGCGGGCTTCTCTCGTCTTTGGCTATCTGAACGCATAGCAAACGGCTGACGGCAAGGCCTTATCGAATAAAACCGGCTTCGTTCCTGCCGTCTTGCTGTCAACGAAGTCCGTTAAATTCACTCCCATTGCTTTCCCC
>JAJZTK010000246.1 GCA_021849045.1 Deltaproteobacteria bacterium | reverse complement strand
ATGCCTCGTCCAGGTCCGCAACCCCTTCCAGCAACCAGTTGGGGGCCACCACGCCCGGTTCGAGGCCAAGGGACGCGCTCCGCCGCTCCCGCCACATCTTGAGCCGTTTCAGGCGTTCCCTGGACCTATCGGTGGTTTCCTCGCGGGGCTTGCGGGGAAAGCGCGGCAGTTCGTCCTCGGGCACCGCCAACCCTGCCGCTACGGCCGCCAGAATGCCGTCGCCATGGCGGTGTATCTGGCCAGGCGTCATTCCCTTTATGGTAACCAGTTCATTCAAGGAGCGCGGTCTCTTTTCGGCAACTTCCAGCAGCGTCTCCGCAGAAATCACCTTGAACGGCGGACGGTCCAGCTCCCGCGCCTGGCGGTCCCGCAACCCCAAAAGCCCTTCCAGAATGGCCAGGCTGCGCCCCTTCAGCTTCCCGGCCCCCTTGCACGAAAGGAACAACGGACCGTCCTTCTCCGTGACCCGCGCCCGGCACACCAGGGTGCATTCTTCCTCCAGCCAGGACAAGCGGCCCTTTTCCTCCAATTCTCCGCGGAGTTGATCATACAAGGGAAGCAGATAGGCCGTATCCGCCATTGCATAGGCGCACATCTCCGGACTTAGCGGGCGCTTGCTCCAGTCGGCCTTCTGGTACTTCTTGTTCAACTCAACGCCGAAGCGCGCCTTGAGCAAGGCTGCCAGGCCGAATTCGGTACTGCCCAGAAAACGGGCGGCAATCATGGTGTCAAAGAGGCTGTTCACCTCGATCCCGAAATCACGATGCAGGGAACGGATATCATAATCGGCCCCGTGCATCACGACCAATACTCCGGGATTGCCGAGCGGCCCGGCAAGAGGGCCCAGGTCCTTGAGCGCCAGCGGATCGATCAGCCAACTCTCTCTGCGGGTTGACACCTGGATAAGGCAGACTTTTTCCCAGTAGTGGTGCAGTGAGTCCATCTCCAGGTCAACGGCAACTTCGGTCTGTCGCCCCAGGATCGCCGCAACTTCCGTAAGGCGTTTCGCATCGGTGATGATTTCGCAAGCTCCGGCCTGCTGAGTGGACACTGTCAAGCCAGGAACTCCCTGATGATGTGATAGGTGGTGGTACGCTGGGCCGCACGGAAGCCGGCGCCGCGTATCAAAGCGATCATCTCTTCACGCGACATGCGGAAGCTGCATCCTGCCGCTGCCACCACGTTTTCTTCCAGCATGGTGCCCCCCAGGTCATTGGCGCCGAAAAACAACGCCACCTGCGCCATCTTGGCTCCCTGGGTGACCCAACTGGCCTGGATGTTGGGAATGTTGTCCAGTACGATGCGCGACAAAGCCAGTACCTTCAGGTATTCGACGCCGGTGGCGGTGGTGCCGCCCAACTCGGTATTACCCGGCTGGTACGTCCAGGGGATAAAGGCCGTAAAGGAGCCGCCATCATCCTGGAGCTCTCGCACCCGGAAGAGGTGTTCCACAATGTCAGCCGGCTTCTCCCGGCTACCGAACATCATGGTGGCGGTGGTCGGCATTCCCAACCGGGCGGCCGTGAGCATGACATCGGCCCATCGGCGCCAGCCGATCTTGTTGGGCGCAATGCTGCCGCGCACCTCATCCACCAGGATTTCGGCCCCGCCGCCGGGGATTGAATCAAGCCCCGCAGCCTTGAGACGCACAACCGTTTCATCCGTCCCCAAGCCGGAACATTCGGCAATACTGACGATCTCGGCCGGCGAAAGTGAGTGGTTCTGGATGGCCGGAAAACGTTTCTTGATCTCCCGAAACAGCCCCTCGAAAAAATCGATCTTCAGTTCGGGGTTGAGACCTCCCTGCATCAGGAGTTGTGTGCCTCCCTGTTCAACCAGTTCGGCTATCTTGTTAAATATTTCATCCGGCGAAAGCACATAGGCATCAGTCGCCCCCTTATCACGGTAAAAGGCACAGAAGCTACACTTGGAATCGCAGATGTTGGTGTAATTCACATTACGATCGACAACAAACGTCACACGGTTATCGGGATGAAACCTGCGACGTATCCTGTCGGCCATGCGGCCGATGGAAAGCAGTTCCCCCGTTTCCAGAAACCGGAGGGCCTCCTCCCGGCCGATGCGCCCCGGCGCATTCGGCGGGTGACCCTGTCTGACATCTGCCATTACCTCTGTCATCTGACTGCTGAACCTTCTTTCTCGCCTGACGGCACTCTCCCCTTACCCTTCCAAACCGCGCAATTCATGCGACTGACGTGGCAAGTTCTTTCTCAAGCACATGCCTGGCGACGGGCGGGATACGCCGTGCCTTTAGCCCTGGTCCGACACAGACCAGGGTTATAAGCGCATCCACCAGCAGCTTGCCATCGGTCTTCCGAACCGCCTGTTGCCGTACTACGAAGGACGATCCTGAAACCTGCTCTGGATATGTCCGTATCAATACCAGATCGTCATGCACCGCCGGCGCCTTGAAGTCCATCTCCACCCGCACCACCGGAAACACGAAACCGTCAGACGCCAATTCCGTAACGGACAGTCCACGTGCCCTGAAGTATTCCGTACGGGCCCGCTCGAAATACTTCAGGTAGTTGGCGTGGTACACAACGCCGGCGGCATCAGTGTCCTCATAATAGATACGCACATCCATACGTAGTTCTGCTCCCGGTTGATGACCCGGCCTGCTGCCGTGCCATGATTATTCTGAAACGCAAAGGGAGTACATGCGAAACATTTTTCTCCATCGTCGTCAGAGTATGCCTACCATAACTCGAACCAGAGCATCCGGCACAGCTTATCGAATCACTTTAGTGCAGAAATGTCGGCTCTGCAACTTCATTCTCAGCTAAAAAACAGGTCTTCTTTTGTTTTTCAGCCCAAACGAATAAAAATGCCCTACAACAAGCCGTTCCCCCAAAGATAGGGCTTGATAAGGGCTCGTCGCAAAAAACGCCCAGAGACAAATATTTGGGGATTTCCTTCCGAAGCCCCATTTATCGGGCATTGAGGGCGGTTATAACGATCAGGTTGCGTTCTCCCATGCCGAATGGAAGACGGTAAGGGTAATTACATGAGATTTCGTAACCGAGGTTGCCGAGGACGTCCCCAGAACGTGTGATTTCGTTCACGCCGGCAGGTCCCTTCATGGCGATCATGCGACCACCAACTGCAAGCAACGGATGGGCGAGGCCCACAAAGTGCTCCAACCGGGAAAATGCTCGTGAGGTTATCACGTCGAATCGGCGCGGATACGTTGAGTACAGGCTTTCCACACGTGCATGAACCGCTTCAAATCCTTCCAACTTCAGCAATCGCGCCGCATGTCGCTGGAATAGTATTTTTTTCCCGACCGCATCAACGGATATCACATTCACCGCAGGCTTGAATATCTTCAGGGGAATTGCCGGTATTCCCGCCCCTGACCCCATATCCAACACGCTTTCGCCATCGCGCACATATTCGGCGAGGATCCGCGAATCGATAAAATGCTTGGCGGCAATCTCATCATCTTCAGTTATGGCCGTCAGGTTGACTGTTCTATTCCATTTCCGTAATTCAGCGGCAAAGATTTCCAAAGCATGAATATTTGCATCCAGAACAGCCAG
>JAJZTK010000086.1 GCA_021849045.1 Deltaproteobacteria bacterium | reverse complement strand
AAGAGCGGCCGTACCCGCTTGGCAATATCGTGCGACTGGTCGTGGCGATCGTCCTTGTGCGCCAGGTTCACCTGGATATCGGCCAGGTTGCTCCCTTTCCGAAGGTAGTAATGACGCACCAGCCCATTGAAGTTGAACGGCGCGCTGGTCCCCACATAGCTCTGGAAGTTGGCGACTTCCGGCACAGTCCGCAGGGCAGTCCCCATCTCGGCAACAATCCGCGCCGTCTGCTCCAGCGTTGTCCCATCCGGTGCATCGATGATCACCTGCAGTTCGTTCTTGTTGTCGAAGGGCAGCATCTTGACCGTCACCAGCTTGAAATAGATCAACGAACAGGAGAGTAGCAGGAGAACCACCACCCCGGCCAGAAAGCCGTACCGGAGCCGTTTCCGGTGAATGAGCGCCCCCATGGCCCGGCGGTAAAAGGCGGTCAGCTTCGAATCGTCAGCCTCGGCACTGCTGCCGTGCTGCGACTCCCCTTTCATGAACCGGTAGGCAAAATAGGGGGTAACGATGAACGCAATGAGGAGCGAGAAAAGCATGGCCATGCTGGCACCGACCGGAATCGGTCGCATGTACGGCCCCATCAGGCCGCCGACAAAACCCATGGGGAGGATGGAGGCGATGACCGCGAACGTAGCCAGTATGGTCGGATTGCCGATCTCGTCCACAGCCCGGATAGCCCCTTCCAGCGGCTTGAAGCGGGTCGTCGTGAAGTAACGGTGGATGTTCTCAACCACCACGATGGCATCGTCCACCAGGATGCCGATGGAAAAGATCAGGGCAAACAGGGTGATCCGGTTCAGGGTGTAGCCGATCAGGTAAAAGATCAGCATGGTCAGGGCCAGGGTCACCGGAATGGCGATGGCAGCCACGGCGCCGGCCCGCCACCCCATAAAAACGGCAATCAGGATGGTTACCGAGATGGCCGCCAGGAACATGTGAAAAAGCAGTTCGTTGTTCTTTTCCCGGGCGGTCTCGCCATAGTTGCGGGTAACCGTCACCTGCACGTCCGAAGGAATGGTCTTCCCCTTCAGAAATTCCACCTTCTTCAGCAGGTCCTCGGCTACCCAGGTGGCATTCGCCCCCTTGCGCTTGGCAATGGAAACGGTGACTGCCGGGTAATCGGCCTGTCTGTTCAGCTGTGGGGTCGAGTTGTGCGTCGCCCCGACATGCGGTCCCAGGCCGAAAAAGACGTAATCCTGCGGCTCCTGCATGCCGTCCGTTATTGTGGCCACGTCGGCAAGGTAGACCGGGCGCCCCCCCGCAACACTGACCACCAGGTTGCGCACGGCATCGATACTGTCCAGGAACTGGCCGCTGTCCACCAGGAACTCCCGGTTCCCTGCCGACATGCTCCCCGTCTGCAGGGCGGCATTCCCCTTCCGGAGGGCTCCCGCAACCTGGAGCGGCGAAACCCCGTGGCCGGTCAGCCTGGCCGGATCGAGTATCACCCTGACCTGGCGCGAAAAGCCCCCCTTGATCTCGGTTTCGGCCACGTTTTCCGATTTCTTCAGCTCATCGCACAGCTCACGGGCCACCCGTCGCAGGGAGCCATGGTCATAGCGGTCCGACCAGAGGGTCAGGGTGACGATCGGGACATCGTCGATGGATTTGGGCGCCACCAGCGGTTCACCAGCGCCGGGAGGCAGTATCCCCCGGTTGCTCATCACCTTGTTGTAGAGCTTGACCAGGGACTCTTCCATATTCTGTCCCACCAGGAACCGGACCGTAACGATCCCCAGACCCGGCCTGGCCATGGAGTAGAGGTACTCGACCCCCTTGATCTCCCACATCTTCGCTTCGATCGGTTTGACCACCCGTTCCTGCACCTCGCCGGGGGTAGCGCCGGGAAGCGGCAGATAGATGTCGACCATCGGCACCACGATCTGGGGCTCTTCCTCACGGGGTGTCATCTTTACCGCAAAGACACCTAGCAGCAGGGAGGCCGCAACGATCAGCGGGGTCAGCTTCGAGTCGATGAAGGCCCGTGCAATCTTGCCGGCAACGCCGAGACCGGTCATGGATATATCTCCGAAACGTTTGTCATGGTTCGACCCGCACACCTTCGGTTACCTTCTGCATGCCGCCGACGACAATCGTCTCACCGGGGGAGAGGCCCGATACCACCTCAACGCCACCGTCCTGTTCCTTGCCGAGCTTGACCAAGCGCAGTCGGGCGATATGCTCCCGATCCAGCACCCAGAGCGACGTGAGTGCCCCACGTTCCACCACCGCCCCTTTCGGCACCACCAGTCCCGGACGGCTGGCCATCGTGAATCCGGCCCGGCCGAACATGCCCGACCTGAGCCCCTTCCCGGCCAGGTCGATCTTGACCGTGAAGGTGTGCGTGGCAGGGTCAGCAGCCGGAACGATCTCCACCACCCGCCCCTTCCCCTGGATTGTGGCGCCGTCGATCGTCACTCCCACCGCCTGCCCGAGCTTTACCACCTTCATGACCGACTCCGGCACCATCGCTTCGAGACGGTAGCCCCCCTCTTCTTCGATGGTGACAAGCGGCATGCCCGGGAAAACGGTCATGCCGGCGGCCACGCTCTTTGCGGTGACCACCCCGGCCAGCGGGGCAACGACACGGCCATAACCGGCAACGGTGCCGGCTGCCCGTGAGCCCTGGCGGGCCTGTTCGAGCCGGGCTTCGGCTCGGGCAACCGCCTGGAGTGCCACATCGCGGTCAGCCTTGCGTATGTCCAGTTCCTGCTTCGTCGCCGCCTCCTCCCGGTAGAGGGTGCTGAACCGGGCGTACGTAGTCTCTGCCAGGGTAAGACGGGACCTGGCTTCATCCAGGCCGCGGCCGGCCTCTTCGACGCCGGCCCGGCCAGCGGCGGCAGTGGCGCTCTGCTCGGTTGCCTCGATAGTGAGAAGGAATCGTCCCTTTGTGACCCGGTCACCCTCCCTGACCGCCAGCGAGGTGACGGTACCGGCAATCCGGGCCGCAACCGCAGCGCTGTTCCTGGACCGGACCGTGCCGGCGGCCACGAACTCTTCCGCTATCGTCGCCTCCCGAACCGCCTGCAGTTGGACTCCCTTCACAACACCCGGCAGTCCGGCTCCCGGCACAGGCTTTTCCTTGGTGCCGCAGCCGCTGGCCAGCAGCATGCCGATGACCAGGAATGCGGCGGGACTCAATCGCGTTGTGCCATTCATTGCATCACCTCCTTGAGGAGCATCCCGGAGGCATGGAGCAGTTGCACCGAGGCCCGGGCGAATTCCGCCTCCATCTCTGCCACCTGGGCCCGCGCCCGGTTCAGGACGGTCTGCGCATCCAGCAGTTCCACCATGAGCGACACCGAGCTCTCGTACCGCCTGGTCAGAAGTCGCACCCCTTCGGCCGCATCAGCAGCCGCATGGCGCGAAACCTCCAGCCGTTTTTCCGTCTCTTCCCGCCGCAGGCTGCTCTCGGCCACCTGCAACCGGATCTCCTGGCGCAGTGCGGCCCGGTACTCCTCTACCGACCTTTTCTCCGCCCTGGCTTTTTCGGTATCATGCCCCCGTCTGTCGCCATCGAACAGGTCCCAGCGCAGCGTGGCACCAACCAGCCAGGCATCGTTGTCCCGGCCGAACGGAATATCCCGATCGTTCAGCTGATAACGGGCAATGCCATGTACCGTCGGGTAGTAGGCAGCCCGGGCATTCCGGATGCCGAGTTCAGTCTTTTCCACCTCCGCCCCCATTTCTTTCAGTTCCAGGCGGCTGTCCAGAGCCAGCCGTTCCAGTTCGTGCCGGTTACCCGCCACGGCAGGGGCCTGATAGTTTGCCGCGCCATCGAGGCCGCTGCCATCGTCGACACCGGTCACGGCAGCGAGCCTGAGCATGTTTATCTGCACATCGTTCCTGGCAACGATGGCCTGCTGCTCCTGGTCAGCGACAAAGGTACGCGCACGCAGTTCGTCGGATTTTAGCCCAACCCCGGCCACCCCCCTGACCGAGGCCAGCCGCAGGTGCTCACGGGCATCCTGCACCGCCTGCTCAGCAACCTGCATCTGTGCCTTGGCCTTCTGCAGGTCCAGGTACACGTTCACAGTTTTGAGTGCAATCTCCTCGCGGCGCCGCTGCAGGGCAAGATCCCGTTTTTCAACCTCCTTGCCGGCCATGGCCACGACACTGCCGATACGGAAATCCAACAACGGCTGTTCAAGGGTGATGGCGGTTTGAAAGTCGCCGGTAACATCCGGGTGGTTCAGGTCACCGGCCAGGGAGAAGCGCCCCTCGTCCAGCCGCATCATGAAGGCCCGGGTCGGGGAGTTGGTCAGCACTGCGCTCTCCTCCAGGGTGAGACGGGGAAGATAGCGGCTACGACTGGCCGACCGTTCGGCCTTTGCTGCCGCCTGCTCGTGGGAGGCAGCCAGAAGGAGATGATTCCTGGCAAGGGCCTGCCGGACGGCATCGCCCAGCGAGATGGGCGCATCTGACGCCCAGACTGTCAACGGTGCAAGGATTGAGACAACAAGCACCAAACTATTTACGAGGTGCACGGTATACCTCCACGCATTACATATATTTTTTTATATATATTTTATTTCATATGCAGTCAAGCGGAATCATGCAACAACCGTCGTGCATTTTCCCAATATTAACACACACCAAGCATGTATCCATGCAGAACACGAGATTGCCGTGAAATGCATTGACAAGAAACCAGGCGGCATCTAGACTGCAAGCCGCCAGCGGGGAGATGACAGTGTTCGACAAGGAAGTCTGGAAAAAACGTTTCAAGGAGATCCTCTCCCTCGACAGCCACCCCGGCCATATCGCTGCCGGCTTCGCGGTCGGGGTTTTCATCAGTTTCACCCCCTTTTTCGGCATCCACACCCCCCTGGCCATAGCGGCCGCCTTTCTCTTCCGACTGAACAAGCTGACCTGCATCACCGGCGCCTGGATCAATACCCCCCTCACCGTGGTCCCGGCCCTGGGGTTCAGCTACAAGCTCGGCCGCATGCTGCGCGGTCTGCCACCCATCGAGATGAAAGTTAAGGGGCTGGAATGGCAGCACCTGAAGATCTACGCCAAGTCCCTGCTCCTCGGCTCGTCGCTGATCGGTTTCGTCTGCGCGGTCATCGGCTACTTTGCCTGTTACTATCTGGTAGTGCGGTTCAGGAAAAAGGATGAGGCCCTAGCCGAGCTGACCAGGGAGATGGAAGAGGTAGGAGAAGAGCTGGACTAAGAAGGCGGGATGATCTCCCGCCTTTCTCATATCCGGAACCTGCTGAAATGGGGCGTCTATTTGCCGAGAAACGGACTGAGTACGAGGTAGGTAACCCCCGCCACCACCGCCGAGGCCGGAATGGTCAGGACCCAGGCAACCACGATCCGGTTGGCCACGTTCCAGTTGACCGCCGTGAGCCGGCGGGACAGGCCGACCCCCAGAATGGCGGAGGTGATGACATGGGTGGTGCTGACCGGCATCCCAAAGGATGAAGCCCCAAGGATCACCCCTGCCGAGGCGGTCTCCACGCAAAAGCCGTGGACCGGCTGGAGCTTGACGAAATCCTTGCCAACGGTCTTGATGATCCGCCAGCCGCCGGCAGCAGTACCGAGCCCCATGGCCACGGCACAGGCAATCTTTACCCAGACCGGCACGACAAAGGTGGGAAGCATGCCGTAACTCACCAGCGCCATGGTGATGACCCCCATGGACTTCTGGGCATCGGCCGTACCGTGGGAAAAGGCCATGACGGCGGCAGACAGGATCTGGAGCTTGCGAAATCCCTTGTTCAGCACGTGGGGGGCCTTGTCCTTGACCATCCAGAGCAGGGCGACCATGAATATGAATCCGAGGACGGTGCCGATAATGGGGGAAATGATCAGGGAGAGGATGATATTTTTCAAGCCGCCCCAGTGCAGGGTCCCCAACCCGTCATGGGCGATGACGGCCCCCATGAGACCGCCGATAATGGCGTGGGAGGAGGAAGAGGGAAGCCCGTAATACCAGGTGACCAGGTCCCAGATGATTGCACCCAGGATACCTGCCAGCACGACCATCTGGGTGATGTGGCTGGCGTCGACGATACCCTTGCCAATGGTGGCCGCCACCTTGGTGGAAACCATGGCGCCGAGAAAATTGAGGCCGGCGGCCATGAGAATGGCGCTTCTGATCGAGAGCGCCCGTGTCGAAACACAGGTGGCGATGGCGTTGGCAGTGTCATGGAACCCGTTGATGTAATCGAACGCCAGGGCGGCGAAGATCACCAACGCCAGCATGACGAGCGCCAGATCAACCATTTTTCACCACCACGCTCTCCAGGATGTTGGCCGCGTCCTCACACTTGTCGGTGGCCCTTTCCAGCGTCTCGTAGATCTCTTTCCACTTGATCAGCTGGATCGGATCCTTTTCCTCGTCGAACAGACGACTGATGGCCTCGCGACAGACCCTGTCCGCCTCGTTCTCCAGGGCATTCACCTCGACGCAGTACTCGGCGATCGGTTCCAGCTTCCCGCCCAGCAGGGCAACCGCCTTGTCCAGGGCCTGACACGACTTGAGGATGATAAAGGCAAGCTGCTTTGCCTCAGAGGTCGGCTTCTCCACGTTGTACATGACCATACGCTGGGACGAGGCATCGATCAGGTCCATGATATCGTCGAGCTTGGATGCAAGGGAGTAGATGTCCTCCCGATCGAACGGGGTGATGAAACTCTTGTTGAGCTTCTTGATGATGTCATGGGTAAGGGAGTCGCCCTTGTGCTCGGCGTCCTTGATCCGCCGCTGGCTCCCGGCCGGGTCCTCGAAATCGTCGATCATCTCCTTGAGGAGTTCGGCCCCCTTGATGGTGTTGGCCGTCATCTCCTTGAACATCTGAAAAAACTTTTCTTCTTTGGGGATCAGTCCGAACATGTGGTCCTCCCTGACCGATAGTGTACGGTGCCGGCATCCCTATCCCCGGGATATCCGGCTAAAGCCTATCATTGATAGCACACTTTTGCCGTACTGCCCAGAAGAATTGTCACAATGTGGTTACAGCCACCCCCCTGCAAACCATTTCTCCTTGATTTCACGTGTCTCATTCCGTAAGGTGAGGCGCATAAACTTGACTACGGAGAATCGCCATGGAACCGCTACATGCCCTCATCCTGGGTGCCATTCAAGGACTGACGGAAGTCCTCCCCATCAGCAGCTCGGCCCACCTGATCCTGATTCCGGAGATACTCCATTGGCCCGAATCCGGCCTGACCTTCGATGTGGCTCTGCACCTGGGGACACTCTTCGCTCTCGCTGCATATTTCTGGCGGGACATTGTCGACCTGGTTTACCATTTTTTCAACGGCCTCACCGGCAAGGGCTTTCACACTCCGGAAAGCCGCCTGCCGTTGTACATAATCGCCGGAACCATCCCCGCAGCCATTGCCGGCAAGACCCTGGAAGGACCGGTAGAAGATTTTTTTCGCGGTAGCCCGCTCCTCATTGTCTCTTTTCTGGTAGCCTTCGGCCTGCTGCTCGCCCTATCCGACACCATCAGCGCCAAACGCTGGAAACTGGATCGGATGAACCTTAAAAACGCTCTATTAGTCGGCTTTGCCCAGTGCCTGGCCCTGATGCCGGGGGTTTCCCGCTCAGGGATCACCATTACCGCCGCACTTTTCCTGGGCTACAACAGAGAGACTGCCGCCCGCTTCTCGTTTCTGCTATCCCTTCCCATCGTTGCCGGCGCCGGCATCCTTAAAGTCGGAAAACTACTGAAAACCGGTATCCCAGTGGGTGAGGGAATGCCGCTTCTCATTGGCATCGCCAGTTCCGCCATTTTCGGCTACCTGAGCGTGGCACTCCTGCTCCGCCTGGTGCAGCACCGCACCTTGTATACATTCGTCTGGTACCGACTCCTGGCCGGAACCGGCTTTGTCGTCTATTTTCTGGGAGTGCGATAAAGACAGGGAGGTGCCGTGCCACCCATCACCAACTGGCCTGAGGACGAGCGTCCCAGGGAAAAAATGCACAAGTTCGGTCCCGATGCGCTGAGCGACGCCGAACTCCTCGCCCTCATCATCCGCTCCGGTGACCACGCTTCTCGACAAAGCGCCATCGACCTGGGAAGGAACCTTCTCCAGGAGTTCGGGGACCTGCGCAATCTTGCGGGCGCCACCATGGCCGAAATCTGCGCCATCAAGGGTGCCGGACCGGCAAAAGCGGCGTCAGTGCTGGCGGCACTCACCCTGGCGCAGCGGATAAACACCGCCCGACTGGCAAACCTGGAGCGTTTCACAACTCCGTCTCAAGTTTTCCAGCATTTCCACTACCGTTTTAGAGACCGCCGCAAAGAGTATTTTCTGATCCTTCTCCTGGACGGGAAAAACAGGATTCTGCGCGAGGTACAGATTTCCGAAGGATCCCTGAACCAAAGCATCGTTCATCCACGGGAAGTCTTCAACCCCGCGGTGAGGGAATCGGCTGCAGCCGTCATTCTGGTCCATAACCACCCGAGTGGCGACCCAACCCCGAGCAGAGAAGACCTGGAGATTTCCAAACGGCTGAAGGAAGCCGGCGAACTGCTCGGCATTCGCGTCCTGGACCACATAATCGTCGGCGACAACGCCTATGTCAGCTTCGTTGAACGAGGCCTTTTCTGACCCTGCACCCGTGGTTAATCAATGGAGATACCTTCTTATTGCCGCCTCAAATCTCTCCGGCTCAAAACCGAATGTCTTTCGCCATTCACCGCCACACACATTTCCCTCCGTCAGCATAGTCAGTTGATCCATGGTCAGCGGAAAGAATGAAAACCGCTGAAGCAGCGGCACCACCAGTTTCATGAAGCAAAGCGGATTCGGCACCTTCAAAACTCGCGCTTTGCCCAGAACCCGGCCGATGGTATCCAGCAGCTCATTATAGGAAAGGCGGTCCGGGCCACAGAGTTCAAAGGTCTGGCCGATGGTTTCCGGCATCTCCAGGGCAAGGGCAAAGCAGCGTGCAACATCATCGGCACTGATGGGCTGTAGCTGATACCGGCCATCGCCGATTACCGGCACGGCCGGGTAAGACCTGATGTATCCCGCCAGCATATTCACGAAAGCATCGCCTTGGCCGAAAATGAGGGATGGCCGGAAGATGGTGAAATCGAGTCCGGCCGCACGGACCAGTTCTTCTGCCTGAAATTTTGTCTGGTGGTAGCGGGAGATGGCACCGGAGCGCGCCCCCAGTGCCGACATCTGCAGGTACCTCTTGACCCCGGACTGGCGGGCAGCGGTCACCATGGCCCGCGCTGCCTCAACATGGAGGCGGTCGAATGTTATCCCCCGACCTGGAAACTCGCGGATGATCCCCACCAGATTGACAACCGCGTCGCACCCCCGCAACGCCTCGACATAGCTTTCAGACCGGGTCACATCCCCGGCAATCATCTCGACTCCCGCCACATACGAAGTCTGCCGCTGATGGGTCAACAGCCTCAACTGGTGGCCACGTCCCAGGAGCTCCGCACAGAGATGGCCACCCACAAATCCGGTGCTGCCGCTGGCAAAAATTTTCATCCACGCGTCTCCTTCCTGACAACGAACAAATAAATATGTAGCCCTTTGATGATATTTTAACGCACCTGCCGGTCAACGCTACCAGGTTACACGTATATGCAAATATGGGTGTTCAAAATCACAAAACCGACTAACAAGGCATAACACATTAAATCACAACAACTTTATCTATTTCAATCTTTTCACCCTGTTCACCTCTTTACCAGCACAGCACGTCCAAAAACAGTTTGCGGCAAAGCGTTCCAAGGGCATTTATCCTTCAATATCAACATATTAAAACTATTTTCCGGATCATGACACAGCTGGTACCGTTTTTGTAACACCGGAAGGCAACATACCACGAAAGGGGCACGCAATGACAATCACAAGCGCATTTCAAGCTGCCGGTCGCTTCACAGCTGCCATCCTGTGCACCCTGACCTGTTTGGCCGAAATCAGTACCGCACACGCAGACGACGGAAGATGCACCTACAGCACCCAGTTGGCACTTCCGGGACAACGGGACATTTATTCTGCCCAGATCAAAAGAATTAAAGACGCCGCCATTTCTGCGTATGGCGAGATGGGCTCTGAAAGCATAGCCTTCATGTACAAAGGTGAACGCATCGAGCTCGACCCGATTTCTTTCGACTGTATCACCTGCCACGACGGGATCAGCGCCACATTGCACGATATCCGCTTCAAGAATGACACTGGTCGGACTAGCAACATACAAATGGTCATGGGCCCCCATCCTATCGGCATGCACTACGGCAGCGCATCCTACGCAAAACCCGGAAGCCTACGGGACCAGGTCTCCCTCAACAACGACATGGTGTTGGTAAACGGTCGCGTTGGCTGCCTGAGCTGTCATAATCCGCTCAATCCCG
Organism: Deltaproteobacteria bacterium; assembly: GCA_021849045.1. Taxonomy (GTDB): domain Bacteria; phylum Desulfobacterota; class Desulfuromonadia; order Geobacterales; family DSM-12255; genus Geomobilibacter. Next base: position 8,642 of record JAJZTK010000086.1, on the reverse strand, counting down.
AACCAAAGCACCTGATTGTTGGATTGGATCAAAGTCAACTCTGCCTGACCTGCCACGTACGATAGGTCAGATGTATAGGATAGGAGGAACCGCCGTGGGATATAGATGCCGAATACATGACGACAAAGCTGGAGAGTGTGACTTCAGACTGATCGAAATGATCATGACGAAAAAGAGCGCCATTCAGTCAATGCCGGTGAAAACTGTCATTACCATCGACAATCATGCTGAAACACTTCGCTACGTACAGACCAACATGACCGATTTTATTACCAACTGTGTCAGGGTGGAAGCCATGGAAACAAATTCACTCAAAAAAGTGGAAGAGAACGCCCGCCTTTTCGAACAGCACCTGGAGCCGTTTTTCACCGTGGTGGCAGCCACGACCCAGAAAAACGTGCTGGACAAACTGTCCAGCGCCCTGAAAAAGGCACTCATTCTGATGGCAATGGAGAAATACCATTGCAACAAAGAGTCGATATGCAAGGCTCTGGGTCTAACTCGGGAAAAACTGGAACGTGAAATAGACCTATGCGGTCTCAGCCCCAAAAAACGGGCGGCCTGACCAAGCGGCGAGGATACGCTCCCCTCGCCGCATCTTTTCAGTCTCTTCCTTTTGCAAGCCGTGCTTTGGTGGAACATCACCAGCACGGCTTTTCATTGCAGGCTTATTTAAGCCGAACCACTCACGCCATTGTTGTAATTCCCCAAAAATCCGGTACAATTCAGGCCCGATACAATACCGATACAGGGGAGAGGAAATATGCAAAACATTCCCATTTCTCAGTCCCAACCGGGAATGACCCTGGCCAAAGATGTGGTCCGTCCGGATAATCCCAATGGATCGCCCCTGTGCGGCAAAGGAGTGGAACTGACCGCTCCGATCATCATGCGGTTACAAAATATGGGAGTGCAAAGCATCATCGTTGAGGGTCACCCCCTATGGCTGGAAGGGGACAAAACCCTGGAGGAACTCCTGGCAGACCTCGACCATCGCTTCCGCAGACTAGACGACCACCCGCGGATGCAAGCTATCAAGGATGTCTACCGTGACTGCATCATCAACTCCATGGAGGGATCGGCGCAGAATGACAGATAGGCGCTCCGAAATTCTGGCCGTCATCAAGGATACCAGATCGCTGCCGACCATCCCGGCGATCATCGGCAAATTGAACGCCATGTCGGTGAGTGACAAGGCCTCGATCCAGGAAATGGCGCGGATGGTCTCCTCCGACCAAGTGCTGTCAGCACGGGTCCTGAGGCTGGCAAACTCGCCGTCGTACGGTTTCTACCGGGTGTCCACCATCTCCAATGCCATGATCCTTCTCGGTGTGGATGTAGTAAAGAGTCTTGCCCTCAGCTCTTCGATCTTCGAGATCATGGAGAAGAGCGTGCTCGGCCTCTGGGAACACTCCCTGGGGGCAGGGGTGGCAGCCAACATTATCGCCAAAAGGCTCCGGCTCCACGATTGCGAAGAAATCTCCACCGCCGCCCTTCTCCACGACATCGGCAAGGTAATAATGAAGATAAAGTTCCCCGATGAGTACTCTCAGCTTCTAAGTTCAATACATAATGACGAAAACTATTTTCAGGAAGCCGAGTTGGAACTGTTCGGCATAGATCACGCTGAGGTCGGGGGATGGCTTGCCAAGTACTGGTTTCTGCCGGACAAACTGATCGAGCCGATAGCCTGTCACCACGACGTAGAAAAGGCCGGCAATCACCAGGTGAAGGCAAGCGTCGTCCATCTGGCGGATATCCTCATCAAGGCAAGCGGCTTTGGTTTCAGCGGTGATGACGTTGTCCACCCGCTCAGCGAACTGGCCTGGCAACGGCTCAACCTGAACGATGTCATCATCAGGGACATCATCGAGGAACTGGAAGACAAAATGGTGGAAGTGAAAAACTTCACCCTGGAACTGCAATCGGCCGATGCGCTCTAACCTCCGAATAACCCTCATTTCCGGCGATCAGCAACTCGCCGCCCATCTCCGGCTACGGCTGCAGAGCAAAGATTATCAGGTCATCCTTCTCCCGAGTTTCGCCAACGTCATCGGCATGATTTACTCCGATCCGCCGGACCTGATCATCCTCGACCTGTCTTCGTCTTCGACCGACGAGGGTGACAAGATCGTCAAGACCATCAGGGGGGACAGTTTTTTCAGCACCATCCCGATCATAGGCATCCTGACCGAGATGTCCGCAGAGGAAATAGATTGGAGCGCCACACCACTGGATGATTTTATCACCCTGCCGATCAAGTATCCTGAACTCTTCAGCCGCATTCAGCTCGCCATGGGACGCATCGAGCGGATTTTCGACAACAATCCCCTGACCAGGCTTCCGGGCAACGCCTCTATTCAGCGGGCAGTGGAAGCGGTCATGGGAACACCGATGACGGTCTGCTACATCGATATCAACAATTTCAAACCATACAACGACGTGTATGGCTTTTCCCATGGCGACGAAGTACTCCGGATGCTGGCCAGAATCATGTTCAACGCCGTCAAAGAGTCGGGCGGTGGTTTCTGCGGTCACATCGGCGGCGACGATTTCGTGTTCATCGTCCCCATGGAGCAGTCTGAGCCGGTCTGCAAAACAATCATCAGCAACTTCGGGCAGATCGCCGATGAACTGTTCGATGACGTAGCCAAGGCTGATGGTTTTTTCATGGCCTGTAACCGGAAAGGCCAGGAAGAAAAGATCCCCCTCCTGAGTATCTCCATTGCCGTTGTCCCCACCGACTCTCCCCGCATTCTGCACTACGGAAAGCTCACCGAAGTGGCGGCCGAACTGAAGAAGCTGGCCAAGCGCAGCAGCGAAAGCAGTTATGTTATTGACAAACGCAGGTGATTTCCTCTAAAGAATCTGAAAGCGGCGTCGATAACAGAGCCATTACCTCGTGCCGCAAGAAGCGGAAGGAGCCTTACCGGTGAAAAAAAGACAATTTGAACGGGTTGATTGTCGGACTACCGCCCTGATAACCTATCAGGGGCGGGCCTTCAGTGGCGAGGTGGAAAACCTGAGCCTTAAAGGGTTGTTCGTCAAAACAAGCCAGCAGATTGACCTCAACGAAACAGTTCAGGTCACCGTCTACTTCAACGGTGATTCAGGGGACCTGTCGTTCGGTATCGATGGCAAAGTGGTTCGTTGCGACGAGCAGGGTATCGGCCTCAGCTTCCAGAAAATCGACACCAAATCCCTGGTCCACACCCTCAACTCAGGAGCCGGCACCAGCGCCACGCTCGGAACAGACTGTCTCGCCTGCACAGCTGCCTAGAGGGAAAGAATCTGACGCCAAAAAGGGCTGCGAATGCGGCCCTTTTCTTTTTTTCAGCCTACCCGAGCACCTTCTCTATCGCTGCCAGCAACAGGTCATTTTCCCTGACATCACGCACCGCCAGCCGCACAAACCGTTCGCCAAGCCCCTGAAACGAGCTGCAGTCCCGAAGCAGCATCCGTTGCCCGAGAAGCCGCTTCTGCAGAACCGGGGCAGTGAGATTGCCGGGCAGCTTCACCAGCAGGTAATTGGCAGCGGCCGGAAATACCCGGACTTCAGGAAGGGCGACCAGGCGCTCGGCCATGCTAGTCCGTGCCGAGCCTGTCATGGAAAGGGTACGACGATGGTAATCATGGTCGGCCAGGGCGGCCAGCCCGGCTGCCTGCGCCAGATGGTTCACGCTCCAGGGAGGCCGGATTGCTGCCAGGCGCGTCGTGACCGCTGCTGACGCCATGGCGTAGCCAAGACGCAGCCCGGGCAGCGCCCAGAACTTGGTCATGGAACGGAGAACCACCCCGGCATCGCCGGCTGCCACCAGATGCTTGGCCGATTCATCCTCGCAGAAATCCATGAACGCCTCGTCCACGACAAGAAAGGTCCCCTCTTTTCGACAGAGATCGGCCACTGCCGCCACTTCGTCCCGTCGATAGAGCCGGCCGGTTGGATTCCCCGGATTACAGAGAAAAAGAATATCGCAACCAGATCTCAGCCTCTCGGCAAGCGCTGCCAGAGGGAGAACGAAGCCGTCGTCATCAGACAGAACAAGTTGCTCCACCTCCCAACCCGCTTGCTGCAGGGCATATCCGTACTCGGAAAAGGTCGGCGCAATCAGGAGGGCACGCTTGCGCCCCCCCTCCAGAAGCCGCGGCAGCAGATAGATAAGTTCGGTGGAGCCGTTGCCGACACAGAACTGCTCCGGCGCCAGCCCGTGATGGAGTGCCAAGGCCTGACGCAGTTCCGTGGCCTCGCTGTCCGGGTAATGCACCGCCTGCACCAGGGCATTCTGAACCGCATCCCGGACTTTTACCGAGATACCGAGCGGATTGATGCTGGCGGAAAAATCCAGGATATCCTCCGGGCTCACTCCCAACTGCCGGGCAACGGCAAAGACCCTTCCCCCGTGATCGAACAGTTTCATCCCGCTCATCTCCAATACTGCCAGACAGTAACAGCAGCAAGCCACCCCGCCAGGAGCACCCCCTCGGCGCCGTACATCAGTCGCACCGCACCGCGCCAGGCATCCCTGTCGAGCGGCCTGACAGGGTCGCCGATGGTCGGCTTGACCACCGGCCGGCCAAAATAGCTGTTCGTCCCACCGAGTTGCACCCCCAGCGCTCCGGCAGTTGCCGCCTCCGGGACACCGCTGTTCGGCGAGGCGTGGTTGCGGCCGTCCCGCGCCATGATCCGCCAGCTGTTCCTAAAGGAAAACCCGCACAGCGGTGCGACGAGGACCATCAACAGTCCGGTCAGCCTGGCCGGCAGGTAATTGGCCAGATCGTCGCACCGGGCCGAGGCCCAGCCGAAGCGCAGGTACCGGTCGTTCTTGTACCCGACCATGGAGTCGAGGGTGTTGATCGCCTTGTAGGCCAGCGCCAGGGGCGGTCCGCCGAGCAGCAGAAAAAACAGCGGCGCAATGACGCCGTCTGAACCGTTTTCCGCCACGGTTTCCACCGTTGCCCGCCAGATCTCCGGTTCATCAAGATCTGCGGTATCCCGGCCAACGATATACGAGAGATAGCGTCGCGCCTCCGGAAGGTCTCCTCTCTCCAGGGCAGCAGCCACCAGCCCCGACTCGCGATGCAGGGACCGGGCTGCCAGGGCAGTCCAGGCCATGAGGGCAGACACTGCAATGCCGGCAGACGGATGCACGGCAGAAGCCGTTGCCACTGCTGCCAGGGCGATGCCATAGGTAAGTGAAACGGTGAACAGCAGCAGGAGGATGCCGCCAAGGCGCTCGCTCATCACGCACCGTCTCAGCAGCCCCTCCAGAAAAGCGATCATCCGCCCGATCATGATTACCGGATGGGGAAGCCAGCGGGGATCGCCCAGGAGAAGGTCAAGGACCACCGCAACGATGGGGATTGAGAGCTGGGGGTTCATCCGCACGCCTCGGCCAGCTGCGGGGTGTGCCCATCCATGGAGGTACTGCTCATGCAGGCGTCAAACCGCAGATGGCCCAGACCTTGGCCAGATCCAGATGCCGTTCCAGGTGATCGGCCAGGAGGTCAAAGGGGTCGGCGGCCCGGGTCGGCACCGCCCGTTCGGTCAAACCTTTGGCCGTGCGGAGCCGGTTCAGGAAGGCGGTGCGAAACCGGTCGTTGTCGAAAATGCCGTGCAGATAGGTCCCGAACACCCGCCCGTCTCTGGAGACCGCGCCGTCGAGGATCTCGGTCTCCTCTCCGGAACGTCGGGTGATCCTGGCAAAGGAGTCGGCCTTGGGCCCGAGGATAGTCTCCCCCATATGGATCTCGTAGCCGGTCAGTTCCCGGCTGCAGCGTGAGGCGACCAGAAAGCCGGCAGGCAGGAGTTCGGCCGTCACTTGGTGGGTCTCCTTGTGGGGAAGCATCACCGTCACCACATCCAAGAGTCCCAGCCCCTCGGCTTCCCGCTGGTCGCCGGATTCAACGCCATGGGGATCGCTCACCCGCATTCCCAGCATCTGGTACCCGCCGCAGACTCCGACCACCGGGCCGGCGAAGGCCCTGATGGCCGCTGCCAGCCCCGAATCCTGCAGGAAGGCCAAATCGGCAATGGTCGCCTTGCTTCCGGGCACGATCAGCAGGTCCAGACCTTGCAGCAGGCTCGGCTCGTCCAGGTAGGAGAGCTCAACATCCTCTTCCCCCTCAAGTGCATCGAAGTCGGTATAGTTACTGATACGCGGCAGCCTGACCACCCCGATGCGAACCTTCCCTTCCCCCGAGCCCTGAGCCCCGGTCCCTGTTCTCCGTCTCTCCAGCGCCACACTGTCCTCTTCCGGAATCCTGAACCCGGTGAACCAGGGAATCACCCCCAGGACCGGCACACCGGTACGCTTTTCGACGAAGCTGATTCCCGGCGCCAGCAGGGAGGAGTCGCCGCGGAATTTGTTGATGATGACACCGGCTATCCTCGCCCGTTCGTCCGGTTCCAGAAGCTCAAGGGTGCCGACGATCTGGGCGAAGACCCCGCCACGGTCGATGTCGGCCACCAGCAGCACCGGGCAGTCTGCCATCACCGCCACCCGCAGGTTGGCGATGTCGTGGGCCTTCAGGTTGATCTCGGCAATGCTGCCGGCCCCCTCGATCACCACGAAATCGAACCCCTCCCGCAGCCGGCCGTAACTCTCCCGCACCTTCTCGAACACCTGCGGCTTGAAGGCGTTGTACTCCTGCACCGACATGGTGCCAACCACCTCGCCCTGGACGATCACCTGGCTCCCCAGATCGGTGGTCGGCTTGAGCAGTACCGGGTTCATGTCGGTGTGGGAAGGGATACGGCAGGCAGCGGCCTGGACCGCCTGGGCCCGGCCGATCTCTCCCCCTTCGGGGGTTACGGCGGCGTTCAGGGCCATGTTCTGGGACTTGAACGGCGCGACCCTGAGCCCGCGGCGCCTGAACAGGCGGCAGAGTCCGGCCGTCAGGACCGACTTCCCCACATCGGAGGCGGTACCGGCGACAAAAAGTGCCGTGCACTTTTTGTCGGTGAGGGGTAAGGGGTGAGGGGTGAGGAGCGATTCTTCCACCTTTCTCTCCTCACTCCTCACTCCTTTCTCCTCACTCTTCACGGCATACCCCCGCGGGGTGATCATGCTCCCACCCTTGCCGACGAACGTCGCACCGTTACCAATGATGACCGTGCTGAACATGTCGATTGGATGCTCAAGCATCGCTCCCAGGGTGGTGACGATCCGCTGTTCTCCATCCCGGCAGGCATTACGGACGATCCCCACCGGCGTTTCACGGCTGCGGCCGTTCAAAAATATTGCCCGCGCCTCTTCCAGCTGCTTCACCCGTCCCTTGCTCCGCGGGTTGTAGAGGGCAACGACGAAATCGGCCGCTGCTGCTGCCTTGAGCCGCTTTTGGATGGTCGTCCAGGGGGTCAGGAGGTCGGAGAGAGAGATGGCGGCAAAATCATGCATGAGCGGGGCGCCCAGGACCGATGCAGCCGCCTGCAGAGCGGATATGCCGGGCACCACCACGACCTCCGGTACATTCCCGTCCGCTTCCTTTTCCAGAAGTTCCAGCACCAGCCCGGCCATGCCGTAAATCCCTGCATCCCCGCCGGAAACAAGGGCCACACTCCTGCCGGCAACGGCGAGTTCCAGAGCGGCGCGGCAGCGCTCCACCTCGCGCATCATGCCGGAGGAAACCACCTCCTTGCCGAACAAGAGCGGCCGGATCAGATCGAGATAGACCTTGTAGCCGACCACGGCCTCACTGGCCCGGATGGCCGCCTGGGCCTCGAAGGTCATATGTCTCAGGTCGCCCGGACCGGTCCCGACGACGAACAGCTTTCCCATAACTAACCTCAACTCATTTCGGCAATTGCCAGTGTCACGTTGCCGTCCTTCACCTTCTTCAGAAGCAGCTGTCCGCCATGCGAAGCCAGGAATGCCGCCGGCTCGGCCACCCCTGTAGCGCCGATGGCCTTCAGGACATGTTCCGACGGTGGGCTCGGCGTTGACACACTGTTCAGCTCCTCGCTCGGAAACCATTGCAACGGCACCTCCAGCCCAACGGCACAGGCCACCAGCCCCGGCTCTTCCCGTTTGGCCTCGGCAGTGGCAAGGCAGGCGATGCTCCGTGGCGACAGGAAGAGCCGCTTCAGGTTGGCCATGATCACCCCTTCGATCTCCTCCCGGGTCGTACCTCTGTTGCAGCCGACCCCCAGCACCAGGTTCCGCTGCCGGAGCACCAGGAGATTTTCCGCCTGGAACTGGGGGGGGACGACGCTATTGGTAACGAAGACAACCCCCTTGGCGCCGCTGCGCACCCCGGCAACAAAGGTATCGAAAAAGACGAGCTTCCCCCGGCCATGGAAATACGAGCGGACCAACCCCGTGGCATCCACCACGGCAATCTCCCCGTTGTCCAGGAGCAGGCTGTTCAGCACCTTCACCCGACCCAGGTCGTCGATGGCCCAGCCGTGATCCTTGGCCAGCATGTCAAAGGAGGGGAGACCATTGGCGTCGGTGGCAGTGGTAATGACGGCCCTGGCCCCGGTAACGAAGGCGCACCGCTCGGCCAGCTCGTTACCGCCGCCCAGGTGACCGGAAAGAAGCGAGATGGCGAACTTGCCCGTCTCGTCCATCACCACCACTGCCGGGTCCACCTCTTTTCCGGCCAGCAGGGGAGCGGTCAGGCGGACAACAATGCCAGATCGG